>JBLMXM010000160.1:0-11435 GCA_050257775.1 Hyphomicrobiales bacterium
TTACGAAGCTGATCGCTTCGTAATTAATTAGAATTTTCGCAGTAGACTTGACTGCATAGGTGCCGCAGCGGATGGCATGTCGCACTAGGTCGAAAGCATGACAGCGCTTTGACAGCGGCAAGAATTTCAGGAGCAAAAATTATGGGTAAAGCGTTTCATCGTCCGGAGGCCCTGGCCGATGTGGTTACGCACTACTGCCCGGGTTGCACCCACGGGATCGCGCACCGCCTGGTCGCCGAGGTCATCGACGAGCTCGGCATCCGCGGCCGCACGGTGGGGATTGCGCCGGTAGGCTGTGCGGTGTTGTGCTACAACTATTTTACCTTCGACTTCCAGGAGGCCGCTCACGGCCGCGCGCCGGCCATGGCCACGGGGATCAAGCGGGTAAGGCCGGATCTGGTCGTCTTCACCTATCAGGGCGATGGCGATCTCGCGAGCATCGGCATGAGCGAGATCATTCATGCCGCCAACCGCGGCGAAAAATTCACCACCATCTTCATCAACAATGCCGTCTACGGCATGACCGGCGGGCAGATGGCGCCCACCACCATGCCCGACCAGCGCACCACGACCTCGCCTTTCGGCCGCAAGGTGGTCCAGACGGGCATGCCGGTCCGGATGGCCGAGCTCCTCTCGGCGCTGGAGACACCGGCTTACATCGTCCGGGAGGCCCTGATCAAGCCCAAGTACGTCAATCGCGCGAAGAAGGCCATCCACAAAGCCTTTGCCTATCAGGTGAACAACACCTGTTTCAGCCTGGTCGAGCTCATCAGCACCTGCCCAACCAACTGGGGAATGACCCCGAATGATGCGCTAAAATGGGCAGAGGAGAAGATGCTCCCGTACTACCCGCTGGGCGAATTCAAGACTCCGGAAGCCGGCCGGCTGAACCCGACGGCGAGGGGGAAACATGCAGAGTGAGGTCCAGTTTGCCGGATTCGGCGGCCAGGGAGTCATGCTGATGGGGCAGATCCTGGCCCAGGCCGCTATGCACGAAGGCCACGAGGTTGTATGGATCCCCTCCTATGGTCCCGAGATGCGGGGCGGGACCGCCTATTGCACGGTGGTCATCAGCGACCGGCCGGTGGGATCGCCGATCATCCGCAACCCGCGGCACCTGGTGGCGATGAACCGACCCTCCCTTGAGAAATTCGCCCCCACCGTGAAAAAGGGCGGCGTCGTTTTCATCAATGCTTCGATCATCCCTGTCGGCTCGGGCCGGAGCGATGTGGATGAACTGCGAGTTCCCATCATCGAGCTGGCCCAGGAGCTGGGCAACGTGAAGGCCGCCAACATCGTGGCGTTGGCCGCTTTCGTAGCCCGCAGCCGAATCGTAAGCTTTGAAGCGCTGACGGAGGCCGTCAAGGATAAATTTGCGGAAAAGGCCAAGCTGATTCCGCTCAACCTCAAGGCCCTGGAGGCCGGTCGCAAGGCAGCCACCGGCAGCTGAATTTGCACTCGCCATCTGCTCAGTCTAAATGAAATTCTCGGCGCACTTCTTGCGCGGTGAAAACATAGATGATTCGAAGCTCGATATCCGAAATTCGAACGCCATGAGCCTCAAGTTTCCCGAGCATATCCTTTCGATCCCGTCATACGTTCCGGGAAAGCCGGTCGAAGAAGTCGAGCGCGAGCGGGGCATCCGACACTCTATTAAGCTTGCCTCCAATGAAAATCCCCTCGGGCCTTCCCCCAAGGCGCTCGCCGCTCTTCGCCGGACGCTGCCGTCGATGCACCGCTACCCGGACAGCTCAGGCTATGAGCTGACGCGCAGGCTCGCCCTCCGATTTCATCTGGATCCGGCGCAGATCGTTCTCGGCAACGGCTCCGATGATATCATCGGCATGCTGGCTCGGTCCATCCTGCAGCCGGGGGACGAAGTAATTATGCCCAAGCCCTCGTTCCAGATGTATGAAATCGAGACCCGATCGGCCGCCGCCGTCCCGGTGGAGGTTCCCCTCAAGGGTTTTCGCACCGACCTCGAGGCCATGGCGGCCAAGATCACCCCGCGCACGCGCATCGTGTTCGTGAACACGCCGCACAACCCGACCGGAAGCCTCGTGACCCGGTCCGAGATAGAGGCCTTCATGGCACTCCTGCCGGCTGACGTCATTCTCGTAATCGACGAAGCCTACATCGAGTTCGTACGGGACCCGGCCGGAGCGAACAGTCTGGATTGGGTCAGGGCGGGACGGCCGGTGGTGGGGCTGAGGACATTCTCAAAAGCATACGGGCTGGCCGGATTGCGCATCGGGTATGGGCTCATGCCTGCCGAGGTGGCCGGCGTTCTGCAACGAGTGCGGCCGCCGTTCAACGTCAACCTGGCTGCCCAGGCGGCGGCCGCGGCGGCCCTCGACGACTCCGAATTCCTGAAAGAGACGCTGAAGGTGGTGCACGAGGGGGTGGATTACCTCCACGGAGCGCTGACGGGACTTGGGCTGGCGTGCCTCCCGACCCAGTCGAACTTTCTCATGTTTCAAGTCCCCGGAGACGCGGGCCGGGTTTTCGAGGGACTCCTCGACCGGGGGGTCATCGTCCGGCCGCTGACCAGCTACGGTTATCCGGATCGCATCCGGGTGAATGCCGGGCAGCCGGAGGAAAACCGGCGCTTTATAAAGGCCCTGCGCGAGGCTCTGGCGTTATAAGAACCTCAGACGCGGGATGCTGGATACCGCATACCAGCTCGGTTGGAAGAAACCCGCCTTACTTAATTTTGCCCGCATCCCGCGTTCCGTATCCGGGATCTGCAAGGAACCGCTACTTGTGTTTCTGAACTCCCAGCCGGAGGACCAAGACCGCATGCACAAGCTTCTGATCACCATCGACGGCCCCGCCGGAGCCGGCAAGACCACCGTCAGCCGGCAGCTCGCCGGGCGCCTGGGCTACCGCTACATCGATACCGGCGCCCTGTACCGGGGCGTGGCCTACGCGGCCCACCGGCGGGGGATCGCGCCGCGGGACGACGTGGCCTTGGGCCGTCTGCTTAAGGGTCTCGAGCTGAATTTTAAGCCCGCTGAGGGAGGCCAGCGCCTCCTGGTCGACGGGGAGGACATCACCGACGTGATCCGAACGCCTGAGATTTCCATGCTGGCGTCAGCGATTTCCGCTCGGCCTCTGGTGCGCGATTACCTGCTCCAGGTCCAGCGGAACCTGGGCCGGCAGAAAGGGGCGGTTTTCGAGGGGCGCGACATGGGAACCGTGGTCTTCCCCGGGGCCGAAGTCAAATTTTTCCTGAGTGCCGCCGAACCGATTCGGGCGCAGCGGCGTTTCGCCGAGATCCAGACGAAAACCGAGACTTCCTTGGAGGAGGTGGCGCGGGATATGCGGCACCGAGACGACCAGGACAGCACCCGCTCCGTGGCACCCCTGAAGGCGGCTGACGACGCCATCCGGATTGATTCCTCCGATCTCAGCATCGAACAGGTGGTCGCGCAGATGCTGGCGCGGGTGCAACAGGTTCTAAACCGCGCTTGAAAGGTATGTCGCCATTTTATCGTTGCATTTTCCTGCCGATCTGCTAAACATAATCGGTTATTGTAGCATTCGCGGGATCCCAATTCTCAGGCCAAGGGGGAAAAGGCGTGTATGGTCAACATCACAACCAACATCGAAAAAGACAAAATGATCCGCAAACAGCCGGCCGATACTGCTGAAGGGCGCGAGCCCGGCATGGACGCCAGCGAACCTGCCGAGCCCTCCATGAACATGTACGAGGACAGCTTCGGGCAGTTCAAGGAGGGCGAGGTGGTCACCGGGGTCATCACAGCAGTTGACAAGGACCTGGTGCTCGTGGATATCGGCTACAAATCCGAAGGACAGATTCGCATCAACGAATTCAGGGCGGAGGACGGCACGATCACCGCCAAGGTCGGGGACCGGGTGGAGGTGATGGTCGAGTGGTGGGACGACGAGGACGAGCGCGTCATCCTGTCCAAGGAAAAGGCCGCCAATATCAAGGTATGGGAAAATATCAAGAAGTGCCATGACGAGGACGGCACTATCCATGGTGCCATCACGAGTCGCGTCAAGGGCGGGTTCTCGGTAGACATCGGAGTCCCGGCCTTCCTGCCCGGCTCCCAAGCCGACCTGCGTCCCATCCGCAACCTCGATGACATGGTCGGCAAGACCTTTGACTTCAAGATACTCAAGTACAACCGCAAGCGCAGCAACATCGTGCTGTCGCGGCGGGTCCTTCTGGAGAAGGAGCGCGAAACCAAGCGCGCAGCCACCCTGTCCTCGATTCACGAGGGCAAGGTATTGGCAGGTATCGTCAAGAACATCACCGAATACGGCGTCTTTGTGGATCTGGGGGGAGTCGATGGCCTGCTGCACATCACCGATATTTCCTGGGGCCGAGTCAAGCATCCCTCTGATCTGTTTAAAATCGGCGAACAAATCAACGTCAAGGTTCTCAACCTGGATCTGGAAAAAGAGCGCGTTTCGCTGGGCATGAAGCAGCTTGCGGCGGACCCCTGGAGCAGGGCGGTTCAAAATTATCCGGTCGGCTCGCGGGTCACCGGCCGCGTGGTCAGTCTGACCGACTACGGCGCCTTCGTGGAGTTGGAGGAGGGCATCGAGGGCCTGATCCATGTCTCGGAGATGTCCTGGACCCGCAAGGTCAGGCATCCATCCAAGGTGGTGTCGGTGGGCGAAGAGGTCCATGCCGTAGTGTTGGACATCAAACCCGACGCCCGCCGGATCTCTCTCGGCATGAAACAGGTGGCTCCCAACCCCTGGGATGTCATTGCCGAGAAATACCCGGTCGGAACCACGATCGAGGGTAAAATCAAGAACATCACCGATTTCGGGATCTTCATCGGCATCGATGAGGGCATCGACGGTCTGGTCCACATCTCCGACATCTCCTGGACCAAACGCATCAAACATCCCTCCGAGCTTTACAAGAAAGGCGATGTGGTCCAAGCTATCGTTCTTGACATTGAAAAGGACAACGAACGTTTTTCGCTCGGCGTTAAGCAACTGCAGGAAGACCCCTGGAAGAGCGTGGGCACGCGCTACCGGGTGGGCACCGAGATCACGGGTACCGTCACCAACGTGACCGATTTCGGGATTTTCGTTGAACTCGAGGAGGGCATCGAGGGACTGGTGCACGTATCCGAAATCAGCAAGGAAAAGATCAAGACCCCGGTGGGCAAATTCAACGTGGGGGATGTTATCACTGCCAGGGTCATGACCATCAACAGCGACGAACGGCGCATCGGTCTGTCCATCAAGCGACTTGAGGTGGAGCGGGAGCAGAGCATTCTCAGCGAGTACGTGAGCAGCATGGGTCAGTCGACCACCACCACCTTCGGCGAGCTGCTCAGAGAAAATTTGCAGGAGAAGCTGAAGGAAGAATAAGATCTCCGCATCCGAATCAGTCCCCCTGATCGGGAACTGAGACTCGCCTGCAGCAAAAACCCCGCTCTATTAAGCGGGGTTTTTTTGCGTCTGCATGACACACCACTCACTGAAAAGGCGGGCCCTGGCGCTCACGGATTCCGTGGGAACGATGAGGGGGAAGACGCGCAGGGATAATCGGCGCACTCGTGAGGAGGGGGGCGGTGTCGCATCAAAGCGCAGCGGAGACAGGCACCAGAAGAATCGGGCGCGACGTCTGGGCCAATACTCTCGCCCCTACGCTGTGGGACCAGAACGCCTTGGTGCCGGCCTTGCCGTGAGTGGCAAATATAATCAGATCGATGTCGGCGGCATCAGCATTCTCGGCGATCACCCCCGCCGGATCGCCGCGGCTGACAATGGCGCTCACGCCAATCCCTTGGGACTCGAAACGCCGCAGCATTTTTCCGAGGTAAGTTCGAAGCTCGTCCTCCTGTATGTCCAGCATGGCATGGGTCGTCCCGGGCATATATCGGCCGGCGGCGGCATCCCGGCCCGCGAGGGTTCCCACGGTCGGTGCCACGGCAATCAACTGCAGACGGGCTCCGGTGGCCCGGGCCAAGTCGGCTGCGGCCACCAAGCCGATCTCATGATCGGCGCGGCCGTCGGTCGGTGCGAGAAGGGTTCGGCAGTCAAAACCGTGCTTGCACGTGGTCCCCTCAGGGCGGACAAGCAGAACGGGCACCCGTCCGGAGCTGATCACCTGTTGAGCGATGCTTCCGAAGAGCAGGTCCCTCAGCCCCCCTCTTCCGTGGCTGCACATCACAATGAGATCGGGAGTCAGCTCGTCCTCATGGTCGACGATGCTACGGGCCACATCCTCCACGACCGATTCGTGGACATGGATCAATACCGCCGCCTCCGGAGGGAAGGCTTTCTGGCGGACCTCCAGCAGATACTGCTTCGCCTCTTCGGGTCGCGTTAAGTGGCGTTCCCCGTGCACGGTTGCGCTGCTGCCCTTTTCCACGATGTGGACCAGAGTGATCTTGGCGTCGAAGACCCGCGTCAGATAAACGGCAGCCGGCAAGACCGATTCCGCCAGCGCAGAGCCATCCAGAGGCAATATTATGTGCCGGAACATCAGTCACCCCCCCACAGGGTTTGATAGAGCAGATAAAGGTTCAAAGCTACGATCAATCCCGCCACCACCCAAGCCGCCAGAGTGGTGATGCGACGATTGACGAGGTCTCCCATCAAATCGCTCCGCTGGCAAAAGAGCACCAGCGGGATGACCGCGAAGGGCAGGCCGAAGCTCAGAACCACTTGGCTGATGACCAGTGTCCGGGTTGGGTCTAGCCCGATGAAGATGACCACCAGCGACGGCAGCATGGTGATCACTCTCCGCAGCCACAGCGGAATGTAGCGCTTCAGAAATCCCTGCATGATCACTTGACCCGACATGGTTCCGACCGCCGATGAGGAAAGACCCGAAACCAGCAGGGAGATGGCGAAGATCCAGCGGGCAGCAGAACCAAGCAAGGGTTCGAGCGTTATGTGAGCCTCCTCGATCGTGGCAATGTGTCCCAATCCGTGGCGGTTGAAGGTTGCGGCCGCCATGATCAGCATGGCCGCGTTCACGAAACCGGCCACGCCCATGGCCACGACCACATCCACCAATTCGAAACGAAAGAGCCGGCGGCGCATGACCGAGGTGGCCACCACGATGCGGTCCTGAGTCAGGGAAGAATGCAGGAAAATCACGTGGGGCATCACCGTGGCCCCGAGGATCCCGGCTGACAAGAGGACGCTTTCCGGTCCCGAAAAACTCGGCACCACGGCGTGAAACAGCAAATCACCCCAATCCGGCTTGTCCAGGATGGTCTCGATTACGTAGCAGAGAACGATCACCCCCACCATCGCGCTGATCACTGCTTCCAGCGGCCGGAAGCCTCGCACCTGCAAACCGAGAATCAGGAACGTGACGGCTGCCGTGATCAAACCAGCGGCCCAGAGCGGGATACCGAGGAGAAGGTTGAATCCCAGCGCTGCGCCGAGAAATTCCGCAAGGTCGGTGGCCATGGCCACCCCTTCCATCAGCGCCCACATCAGCCACACCAGCGAGCGGGGGAACTGCTGCCGGCATACTTCCGCCAGGTTGAGACCGGTGGCGATGCCGAGCTTCGCGGACAGCGATTGGATCAGCATGGCCATGAGGTTGCTGCAGACCACCACCCACAGCAAGGTGTAGCCGAACTTCGCTCCGCCCTGGATGTTGGTAGCGAAATTCCCCGGGTCCACATAAGCGACGGAGGCGATGAAAGCCGGTCCGAGAAAAGGCCACAGACGGGCAAGTCCGGTGCGGCGTGTTTCCCCGGAGAGCACCTCTGCAGCGGCAGAAACGACCGCTGCGTCCCCCCGCTTGAGATCAGTTGCCGTCCTCTCATCCATCATTCATACTCGCCGAATCGCCAAAAGAATTATCGTCGCATAGCAGCTGGACTATGGGTTGCTGCAGGCATAACCTCAAGGCCTGCTCCCGGCTGCATGGTAATGCATGCCCAAAATATATCAACCTAGCTTCAGATTTCTCCCGGATGAAGATCAGCGACGCGACTTTATAATTCAAAATCAGCACGGATTCCAGCGCAAATGGCAAGCCGGCGGAAAAACCCGCACACGCCCAGAGCCGCTTCAACACATACCCTTCCGGGCTTTTTCGAGGCGGTCGGCCGAGCATTGACCGACCGACCTGCTAACGAGTATGGTAATGCTGGTTTAATCGCGTTGCATATTAGATGTGAGCCATTTAAAATGCAGGGTAAGGGCAGTTGGCTGGGCCTGGAGACCATCTCAAAAATAACCGGCCCCGCCCGAGGGCAAGGCCCACGCCGATGAGAAAGCGCGGTTCTACAGGCGCGTGAGCATTTTTCAAGGTTTGTCATTCACTTGTGGCGGGCCCGCGGGTGCCAGATGCGTTTGCGAGGCAATTTGTAAAAGATCTCGAAACCACCAGATCGGGTAGATCGGCCGGCCAAAGAAGATAAATGGATACCGGGGCAAAGGAAAGGCGCAATGAAGAAAGAAATGTCTCAGTTGGCGTGGGGCGCAACAACTGTTCTTATAGTGGTTGTCCTGGGGGCGGTCGATTGGCTGACGGGGGACGAGCTCAATTTTTTTGTGTTCTATTTTCTGCCGGTATCGACAGGTGCTTGGTTTCTCGGCTTCATGGCGGCAGTGTCGCTCGCCATTTTTTCTGATGGCGTCTGGTTCGGAGCGGATGTCTTGACGGGCCATGTGTACAGTTCCAGCTTCTATGTCGTCTGGGACATTATGGTCCGCCTCGTGGCGTTGCTTGCGATGGGGTGGTGCGTATCCAAAATAAAGCAATTGCTCGATACCGAGCGTGAGACTGCGGAATCTTTGCGCAGATCACTCTCGCAGATTAAGGTTCTTGAAACCTTTTTGCCCATTTGCGCCCAGTGCAAGAAGATCCGCAATCAGAACGGCGTTTGGCAGCAACTGGAGGTTTACATCGGAGAGCATTCCAATACTCAGTTTTCGCACAGCTATTGTCCGGAATGTGCAAAGAAAACAATGATAGAGGCGGGGCTGGTTGACAGGTAGACTGAAAAGGCTGTGGACACGGGAGGTGAGCCGAACGTGCAGGCGGCCAGAGATCGACCGACGCTCCGGTGCCAGGGATTAGTGTCATACAAGGTGAAACGGTTTTTCCATCACGATGGTGGTACCAGGAAGCTTCCATTCTCCTGTGACCCGATCGCGGCGAGTTGACGATGGCCGGGCAGCTTCAACGCCGCAGGCCATTGGGACGTCCGGCGAAAGGATATCACCATGCGCATCCTGGTTGTTGAAGATGATGTTAAAATAGCCTCTTTCGTTATTAAAGGCTTAGAGCAGTCGGGCTTTGCTGTCGACCATGCCAGCAATGGCGAAGATGGGCTGTTTCTCGTTCAAACCGAACCATACGATGCCGCCATTATTGATCTCATGCTGCCGGTTCTCGATGGCCTATCGCTCATCGCCGAAATGAGAAAAACCAATATTTCCACACCTATAATAATACTCAGTGCTAAGCATTCCGTCGAAGATCGGATTAAAGGTCTGCAGACCGGAAGCGATGATTACCTGGTCAAACCGTTCATCTTCGCTGAGCTGCTGGCGCGAGTCCAGGCTCTGATTCGGCGATCCACCCATACCACCGAGCCTACCAGCCTGACGGCCGGCGATCTCACCGTGGATCTTATCAAGAGAGAGGTCTTTCGATCCGGACGGAAAATCGAGCTCCAGCCCCGGGAATTCAGCCTGCTTGAATACCTCATGCGCCAACCCGGCCGCGTGATCTCCAAGACCATGATCATGGAGCATATCTGGAACTATCATTTTGACCCGCAGACCAATGTGGTGGATGTGCTGGTTTGCCGCCTGCGAAACAAGGTCGACCGGGATTTTCATCAAAAATTAATCCAGACCATCCGAGGAGTCGGATATGTTATCAAGAGCTCTTAGGAGGATCACCAAAACCCTCGGATTTCGCCTGACGCTCTGGTATTCGGCCCTCTTCATCTTCAGTTCGACCATTCTCTTCGCTTTGGCATTATTCTGGGTTGCTTCGACGGTTCGGGAGTATGATCATCAAATTATCCAAGCAAAGATCGACGAGTATGTTCTAAAGGAGCGTACCGAAGGTCTACAAGCGCTCATTAACGGCATTCGCTTGGAGGAGGAGAGCAATTTGGATTCCGGCCTCTTCATACGCCTGTCCGATCCCCTCAACCGGACTCTCTTGGCAATCATTCCCCATCAATGGAAAGCCCTGGAGTTGAAAAAGCTCGAAGACACGCCCGCTCCGGCTTCCGGAGAGCAATGGCAGTCTTCGCTGCCGAGGTACGGCGGTAATGTGTTTGAAATTTTCAGCCGTCGGCTTGCCGACGGCTCGATTTTGCAGGTCGGCAAACGCCCGGAGAAGTTAAAGAAGCTCCTGGAGAGTATTACAACCATTTTTGCGGGAATCTTGATTCCGATCATCCTGATCGGCATCGCAGGAGGCTTGTTTCTGGCCTTCAGAGCTCTGCGGCCCATTCGAGACCTGATCCACACGGTTCGCTGCATCGATGATGGAAAAATGGATGCGCGCGTGCCTTCCAGCCAAACGGATGACGAACTCGATGAGCTGGTCCAGCTTTTCAATCGAATGCTCAGCCGGATCGAGACCCTGATCACGGGCATGCGCGAGGCACTGGACAACGTCGCTCATGATCTCCGTACGCCGATGACCCGGCTCAGGGGTGTCATCGAGACGGCGCTTCAATCGGAAGCCGGGGAGGAATGCCTGCGCGAAGCTCTCATGGACAGCGCTGAAGAGTCGGAACGGATTCTCACTGCGCTGGACACTCTCATGGATATCTCTGAGGCTGAAAAAGGAATTATGAACCTGAAACGCGAGGATTCCGATATCGTGCTGTTGATTAAAGAAGTGGTTGAACTCTACCAGTACGTGGCGGAAGACAAGGGGGTAACCGTGGCCATTTCGCTTCCGGATAAGCTTCATTGCTGGATGGACTCAAGCCGCATCCGGCAGGTTCTGGCCAATTTGCTGGACAATGCCATCAAATTCACACCTACGGGTGGCCGGATAGACGTCGACGCTTCGCCTGCAGACGCTGGTGTGATGATACGGGTCAAGGACAGCGGGATAGGCATCCCGGCGGAAGACCTCTCCAAGATTTTTGACCGCCTCTTCCGCGGTGAAAAAAGCCGCTCGCATCGCGGACTCGGCCTGGGGTTGAGCATGGTTCAGGCAGTGGTTCGCGCTCACCAGGGACGCATCGAGGTGGAAAGCAGTTCGGGCAGGGGGTCCATATTCAGAGTGTTCTTGCCGGGCTCTGTGACCCAGGGTTTTTGTTTATCTTCATGAAACGGCGGTTCAGATAAGAACCTCTGCCTTCTCAACCGGTTCGCGGCAGTAAGGCGGCGAACCCTTCATCCTGCACACATGTCCTAATCGGCCTTTCTATTTTCATCCTTTCAAAAATGTAATGTACCGGAAAGGTTCACATCATCTGACGGATTTATAC
>JBLMXM010000161.1:0-9342 GCA_050257775.1 Hyphomicrobiales bacterium
AAAGAGTGGTTTTGCTCGGGGTCGAGAACCTCCAGCAGCGCCGAGGAGGGATCGCCTCGGAAATCGGCGCCGAGTTTGTCGATCTCGTCGAGCATGAAGACCGGGTTGTGGGACTCCGCCCGGCGGATGCCTTGGATCACGCGGCCCGGCAGGGCCCCCACATAGGTGCGGCGGTGGCCGCGGATTTCGGCCTCGTCCCGCACGCCGCCCAGGGACATGCGGTAGAATTTGCGTCCGAGGGCGCGCGCGATGGACTGGCCCAGCGAGGTCTTGCCCGTTCCGGGGGGCCCGACAAAGCACAGAATCGGCCCCTTGGAGTCGGGCTTGAGCTTGCGCACCGCGAGGTACTCGATGATGCGGCGTTTGGGCTTCTCGAGGCCGTAGTGGTCGTCGTCCAAGACCTTGCGGGCCTTCTTGATGTCCAGGTTGTCTTCGGTCGTCTTGTGCCAGGGCAGGGCGGTCAGCCAGTCGAGAAAGGTGGTCGACACGGTGTACTCCGCCGAGGACGGGTGCATGCGCTGCAGCCGCTCCAGCTCCCGCTCGGCTTCCTTGGCCGCCTCCGGCGGCAGGTCGGCGTCCTTCACCTTGGCCCGGTATTCCTCGACTTCGACCGTGGCCTCGTCCTTCTCGCCCAGTTCGGCCTTGATGGCCTTGAGCTGCTCGCGCAGGTAGTACTCGCGCTGCTTCTTGTCCATGTCCTCCTTGACCTGGTCCTGGATCTTCTTGCCCAGCTCGAGGATCTCGATCTGCTTGTTGACGATGCGCGTGACCTCCTTCAGCCGGTCGCCCACGGTCAAAGTTTCGAGCACCTTCATCTTTTCCTCCGCCGTGGCGTTCAGCGAAGAGGCGATCATATCCGCCAGGGTGCCGGGCTCCTTGATGGATTGGGCCATGTAGACGACTTCGGCCGGCAGAGTCGGGGAGGCCTGCACCACGCGGGCGAACAGGTTCACCAGGTTGGTCATGAGGGCTTCGATTTCGGTGTCCTGCCGGGCCTCTTCGGCCAGATGCTCGACATCGGCCTGATAAAACGCCTTGCCGTCGGCCTGCGCGAGTGTCTTGATCCGGAACCGCCCCAGGCCCTGCACCAGCAGCTGGGTGCGGTTCTCGGGCGTCTTGGCCATCTTCAGGATCATGGCGCTGGTGCCGATGGTGGCGTAGCTTTCCGGCTTGGGCGGCCCCTCCTGGGCCGGGTCCGGCTTGGCGAATACCATGCCGATCATTCGGTCTCGCGACATGGCCTCGTCGATCAGCTGGACCGAGTCCGGCTGCATCACCAGCAGAGGCGTCACCATCTTGGGGAAGAGCACGGAATCGACCACCGGCAGGATGGGCAGGACGGCCGGCAGGGTGGGGGAGTGTCCGGCTTCAGGTTGTTTTTCTTCGCTCATGTCTACCTCCACACCTTATCAGCACAGCGTGACTTGATCGTATCGAAAGCTTTATGGCGGCTTGATGCGGGTGCCAGCCCGGGGGGCGTCATCGCGCGCAGCAGACTCATTCTTGAGATATGGGGACTTTATAGGCCTGATCGGCGGGCCGCTTGGCCAGCCGGATTTCGAGGAAGCCGTTTTTGGAAGCCGCCGTCACTTTTTCCGGATCGATGGGGCTCGGCAGAAAGAGAATGCGCTCAAACCGGCCATACTGGATCTCGGCCAGCCGGTAAGTGCAGTCCGGGCTGCAAGAGGGCGCCAGTCGTTTGCCCTGGATCCGGACCGCTTTGCTGCTGATCTCGACCTCGAGGTCCTCCTTGTCGACGCCGCCGATCTCCGCCAGAATGACGACTTCCGCGCGGGTTTCGTACATGTCCATCGGCGGCCGCCAGGTGCGTTCGGAAAGCATGAAGGAGGGGCCCATGGTGCCAAGCATGTCTTCGAGGGTTTTTTCGAACTTCGCGGTCAACTCGTCCAGGTCGTTGCCGAAGCGGATCTTGAAGAATTCCATGGAGATTTCCTTGACGTGTTAAAATTCATCTGCGGAAGGGGCGAATCTGTCTAGCTGGTATCACATGTCGCTGCACAAGTAAATACGGCAGGCATGCCGCCTCCTATCGCCGTCTCAGCCTCCTTGGTTGCCGATCTAAAGCTCTTCTTCCGTGAAGGCAACGACTTCGTCGATGGACCCGGCATCGCAGAACAGCATGGCCAGCCGGTCGATGCCGAGGGCGTTTCCGGCGCAGGACGGCATGCGCGTGAGCGCGTCGAGAAACTTTTCCGGGAGCGGATAGATCCGTTTGCCGGTCGCCTGCAGTGTCCCCTGCTCCGTTTCGAACCGCCGGCGCTGTTCAGCCGGATCGTTCAGCTCGCTGAAGCCGTTGCATAGTTCAAGCCCGCCGATATAAAGCTCGAAGCGTTCGGCGACTCCGGGATCGGCCGGCTTGAGCCGCGCCAGAGACGCCTTCTCGGCCGGATAGTCCGTCAGGAAAACCGGACGGGCTTTGCCGAGGTGCGGCTCGATCTCCAGAGCCATGATTTCGTCGAAACGCCCCTGAGCAAGTGACTCCGCCACAGGGAGCGCTCCCCAGCGGTCAAATGCCTCGGCCACGGTCAGCCTTTCCCAGGGCGGCGTCAGATCGATCGGCTGCCGCTGATACGAAATGAGTCCGGCCGTGCCGAGTCCCGCAGCAATGTGCAGAATCAGCTGCTCGGTGTCCGCCATTAGGTCGGTGTAGTCCTCTCCGACGGCATACCACTCCAGCAGGGTCATCTCGGGCAAATGCCGTCGACCCCGTTCGGCCTTGCGGAAGCACTTGCAGACCTGGAATATCTTTTCATGGCCTGCAGCCAGCATCCGCTTCATGCAGATCTCCGGCGAAGGCTGCAGCACCCTATCCTCCGAGACAATGAGGTCGATGTGCGCTTCCGGAATGGGCACCGGGAGGCGGATAGGGGTTTCGACCTCCAGAAATCCGTGTTCTCGGAAGAAGCTGCGGGTCGAATTCAGCATCTCGGCGCGACGTCTGAGATTATTCGGGGGAGGCGATTCCATGACTCAAGGCCTATTTTCCCTCGGATCCAGAGGTAATTGAAAATCTAACGCAGAGCATTATGTTCTCGAGAATAAATCAGCCAGCATCCTTCGCTGAGTTTCTTGTTAGCTCGGCAGGGCGGAAGGTGCAACGTTTTTGTATTGAAAGGAGGCTCCCATGCGGCTTACCGGCAAGCGCATCGCGATCCTGGTCGCCGAAGGGGTCGAAGACCTCGAATTTTACGTCCCCTTCATGCGCCTTCAAGAGGAGGGCGCGGACGTCTTCGCGGCCGCGATGGATCTCAAGCCCATCCGCGGCAAGAATGGACTCGAAATCGTACCGGCCGCACGCATCGAATCGCTTCAGAGCCGTGATGTGTTCGCGGCGGTCGTTCCCGGCGGTTGGGCGCCGGACAAGTTACGCCGCTACGCGGTGGTCACCAACTTGATCCGGGAAATGGACGCGGCGGGCAAGATCCTGGGGGTTATTTGTCATGGCGGGCTGGTGGCGATTTCGGCAGGGATCGTGCGAGGCCGCCGGGCCACCGGCTCGCAAGGCATCAAGGATGACCTGGTCAATGCGGGTGCCACGTGGGTGGATGCGCCCGCGTTCCGAGAGGCCCATCTCGTATGGGGCCGGGTCGTGGCCGACATCCCGGTCTTCTGTCGCGAGTTGGTGACGGCGCTGATGGAGGCCGCGGGGGCGAAGCGGTGAGACCTCGGCTGCCTCAAGAATTCACCGGATATCCGATGACCGTGTGGTGCCCCTCCGGCGGTTCATCCGTTCGGTCCATAACGTCTGTATCCTTCGTTCAATTTGTGGTATAGGATCTTGCGCTTGCTGCGGCAGTGACCAAGGTTCAAAATGAGTGCGTCTCTGGACGCATGAGAAGGCTCAAATCTTCCCTTAGCAGCGGCCTCCTCAGGAGATGTTGATGTTGAATAAGAACACAAGGTGCTCTTAGAGGAACCTATGCCGTCCAAGAACGAGCAGGCCCACCTGAAAAGCCGACCAGCCGACCGCGGTACGCCCTCGGAACGCCGCTGCAGCGAACGCCGCAGCAATCATGGCCGGCGGCATATGGACGAAGTCCACGCGTATGGCCCTGAAGCGGTCTTGACCGCCTACGAGGCCTGCCACTACATCTGTATCTCACGGCCCACCTTGATAAAACTCATCACGGACGGAAGAATCCGAGCTCAAAGAATCGGCCGGGGGTGGAGAATCCTCAGGGCAGAGATCGACAGGTTCCTGCGCGGAGGCTGATTGCTTGCCTTACAAACCGCGTGTTACGCACGCGGAGCCAGTGCACCTTCAAAGCACCGGCGTGCTTTTTGTCTGTTCGGCTAAAGGCCGAAAATTCAGGCCCCCCGTTACACGGGCGGTCTTTGACTTACCCAGCAAAATCCGACGAACGCCGCTTGAATCCCCATATGAAATTTGATTTAATGTTTACTTCACTTGGGGAGGTGGGGCAGTGAAGCGGAAGCGGACGGTTCTGGCCGGGTTTCTGGCGCTGCTGCTGGGCGTGGGCGTTCTGGTGTTCTGGGGACAGTACAACCGGAGGGGAGCCGAGCTTTACTATTCCGGCACGATCGAGGCGATCCAGTCCAACCTGGCCTTCCAAGTGAGCGGTCGGGTGCAGGAGGTTCTGACCGACGAAGGCCGGTCGGCGGCCAAGGGAGAGGTGCTCGCCGTCCTCGACCGGCGCGAGTTCACGGCGCTGCGGGATCAGGCTCAGGCGAACCTGCAGCGCGCCGAGCAGAACATGCGGCAGCTTGAGACCGTGCTGGAAGTGAACCGCAAGGTGCTGCCGGCCGAGGTCGATCGCGCGGCGGCGGCCGTGAAGGCGCTGCAAGCCCAGCTGACGGAGGCGGAAACCGGCCTGCGTTCTGAGGAAATCGAACGGGCTCGGCTGGCGGTCGAGGCCAGCCAGGTGGTGCTGGACAACGCGCGCAAAGACAAACAGCGCTACGACGATCTCTTCCAGAAAGGGGTCGTGGCCGAGAAGGCCCGTGACACCTTCAACATGCAGTTCGAGACCGCCCTCAAGGAGTACCAGCGTACGGTGGAGGCCTACAAACTGGCCAGGGAAGGCTCGCGCCGCGAGGAGATCGACACCGCCCGCTCGCGTCTGGCCGAGGGGCAGGCGGCCCTGCGGCTGGCCCAGAGCAACCTCAAGAAAATCGAGGCAGCCGAACAGGACGTGGCAGCGGCGCGGGCCCAGGTGGCTGCGGCGCAGGCCGCGCTGAACGTAGCCGAGATTCAGCTCGGGCACACCGAGCTCAAGGCCCCTTACGCGGGCATCATCCTCAGCCGCAACGTGGAGCCGGGAGAGGTCGTCTCACCCAACCAGGAAGTGCTGTCCATTTCCGACCTCTCCAAGGTGGACTTGAAGGTGTTCGTGGAGGAAACCGAGATCGGCCGAATCCGGCCCGGCCAGCCGGTCGAGGTAAAGATCGACACCTTCCCCAACAAGAGTTACACTGGCCAGGTCGCCTACATCTCGCCTCAGGCCGAATTCACGCCCAAGATCATCCAGACCCGCAAGGAGCGGGTGAAACTCGTCTACCTGGTGAAGGTTTCCGTCCAGAACCCGAACCACGAGCTCAAGTCCGGAATGCCCGCCGATGCCTGGTTCCGCTGACCGCCGCCGGGATGAAGCCATCAGCCCCGCCATGATCATCTCGTCGGGGGCCACCCGGCGGTTCGGTTCCCTTACGGCAGTCTCCGATGTGTCCTTCCGCCTGCCCGCAGGCGGCCTCGTCGGCCTGGTGGGCTCCGACGGCGCCGGCAAAACCACGCTGCTGCGCATGATCGCCACCATGCTGTCTCCCAGCTCCGGCACCATCGCGGTGGCGGGCCTTGACGTGGTCGCCCAGCGCGCCGACGTCAAGGAGCTGATCGGCTACATGCCGCAGCGTTTCGGGCTCTACCAGGACCTCAGCGTGGCTGAAAACCTGGATTTTTTCATGGATATCTACGGCATCACCGGCGCCGAGCGAGAAAGACGCCGCGAGCGTTATCTGGGCTTTTCCAACCTGCTGCCCTTCCTGGACCGCAGGGCCGGAGATCTATCCGGCGGCATGAAACAGAAGCTGGGCCTCGCGTGCGTGCTGGTGCACGAGCCCCGGGTGCTCATTCTCGACGAGCCCACCAACGGCGTAGACCCCGTCTCACGGCAGGAATTCTGGCAGATTCTGGCGGACATGAGGCAGGCCGGCATGACTATCCTGGTGTCGACCGCCTATCTCGATGAAGGCGAACGCTGCGACCGCCTGCTGCTGATGCACAAGGCCCGGATCCTCGCGGATGATGTCCCGGCCGAGGTCCGGGCGGGGTTCCCAAACCTGGAGGAAGCCATGATCCACCGCATCCAAAAGGTGGATGCGGCGCTGACGGAGGATTCCTTTGGGCACTGACGTCGTAGTCGTGACCGATCTCGTGAAACGCTTCGGCCGGTTTACGGCCGTAGACCGTATCAGCTTCTCTGTGCAAACCGGGGAGATTTTCGGTTTTCTCGGGCCGAACGGCGCCGGCAAATCCACGACCATCCGGATGCTCTGCGGAATCATCGCACCCACGAGCGGCGCCGGCCGCGTGGCCGGTTTCGACCTCTTCAGCGAACCCGAGCGCATCAAGCAATCCATCGGCTATATGTCCCAGAAGTTTTCGCTCTACCCCGACCTGACACCGTTTGAAAACATCCGCTTCTACCTCGGCATCTACAACGTCCCCCCTGGCGAATGGCCGGAGCGCATCGAGTGGGTTTTTGAGATGACGCGGCTGTCCGCGGTGCGCGACCGGCTGACCCGTGAGCTTCCGCCGGGTTGGCGCCAGCGCCTGGCCCTGGGCTGCGCGCTGCTGCACCGACCGAAGTTGCTCTTCCTGGACGAACCCACCTCGGGGGTCGACCCTATCACGCGGCGGAATTTCTGGGAATTCATTCGCCGACTCGCAGCCGAAGGGGTCACGGTCTTCGTCACCACCCATTACATGGACGAGGCCCGGCACTGCACCCAGGTGGTCATGATCAACGCGGGCCGGATCGTGGCGAGCGGACCTCCGGCGAGAATCGTCGCCGAGGTGCTGCCGGACCGGCCGGAGGCAGACCTGGGCGATGCGTTCGTGGCCCTGATGAAGCGGGAGGCGCCATGAATCCACGCAAGATCCAGGCCATCGCCCGAAAGGAATACTACCATCTCATCCGGGACTTTCGCAGCCTCTACCTGGCCTTCATTATCCCGCTGCTGCTGATCCTGCTGTTCGGCTACGCCCTCAGCCTAGATGTAGAGCATATCTCCACGGCGGTGGTCGACCACGACCGGACGCCGGAGAGCCGGGATTTGATCCGGAATTTGGACGCATCGGTCTATTTCGACATCGTCGCCTACCCGCCTTCCACCGCTGCGCTCACGGAGCTGATCGACCGCAATCGGGTCATTCTCGGCATCGTCATCCCGCCCCGCTGGAGCGAGGACCTCAAGGCGGACCGCACCAGCCCCCTGCAGGTCGTAATCGACGGCAGCGACCCCAACAGCGCCGGCAACACCCGCGCCTATATTACGACTTTCATCGCTCAGGCCAATGAGAAGAATCTCCTGGACTTCCTGAACCGCCAGGGCCGGGAGCGGATCCGGCCGCCCGTCGAAGCCCGCATTCGGGTCTGGTTCAACGAGGATTTGGAGAGCCGCAACTTCATCGTCCCCGGCATCATCGCCGTTATTATCATGATCGTGGGGGCGCTGCTGACTTCCATGGTAGTCGCCCGCGAGTACGAGAACGGCACCATGGAAACCATCCTCGCCCTGCCTGTGCGGGCCGGGGAGTTTTTCCTGGGTAAGGCCATCCCCTATTTTTTCATTACGCTGATTGATGTCCTGGTTTCGATTCTCATGGGCCAGGTCCTCTTCGACGTGGTCATGAAGGCGAGCTTCTGGCTGATGATCCTCGCTTCGACCATTTACATCCTGGTGGCACTGAGCATCGGGCTGCTGATCTCGGTCAAGACCAAGTCCCAGCTCGTGGCCAACCAGCTAGCCGTGCTGGCGACTTACCTGCCCTCGCTGCTGCTGTCGGACTTCGTTTTTCCCCAGCAGAACATGCCGGTGGTGCTCCAGGCGGTCTCGAAGCTCGTTCCGGCCACCTATTACATCGACATCTTGAATGGGCTATACCTCCGGGACCTCTCGTTGCTCCAGCTCTGGCCGAGCTTTCTGGTGCTGGTGCTGATGGCATCCGGGCTGGGAGCACTCAACATCCGGGCGCTCCGGAAAGAAGGGCTTTGACATGAACTGGCGGCGCGTGCGCGAGCTGGTACGCAAAGAATTCATCCAGGTGTTCCGGGACCGGAAAAACAGACCCATGATCGTCGGGGCACCCCTGATCCAGATGATTCTCTTCGGCTACGTGGTCACCACCGACGTGCGCGACATCCGCATGGCCTTGATCGACCAGTCGCGCACCCCGGACAGCCGGCGGCTCATCGACGCCTTCGACGGCAACCCCACGTTCCGGATCACCCATGTACTTCAGGATCCGAAGGAGTTGGAACGGATGATGCTGCGGCGCGAGGTCGACGTCGGCCTGCAGATCCCATACGATTTTAGTAAGCGCATCCGCAAAGGCGAAACGGCGGAGATCCAACTCCTGGCCGATGGCAGTATGAGCAATATGGCGGCGGTGCGAATCGCATACAGCGTCAACGTCGTGGATGCGTTCAACTCGCAGCTGCTGCGGGAGCTTAACCGTCGGCGCATCGATTTCGGCGAAATCGACGGCCGAGTGCGTACCTGGTACAATCCCAACCTGGACAGCCAATATTACTACGTGCCGGGGATCGTTGCCTTCCTGGTCATGCTGCTCTCCCTGCTCTTCACCTCAATGGCCGTAGTCCGAGAGAAAGAAGCCGGGACCATGGAGCAGCTGATCGTGACGCCACTCAAACCCACCGAGTTCATTCTCGGCAAGACCATCCCATTCATCCTCATCGCCCAGGCTCAGATGGTGATGGTAATCCTTTTTGCCCGGCTGTGGTTCCGGATCCCCATGGTCGGCAGCGCCTTCCTGCTGCTGGCCGCGAGCTCCCTCTTCCTGCTGAGCACTCTCGGTATCGGGCTGCTGATCTCCACTGTTTCCCGGACCCAGCAGCAGGCCATGATGACCAACTTTTTTTTCATTTTGCCGTTCTTCATGCTGAGCGGCTTCGTTTTCCCGATCGCCAACATGCCCACAGTGGTGCAGGGGCTCACCCATCTGAATCCCCTGAGCCATTTTCTGATCATCATCCGGGGCGTTTTCCTCAAGGGCACGGGGTTTGCCATCCTGTGGCCGCAGTTCCTGGAGCTGGCTGCGCTCGGCGGGCTCGTGTTCAC
>JBLMXM010000162.1:0-18591 GCA_050257775.1 Hyphomicrobiales bacterium
GGGATTCTGAACCGGACGCCAACCGGGAAATATTTCCTCAAGAAAAAACCTCACGAGCTCAATTTTTAAACACCGGGCGGTGCAGGTCCGCCCGTCTGCGCGGAAGGAGGTGATAGCAGATTCAGGGTTTCCCAGCTCGGAAACCGCAACCTGTGTGTCGACCTTTAAATCAGAGATAGGAGGAAATGAGATGAGAAAACTCGCATTGGCAGTTCTGATCGCTTTCGCGGCCGTGGCCTTCATCGCCACGGCGCCTTCCGATTCCTTCGCCCAGCAGAAACAGAAAATTGAAAAATTCGGCGAAGATAAGCGCATCCAGGAGTGGTCCAAGAAAAAATTCGAAACCTCCAACAAGACCTTCAACTGGCGGATGAGCGACCCGTGGGGCGGGCTGAACTTCCACGACATGGTGCAGCACTTTGCGGACACGGTCCGCGCCTGCTCCGGCGGTCGATTGAACATAAAGGTTTTCCCCACCGGTGCCATCGTCCCGGCCATGGAAATCTTCGAGGCCACCTCCAAGGGCACGCTGGACGCGTTCCACTCCTGGCCCGGCTACTGGAAGGGTAAGAACGAGGCTTTCGTGGCGTACGCCTCCGTGCCCTTCGGGCTCGACAACGAGGGCTACAACATATGGTACTACGAGCGCGGCGGAAAAGAGATGTTCGATGAGCTCTACGGCCGTTACGGCATGGTGCCCTTCTTCTGCGGCAACGTGGGAATGGAGATCGGCATGCACTCCAACAAGCGCGCCACCAAGCTCGAGGACTTCAAAGGCATGAAAGTGCGCACCGTGGGCTGGTACATGGACATCCTGACCAAGATGGGAGTTTCCGTCACCCCGCTGCCCGGGCCTGAGATTTACCTCGCGCTCGAGCGCGGCGTCATCGACGCCTGCGAATTCAGCTCGCCGGCCGCCAACATCCCTTCCGGGTTCCATGAAATCACCAAGTATGCCATCATGCCCGGAGTGCACCAGCCTTCCTGCCAGTTCGACGTGGTCTTCAACAAGAAGAAGTGGGACGAACTGCCCGAGGACTTGAAAATCATCGTCGAAACCGCTGCCAAGGAAACCCAGCTGTGGTCCAATGCCTGGCAGGAAAACCTCAACATCGAGGCCCTGAAGATCATGATGAAGACCACCGAGTTCGTGAAGATGGATGACAAGACCATCGTCGAATTCGCCAAGACCTCGTTCGCCTACCTCGACGACCTGGCATCCAAGAACCCGGACGTGAAGAAGGTGCTGGACTCCCAGGAGAAGTTCAAGCAAGACTTCGCCCAGTGGCGCGACCTGCGCGGTCGCCTGGCTCCCTGGCCCAAGGCGGAGGTCATGAACGGCAAACTGGCCCAGTAGTGCAGACGTCTGTGCCCCGCGGCGGCTTGCACCCGCGGGGCACTTGTCTCTGCTGCTGAAGGAAAGGAACGGTCCATGCTGAAAAAATTCGTTCGCGCGGTCGACGCCGTCAACCAGTTCGTCGGCCGCTATACATCCTACCTGCTGATCCCTCTCGTGTTCGTGGTGTGTTACGAAGTGTTCATGCGGAAACTCTTCAACCTCCCGACGGTCTGGGCCTTCGAGATGACCGTCTACCTGTACGGCTTCCACTACATGATGGCGATGGGGGTGACGATGCTCTACGACAAGCACGTGAGGATCGACATCATCACCCTGCAGCTGCCCCAGAAGATCCAGCTCATCCTGCGGCTGGTCACCTTCTGGCTCGTCTTCGTGCCCTTCGTCGGCGCCATGTTCTGGGCCGGGGCGGAGTATGCGGCCAAGTCCTGGACGCAATGGGAGCATAGCTGGAGTGCCTGGAAGCCGCCGCTTTATCCGTATAAGACCGTGATCCCGGTTTCACTCGGCCTGCTCTTCATCCAGGGGTTCGCGAACTTCATCAGAGAATGGTACCAGCTGAAGGGGGAGAAGATATGAGCCCGGAAACCTTAGCCATCACCATGTTCTTCATGCTTTTCCTGGGCCTGATGCTGGGCCACCCCCTGGCCTTCACCCTGGGCATGCTCGCCGTCATATTCGGCGTGATCGGCTGGGGCGGCTCGGCCGACGCGGTCTTTGCGCTGCTGGCCAACCGGGCCTACGGGGTCATGGAAGAGTACGTGCTCGTGGCGGTGCCGCTCTTCATCTTCATGGCCCAGATCCTGGATGCCTCCGGCATTGCCGAGCGGCTGTTCGAGACCATGCACATCGTCATGGGTCCGATCCGGGGTGGACTCGGCATCGCGGTCATCATCGCCTGCACCATCTTCGCGGCCACAGCCGGCGTGGTCGGCGCAACCGAGGTCTCGGTCGGACTGCTCGCCATACCGGCACTCATGCGGGTTCGCTACAACGTCCCCCTCATCGCCGGCTGCATCTGCGCCGGCGGAACACTCGGCATTCTCATCCCACCCAGCATCATGCTCGTCGTCTACGGCAGCCTGACCCAGCTTTCGGTGGGCTGGCTCTACGCGGCCGCCTTCGGCCCGGGATTCCTGCTCTCCGCGCTGTACATCGCTTATATCGCCATCATCTGTTTCCTCAGGCCCGAGTTCGGCCCTCCGGAAACGGGCGGCACCCACGCCCCCACCCAAAAAATAGCCATGTTCAGCCGGTCGATCGTTCCGCCGGTGATCCTGGTTATCATCGTGCTGGGCAGCATTGTGGCCGGCATCGCGACACCGACGGAGGCTGCCGGAATGGGCTGTGCCGGCGCCGTCGTGCTGGCCATCGGGTATCGCAAATTCACCTGGAAGATGCTCAAGGACGCCTGCTGGTCCACGACGCTGACCACCTCCATGATCATGACGCTCTTCCTGGGCGGCAACGCCTTCCAGGCCATCTTCATGGGATTGGGCGGCGGGGACGCCATCGCCAACTTTATATTAGGGACAAAGCTCCACTCCCTCGCGGTGCTCTTTCTAATGATGGGCATCGTGTTCTTCCTGGGATGCTTCCTCGACTGGCTGGGGATTCTGCTGATCGTAACCCCCATTTTCATCCCGATCAGCCAGGAACTGGGCTTCAACCAGCTCTGGTTCGGCACGCTCATCTGCGTCAACCTGCAGATGGCCTTCCTGACCCCGCCCTTCGGGTACTCGCTCTTCTACCTCAAGGGCATCGCACCGCCGGAGATGACCATCTACCACATTTATAAGGGCGTGATCCCGTTTGTCTGCCTGCAGTGGCTGGGTTTGATCCTGTGCATCTTCATCCCGGATATCGTCATGTGGGCCCCTATGAAGTTCTTCGGCACGGGTGTCATGGGATGATCTACGGAACGGCGATACGGCAAAGCCCTGCTTCGGCAGGGCTTTTGCTTGTATGCTGAAAGCCGCTACCACAGACTCAACGACTCTCCAAGCTTTGCCTTCAACAGTAAACCAGGAGGAGGCAACCATGCCCCAGAAAAAAACACCCAAGCTACCGCTTCAGAAGTTCGCCATGGTCGGCACCGGTATCCAGGGCTCCCAGATCGCCATGATCGCCGCCCGCACCGGCTATGCGGTCACCGTGTTCGATCCGCGCGAGGGCGCATTCCGCCAAACTTTCGAGAAGCTCCGCGCCGATCTCAAAGCCAAGAAAGTGACCCCGATCATTCCTTGGAACCGGTGGGAGGCCTGCGCCAAAAAGGTCCGCCAGGTAAGAGACATGGCCGAGGCCGTCAGGGATGCCGAGCTTATACTCGAGGCCGTGCCGGAGAACCTGGAGCTGAAAAAGAAAGTCTGGAAGGAGATCGGGGAGAAGGCCGCGCCCGGCGCGATCCTTGCCACCAACAGCTCGTCCATGCCGGTGTCGCGGTTTGAAAACGAGGGTGGCCGCCCCGAGCAAGTGCTGAACATCCACTTCTACTTCCCCATGCAGGGCGTCAACATGGTGGACATCATGGGCGGCACCCGCACCCGGCCGGAGGTGATCGAAAAGGGCGTTGCCTGGATCAAGTCCATCGGCTTCGTGCCGCTCACGGTGAAGAAGGAACTGCTCGGCTTCTGCTTCAACCGGGTCTGGCGGGCCATCAAACGCGAGACGCTCTACATGTGGGGCAACGGGTTTGTCGACTTCATGGACGTGGACCGGGCCTGGATGATTTTCACGCGCATGAAGGAAGGGCCCTTTGCCCTCATGGACAAGGTGGGCCTGGACGTGATCTGGGACATCGAAATGGTCTACTACAACGACTCCAAGGACCCCAAGGACCACCCACCGCAGGCGCTGAAGGACATGATCGACCGCGGCGAGCTGGGAGTAAAAAGCGGCAAAGGGTTTTACACTTACCCGAGCCCGGCGTTCCTGAGTCCGGACTTTTTCAAGTAGGGGCGATTTTTACGGACCACACATCGAATTTCCCCTGCCTTTCATCCCTCCCGCCCGGGGAAGGGGAATCCGCTTCCCCCTTTGACGGGGGAGCCAGGGCGGGGGTGGTTGACCCAGATTGGATTCCCGACATCGCTTAGAACAGTGCAGGGAAACCACCGCGGCGGCGGGCTATCTTCTGACGGCACCCGGCCTTGCGTTTCTTTCGGCCGTGTTCGTTCTGGCAGAATGGTATTCCCAGACCGGCATTATGCTCCTGGCCGGCCTTTTCCTGTCCACCGCCGGCCTGGCCCGGCTCTGGAACCGGCTCTCCCTGGCCGGGGTTCGGGCTCAGCGGCTTCTAAACGGCATGCGCTTTTTCCCGGGCGAGCCCATCGGCTGCACGCTGCAGCTGTTCAACCGCAAACCCCTGCCGCTGCCCTGGGTGCAACTCGAAAACGACCTGCCGGCTGGATTGTGCCTGGAGAATGCATCCGGTCGCACCGAGGCCAAATCCATCCGGAGGTCGGCTTCGCTGCTCTGGTATCGCGGCATCACATGGAAGCTCAAGCTGATCGGTGGGCGCCGAGGGTATTACCCTCTGAGCCCGCTGAAACTCGCCTCCGGCGACTTCATTGGCCTGTATTCCCGCTCGCGTCGTGTCGGAGGCACCGAGCACATAGCCATCTATCCGTGCATTTTCCCGGTCGATACCCGCCTCATCCCTACCCTGTATCCCATGGGTGAGGCTCGGACCGCCCGGCGCCTCTTCCGCGACCCCACCCACGCTATCGGCGTGCGGGAGCATGTGCACGGCGACGACCTCAAGTCCATTCACTGGAAGGCCACCGCCCGACGCGGCGATCTCCAGGTCAAGGTGCCCGACGCCACAGCCTCTTATAACGTTGCCATAGTTCTGGCCGTGGAGAGTTTTCAAACCAACGATGTTCTCGCCGAAGTCGATTTCGAACTTGCCATCAGCACTGCCGGTTCCATCGCTGCCGCGCTCTGCGGCCACGGCAACCCGGTAGGGCTTCTCGTGAACACGCGCCTGGCGGACACCGGCCAGCCGGCCGTCATTGCGCCCGGCGCCGGCCGAAGCCGAATCATCGAGATACTCGATGCCCTTGCCAAGGTCACGAGCCGCAGCAGCAGCCCTGCGACAGCCTTTTTGGAAAGCCAAAAGGCGAAGCTTATGGCCGGCACGACGGTCATCTTCATCCTGGGCCGGCTCCCGGATGGTTTCCCGGAACAGCTGGCCGGCTTGAGGGCCGCCGGGTTTAAGCTACTTGTACTGATCGTCGGCGGACGCGTCGACCCCTCCCTGCCGCCGGACCTCCCCTGGCGCCGGATTCGGCACCCCAGCGACCTGGCTGGAGGATCACCCCCATGAATGCGACTCGCCCACGGGACTCAGGAGCCCTATTTGCGGTCGGCATGGAGGGATGCTGGATGCTCAGCGGCCTGTGGCTCCTGGAAGCCCGCACTGCGCCGGAAGCGCTGCCCGTGCCATGGCTGATGATCGGCCTGCCGCTGGCCGTCATCCTGCGGCGGCTCACACGCGCCCTTTCCCGGCCTTTGCGCCTGTCGCTTGGACTTATCGGCGGGGTAATCTGGGCGCTGCTCCTGATTACGCTCTGCACTTTTCCGGCCGACGTAATGCCGGAATCCGCCGGGGTTGCCGTTTCCCTCCGTCGCCTTTTTCAGGTGCAAGGCGGGTTGAACCCGGTGCAGCTCAGCGCACTGGCCGCTGCCGCGACCTGGACCGGCGGACTTCGTTTGGCAGCTGTGCGCGTCGGGTTCGATCAAATCCTCGGTGAGTTCCAATTCGGCGTGCCGATCCTGCTCATCGTATTCGTCTGCGCCGCGCAGTGGAACGCTGCGCTCCCAGCCCCGGCGCCGGTGGTGTTATCATTTTTCACTTTTTTCCTGCTGGGGGTGGCCACGGCCCGGGGCGGCGACCGCGGCGGTTGGTTACAAGGCCAAGCTCGGTCACGCTGGCTCGCCGCCATCGTTTTCAACGCCTGCCTGGCCCTGGGAGTTGGACTGCTTCTGACGGCGGTCGTGACTCCCGGGGCATTGAAACTGGTTCTGGGCTTCCTTGAGACCCTGTGGGACATTATGGTGGAGTGGGTCGTGCGCTTCATTACGTTTCTGGCGCAGCTGATCCCTCAGCCCGAAATCAAGGCCCATCCCATGGGCGGCATCGCCGGACCGGCTCCTCAGGACCGGTCCAGCATCCCCGAGCTTCTCAGGATCCCGGACTACGTGCGCCAGATTGCCGGATTCCTGGTATCTGCATTTTGGGTGGTGCTGTTCGGCTTCAGCTTGTGGCGCATGGCCTCCCAGATCGCCGGCTGGCTGCGCCGGCAGATGAACGACGGAGACGGCGCAGAGGTCGAGACACTGCGGGGGGCCTTCCGGCAGGACCTGCGGCGGCTGCTGCGATGGGCGCGACGAAGGTTGAAGGGGTGGATCGCCTGGCGGGGTTACGCTTTCGGCCGAAGGCCGGCGACGGACACGGTCCCAGCGGAAGCCGCCGCCGTGCGGCGGCTGTACCGTGCCGTGCTGGCTTGGTCTGCTGCCGGCGGCTGCCCGCGCGGACGTCATCAAACGCCCCATGAATTTCTCGTGAAGCTCTGTGAACGGCATCCGGAGGCACGCGCGCAGCTGGTCTTGATCACCGAGCATTACACCGATGTCCGCTATGGGGGCCGGAGACCGGACCCCGAGGTGGTCAAGCGGCTTGAGTCGGTGTGGCAAAATGTGCGCAAAATGCGCAAGCGTCGGGGGACTCAGACCCGGAAGCACATTTTAAGATAAAGGAGAGCCATATAAACATGCTCGAACAAGGATCGCTGGGCATCCAAGCCGCAGCCGAACGATTCATATCAAACGTGGGCCAGGCCATCATCGGGCGATCCGAAGCGGCCGAGTTGATCTTCATTGCCCTGCTCTGCGAGGGGCACGTGCTGATCGAGGACGTTCCCGGGGTGGGCAAGACCCTGCTGGCCCGGGCAACGGCTCGATCCCTTGACGGCAGTTTCAAGCGCATCCAGTGCACCCCGGACCTGTTGCCCTCCGACGTGGTGGGTCTGCACTTTTTCAACCAGAAGCTTTCCGAATTCGAGTTCCGCCCGGGCCCGGTTCTGGCCAACGTGGTGCTGGTGGACGAAATCAACCGTGCCATGCCGCGCACCCAGTCCTGCCTGCTGGAGAGCATGCAGGAACGCCAGGTAACCGTCGACTGGAAGACTGTCCTGCTGCCCCGGCCCTTCATTCTCATGGCGACCCAGAACCCCATTGAGCTGGAGGGCACATTTCCCCTCCCGGAAGCTCAGCTCGACCGGTTTCTGCTGAAGCTGAAACTCGGCTATCCTTCCCCGCAGGACGAATACGGAGTGCTGGACCGCTATCAGCAGGACGACCCGGCGAACCGCCTCGAAAGTGTGATCAGCACAGGGGATTTGCTGGACCTTCAGGCGCTTGCACGGCGCACGCTGGTCGCCGCACCAGTTCGAAGCTACATTGTGGCAGTGGTCCGCGCCACCCGTGAACACCCCGACATCCGCCTGGGCGGCAGTACGCGGTCGGCCCTTGGCCTTCAAGGCGCGAGCCAGGCGCTGGCCTCCTGCCGGGGCCGGGACCATGTCCTGCCGGATGACGTCAAGGCCCTGGCCGTCCCTGCTCTTTCCCACCGCATCATCCTCAAAACCGAAGCCCGTCTGAAGGGACGCACCGAAGAAGATCTCCTGAGAGAGATCCTGCTATCGGTGCCGGTTCCGGCCGAATAGGGGTCCGGCATCATTTGAACGGGTTTCCAAACGAATTCTTGGGCCGAACGAAACCCTTTCCTCGTGGGCTCCTCAAGGCCGTTTTCCATCAACCGGCCCTGAATGGCAATTCGGACTTGCGAATAATTTAGCAACCTGTTATCATTGCATTATTTTCTAAATTCCGAAGCCATCAAGGTCATTGTGCCTGTATTCGAATACACAGCGCTGGATGCCAAGGGTAAGACCACATCCGGCATCATCGACGCCGACGGCCTTCAGGCCGCCCGCCAGAAACTGCGCTCTTCAGGTAAGTTCCCGGTCGCCATCCGGGAGACGCAGGAAGTCCAGGCCAAGAAGACGCGCCAGAGGTTCGGAATCAGGGCCTGGTTTTCACGTGTCAAGCCGGCCCACGTCGCCGTGACGACGCGTCAACTGGCGACCCTGATCGGCGCCGGTTTCCCGCTGGTGTCGGCTCTGGATGCGCTGCTGCCTCAAACCACTTCCCCCGGCCTGAAACGAACCCTGGCACGTGTAAAGGATCTTGTGGTCGAGGGCAACAGTTTCGCCCATGCTCTCGCCCAGTTCCCGGGGACATTCCCGCCGATCTATGTCAACATGGTGCGGGCCGGTGAGACCTCGGGCACGCTGGAGATTGTGCTGGAGCGTCTGGCGGAAATCACTGAAAAGCAGCAGGCCCTGTCCAACCGGATCCAGGCATCCCTGGCCTACCCGGTATTCATGCTGTTTTTCGGTGCGGTGGTGCTGTTCATCCTCTTGACCTACATCGTCCCCACGATCACCAAGATTTTCGCCGATATGAAGCAGGTGCTGCCGACGCCCACCCGGGTGCTGATCGCGCTGAGCGCTTTTTTCCAGGACTACTGGTGGACGGTCCTGTTGCTGGCGGCGGCCGGGGGCCTGGCGGCTCGGCGGTTCCGCAGGACTCCGCAGGGCCGGCGCTGGTGGGACACCACCGTTCTCAAGCTGCCCGGCGTCGGCAGCCTGGTCCGTAAGCTCGCGGTCGGCCGTTTCAGCCGCACCCTGGGCTCCCTGCTTGAAAACGGGGTCACCCTGCTGGTCGCCCTGGACATCGTTCGCAATATTGTGGGCAATGTTCAGATCGCCGACACCGTGGCTCAGGCGGCCGAAGAGGTCGGCAAGGGCAAGAGCCTCTGGCTTTCCCTTTCCGAGGGGCAGGTGTTTCCCATGCTGTCCATCCAGATGATACAGGTGGGGGAGCAATCCGGCGAGCTCGAGAAAATGCTTTACAAAATCGCCGATGTTTTTGAAAATGAGGTGGAAACCACGATCCTGCGACTGACCTCCTACCTGGAACCGGTCATGATCCTGGTGATGGGCTGTGTGGTGGGATTCATCGTGTTGTCGATCTGCCTGCCCATCTTTGAAATGAATCAGTTGATAAGGTAAAATGAGGGTTAAGGGGCCGAGGGTTCAAGGGATCCAGAAAAAAGAGAAGGGGCAAGGGGTTATGTTGTCCAGGCACCAGACCAATCCCGGTACGGAAAGCTCAAAGCCCGAAGGGCGAGTCTTGAAGCAAAACAGAACAAGCATTTTGGGCTTCCAGCTTTCCGCTTCCGGCATCCATTTGCGCGCAGGCGAGCCGCGCCCAGGCCGGGCGTTTTACAAAGGCGGGCGAAATGAGGGTTTTACCCTCATCGAGATCATGGTCGTCATCATTATCCTGGGAATCCTGGCCATGTATGTCGCCCCCAAGCTGATGGGGCGTCCCGAGGAAGCCAAGCAGGTGCGGGCGAAGATGGACATCGCCTCCTTGGAGACCGCACTCAAGCTCTACAAGCTGGACAACGGCGTTTACCCCAGTACGGAACAGGGGTTGCTGGCGCTGGTCCAGAAACCCGAGTCGGGCGTGATCCCCAAAAAGTGGCGGCAGGGAGGCTATCTCGAAAAAGGCAAAGTGCCCAAGGATCCGTGGAGCAACGAGTATGTCTATCTGTCGCCCGGCCTCAAGGGTGACTTCGACATCATCTCCTACGGCGCCGACGGCGTTCCGGGCGGCGAGAACGAAAACAGGGATATTACCAACTGGGATACGGAATGATGGCGCCACGCGGCTCCGGCTATACCTTGCTGGAACTGATCGTCGTCATGGCCCTGATGGGAATTGTATTTTTCTTCGCCATCCCGCGGTTCGAAGGATCCTTCTTCCTTGACGACGCCAAGCAGAGCTCCCGCTGGTTGATCGGGAAGCTCCAGGCTTTGCGAGAGGAAGCGCTGCGGACGCGCCGGCTGCAGGTGCTGCACATCGATCTGGACACCGGCCGGCTCTGGGAAACTTCGGAGGCCATGACCCCTGAGCAGGCGGACCGCGCACTCCAACGCGCCCAGCGGCTGCCGGGCGGCGGCCGGGTGGTCAGCGTGGATATCGCCCAGCAAGGCCGCGTCAGTGCGGGGCGCGTAGACATCCGCTTCTTCGGAGACGGCCACACCGACCGGGTGCTGATCCATGTGAGGCACGGTGAGACGTATACCTCGTTTTTGCTTGAGCCGTTCCTCTTCCAGGTGAGGATGTTCGACAATGTGGTCGGATTCGATGATGTGCGCCTTTGAGCTCAGCCGGTCGGCCCGTTTGCCCGTGAAAGATAATGGACAGCCGGGAAGGCCTGGAAAAATGCTCCCCATCCGGGGTTCGGATAAACGCAAGGTTCAAGATTTGGAACAGCAACCCGGACAGTTCTCAGAACCCGGGTTTCAGGTTCCTGGTCGGAGCCGCCTGCAAGGCTTCACCCTCCTGGAAGTGATGGTGGCGCTGTGCATCATGGCGGTTGTGCTGATGAGCGTCTATCGCCTTCAATCCCAGGCGATCGCCATGAGCATGGAAAGCCGCTTTTACACCCAGGCGCCCCTGCTGGCCCGCAGTGCGCTCACCCGGTTTGAAGAATCCGCCGACCGCCAGATGGCCACCAGCCAGGGCGATTTCGGCCGGGAGTATCCGGGATACCAGTGGAAGATCACGGTCGAGGACACGGTCTCCCCCGCCCTGGGGCCCGACATCTCGAAGGACTTGAAACGGATCGATGTGCAGGTGACACTGAACAACGGCGAAAACGTGTACGCGTTTCGGACGTACCGCTTTAAAAGAGAGTGATGAGTAACGAGTTAAGGACTGGAATAGAACCAGTGGCGTTTATGCGTGCATCATCACCTTACACCCCCAAGCTGATTTGGACCCGGAGTTTGAGCCTCGGGCATTTGAGGCCTTCGCTCGTTGCTCGTTACTCGTTACTCGTTACTAAAAGCCATCGGCCTGCGGCCGACGGCTTTACGCTCATGGAAATCCTCGTGGCTGTGTTTATACTGGGCATAGTCGTGACCACTGTTCTGGCGTCGTTCAACATGGTGTTTTCCAATGCCGAATCCCTTGAGGGTAGTGCTGCCGTCTTCGAGATGGGCAAGACGTGCCTTGGCCGCATCACCGGGGATCTGGAAAACATTTTTATCCTGGAACGGCCGCTCTACAAGACCCCAGGGAGGGATGACCCTCCGGATCTCTATCGAATCCAGGGGTCGGTTGACAATTTGGCCGGCACAAAAATTGCTCGGTTACGATTCGCCAGCCGTGCGCACGTGCCGCTCGGCAACTCTCGGCCGGAAGGGATCGCCGAAATCGTCTATTATGTCCAGGCCGGCCCCGGCGGGAGCCTGCGGCTGAAGCGCGCCGACAATCTGTACCCCTATCCGCGCTTTGAGGAGCGCAGCGCCGACCCGGTGCTCTGCGAGAATGTCAAAGCACTGGCGTTTGAATTTGTCGACGGAGAGGGTCGGACCTTCGACCACTGGGATTCGGAATCGTCGAATTTCGGCAATGCCACTCCGGTGAGCGTGGCCGTGCGGCTTGAAGTCGGCGACGGAATTGACACCTACGGGTTCCAGACCACCGTGGCGCTGCCGAACGTACGCCGGAAGTCGGGGTGATCCATGCCGGCCTGCATTCGTTCCATGCGCAATCGACGCGGAGTGGCCCTGTTGATCACGCTTTCGGTCACCACCGTGCTGGTGACAGCGGCGCTGGAATACAACCGCCGTGCGCGGTATGCGGTCATCTCCAGCGCCGCGGAGCGCAACCACCTGACCATGAGCGAGATGGCTTCGGCCGGCGTGCAGGTGGCCATGGCGATACTGGCCAAGGACAAGGCGGACAATGACACCGACACCCCGATGGACGACTGGGCCGATCCGCAGAAAATCGAAGAGGTCCTGAAGGACTTCCCCTTCGAGGACGGTCGGCTGTCGCTGGTGATCACCGATGAAACGGGCAAGATCCAGGTCAACTCCCTGGTGAACTACCCGGATGGCCGTCAGTTCAACGAAGCCCAGCGGACCTTGTGGGAGCGGTTCCTGCAGTACTACGCCGATCGCAAGGAACTCAAGCTGAACTTCAAGGACGACAGCGAGCCTGCGGCCATCATCAACTCATTGAAAGACTGGCTGGACAGCGGGGACAACGATGCCATCACGGGATTGAGCGGTGCCGAATCCAGCTATTATCTGGACCGGCAACCGCCTTACCCGGCCCGCAATGCGCCGATCACGGACCTGAACGATCTGCTGCTGGTTAAGGGGGTCACTCCGGAGCTTTTTTACGGTACAGCGGAGATCCCGGGCATCTCGCACTATTTGACGGTTTATGGAATGCAGCCGGGTGAGGGCACGGGGTTCAGTTTCCCCGGCCGGATCAACATCACTACGGCCGACCTGCCGGTGCTGTTCGCCTTGATACCGGCCGAAAACAAGGACCTGGTGGAGATCATCAACGAGATGCGGCAGGACATCGCCTCCGGGAAGCAAAAGGTGGACATGCGCAGCGCCGACTGGCTGAACAAAATCCCCGGGCTGGCGGACCTCAAGCTCGACCCGAAACTAATCACCATGACCAGCGACCTGTTCCGGGTGGAATCCACTGCGAACCTGCACGACGCCACCACGACGGTCACCGCCGTGCTGCAGCGGGTGCAGGCTTCCAAGACGGGGAAATGGACATGCCGCATCGTGAGTTGGCAGGTGAACTAAAATGAGCCGCAAAGTTCTGGCATTAGACATACAATCCAACCGCGTTTGCGCGGTCCTGGTCAAGAGCAGCCTGCGGGAAAGCCGCATCGCCGCCTTCAGGGCCGTGACGATCCTGCCGGAAAGCGAGGACGGCGGAGGAGGCCTGCGGGCTGCCCTGGAAACCATTACCGCGACCATGGACCTGGCCGGCACCGACTGCGTCGTGTCCCTCCCGGCGGTGCTCTTCTCCTGCCGGAACCTTCAGGTCCCGTTTTCCAACCCCAAAAAGATCCGGATGATGCTGCCGTTTGAGATCGAACCCTCCCTGCCCTTCCCGGCGGAGCAGCTGGCCATCGACTTCAGCGTCGTCGGGACCGGAACAACCCCGGACCAGACGGAGGTTCTGGCTGCGGCCATCGACAAAGAGCGACTTGCTTCGGTCCTGGACGCACTGGCTGCCGTAGCCATCGACCCGGAGCGCGTCACGCTGAGCGGGTTTTCCGCCGCCTTGTGGATCGGCCGGGTCTCCGAAACGCACGGCGCCACTCTGTGCCTGGACATCGGCGACGCCTTTGGATCCCTGCAGATCGTCGGCGGGAGCAAGGTGCGCCTGATCCGTTCCTTCCCCCTTCCGGCCGCGGCCGCCAGCCGGGCACGGGCTCTGCAGCACCATATCCGCACGACACTCAGCGCATTGACCGAGGCTGGCGGATCGCCCGATGCCCCGAACGAGGTCGTCCTGACCGGCAGCGGCGTGGAGGGATTGGATCTGGAGCATTTGGCCGCGGACCTGCCCATTGCCCTGCGAACGCCGAACCTTAAAGACGAACTCGGTGCCCTCGGAGTAGAAGACGGTGCGCCGGGGTGGATTCCCGCCCGCATGGACGGCGCGCTCGCCCTGGCGCTGGCGGAAATCGAGGGCCTTGAAGGCCTGAACTTCCACCGAGGCCAGTTTCCGGGGAAGAAGATCTTCTCCCGCTACCGCGAGAATTTGATCAGGACCGGCACCCTGGCTGCGGCCGTGCTGGTGCTCATGTTCGCCAGTGTGCTCGTCGACGCCTATGTCCAGCAGCGCCGCCTGGATGAACTGGACCATCGGGTTGAGGCCATCTTCAAGGATGCTTTCCCGGACACCAAAAAGGTCGCGGACCCCTACCAGCAGATGAAGATCAACCTGCAGGAGCTCAAGAAAAGCGCCGCCCTGCCCGGGGAGGCCATGCCGACCGCCCGCAGCATCGACCTGCTGAAGAATATCAGCGACAGTATCCCCGAGAACGTCTCGGTCGTGTTCGACCGTTTGGTGATCAGCCCGGACACCATCCTGATTTCGGGAACCACGGCCGGGTTCAATGCGGTGGATGAAATCAAGGGGCACCTGGAGCGCATCCCGGCGTTCAAGAAGGTCACCATCAGCTCGGCGAACACCGATCGCTCGGGCAAGGAGGTCAACTTTCAACTCAAGCTGGACATGCAGCCATGACCTTTGAATCCATCATCAAGCGCGTTAACCTGAGCAAGCTCAGCCGGCGGGAAAAAATCATTGTTGCCGCGGGGGGCTGCCTCCTCACCCTGTTTCTGCTGATTCAACTGGTGATCGCGCCGGTGTTCAGCCGAACCGCCCAGATGCGCCGGGCGGTGCAGTCCAAGACGCTTATCCTGGCGGACATGCAGCGCCTGAAGACCGAATACGACAGCTTGAAATCCCGCGCCAGACAGTCTGAGGCGCGCTATACCCGGCGGGACAAGGGTTTCACCCTGTTTTCCTTTCTGGACCAACTGGCCGGTCAATCCGGCATCAAGGAACGGGTGAGCTACATGCGGCCTTCGAAGATCGAACAAAAAAACAGCGCGCTCAAACTGTCGCGGGTGGAAATGAAGCTGGAAGCCGTGACGCTGGAGCAGCTGACGAGTTTCCTGGCCCGGGTGGAAACCTCTCGGAACATGGCCGTGGTGAGCAAGCTTTCCGTCAATCGCCGGGACCAGAAAGAGGGCCTGCTCGACGCCATCCTGCAAGTGGACACCCTGGAATTGTGAAGACATGCAGCTGATCCCGACCACCCACCGCGTGCTATTGGCGATTTACCTCGCCGCCGCGGCGCTGGTGTTCCTTTATGTGGGTTTCCCGTCCGAAGCGCTGCGCACGCATGTGGCCTATCGGATGAGCGCGAGCCTGCCGGGTTTGACCCTTGCGGTCGCAGAGGTTCGGCCGTCGCTGGTGCCGGTAGGCATTACCCTGCGGGATGTGCGGATCTCCCACGCGGACAGGCCACTGGCCGTAATCGACCGGCTGCGCCTCCAGCCGGATCTGACGTCCTTGCTGAGGTCCAAAACCAGCTACGGATTTGAAGGCGCCATCGGCTCCGGCGACATCACCGGCCGGGCCGAAGTCGATTCCACCGGGCCGCAGCCGAAAGTCAGCCTGAATGCCCGGTTCGGCGGGATTCTCCTGCAGCAACTGCCCGGGCTGCGGGGGCTTTACGGAAGCCGGCTGGCCGGCCGCCTGGATGGAACCATTGCCGTCAACGAGGCGGGGGCATTGACGGGAAAGCTTACGGTCACCGACGGCCAGGTGGAGCTGGCAGCGCCGGTGCTCGATCAACAGAACTTCACGTTTAGAACAATCGAGGCCGACATCACGCTGCAGAACCGAAGCCTTCTGCTTCGCAACGGCCGTCTGAGAGGGAATGAACTGGATGCGGAGATATCGGGAACCGTCGCACTGGATCAACCCCAGGGGGCCGGCGCATTGAACCTGAGCGGCCGTGTAACTCCGCACCCCGCCTTCATGGCCAGGGCGGAAGGCAGCCTGCCAGCGAATTTGCTCCGCCGCCGTGCGGCATTTCCGTTCCGGGTGAGCGGCCCGCTGGATTCACCGGGGTTCTCGTTGAACTGAGGAGCCCTTTCAGAAGTGGTCGAAAATTGGGGTTGAGCCCTGGGCTGGAATTCGCCATAATTAGATCATGGTCAATCGCTACTTTAACATTGCCAACCTCCTGCTTCTGACGACGGGCGTCTATTTCGGCGTTTCGATTTTTTACGCCATTCTGACCGCCCGTTTGGACAGCGCTCCTCCATCGCTGTCGTCGACCGGTCAAGAGTCGTCCGTCAGTGTCGACGCCCCATCCAGTCTGGCGGACTATCAGGTGATCGTCGATCGCAACCTGTTCAACTCCGGGCGCCAGCCCCTGTCCGGCCCGGGCAAGGGAGCAGGCCCCGAACTGGACGTGGACAAACTGAAGCAGACCGAGATGAAGCTGAAACTGTGGGGCACATTCATCGGACCGGACGGCCAGAGCTTATATGCGGTCATCGAGGACCAGAAAACCCGAGAGCAGCTCCCCTACCGTCCGGGGGACACGATTCAGAATGCCAGCGTGAAGCTGGTGCTGCGCCAGAAAGTGGTGCTGACCGTGAACGGCCGCGACGAAGTCCTCGGCATGGAGGAACCCGGCCTCGCCAAGAGCGGCGCACCGGGGCCGGGCCGCGCCGACGCAAGCGCGACCGGCCGGCTTCCGGCGGCCGAGCCCGCCCAGCAGATCACCGTCAGTTCGGAGCAGGTCGAACATGCCATGGAAAATCTCGGCGAACTGCTGAACCAGGCCACCTTCCGACCGTACGTGGAAGACGGCAAGCCCGCCGGGATCTCCATCACCGGCATCAAGCCGAACGCCATCTTCCGCAAGCTGCGGCTGCGCAACGGGGATGTCATCACCGGCGTGAACGGCCAGTCCATCGCGTCGGTGGAGGACGCCATGAAGGTCTTTGGAAACCTCTCGACCGAAGGACCCCTGCAGGTCAAAGTCAAACGCCGCGGCCAGGAAGAAACCTTGGAATACAAAATCGAATGAACGTTGACGACTTCATCGACGTTGAGACGGCTTCAGGTCATGCCACATGAGGAGCATATAATGAACATACGATTTCCGTATCGTCGCCTGGCGGCGATCACCTTCGTCGGCATCTGGTCGCTGCTGGGGGCATCCCTGGCGGTGGCCCAGCCCGCAGGCCCCCCCGCCTCCGAGAGTCGGCCGGCCGAGCAATTCGTGTCCATCGATTTCAACAACGTGGACATCAACCTGTTCATCAAGTTCATGAGCGAGCTGACGGGCACCAACTTCGTCGTCGACAACAACGTGAAGGGCAAGGTCACCATTATCTCGCCCGCCCGGATTTCGCTGGACGAGGCCTACCGGGTATTCGAGTCCGTTCTGGAAGTGAACGGCTTCACAACCGTCAAGGCGGGGGAAATCGTTAAGATCGTCCCCCAACCGGAAGCCCGGACCAAGAATATCCAGACGCTGCTCGAACAGGAAAAGGCCAGCCCCGAGGACAAAGTCGTCACCCAGCTGATCCCCCTCAAGTTCGCGGACCCGGAGGAAATCAAGCGCCTGTTCACCCCCCTGGTCTCGAAGAACAGCGTCGTGCTGGGCTATGGCCCAGCCAACACGGTCATCATCACCGACGTTCAATCCAACATCCAACGGCTGATGAAGATCCTCCGGCAGATCGACCAGGCCGGGACCGGCCAGCAGATCTCGGTTATCCCGCTGCAGTACGCTGACGCCAGCAAGCTGGTCACCCTGCTCACCAACCTGTTCAAGACCACCGTTCCCGCCAGGCCCCAGCAGCCCGGGACCTCCGAGAAGCAGCCGGTCATTGTGGCCGACGATCGTACGAGCACCATCGTCATGCTGGCCAGCGAGGTGGACACCCTGCGGATCAAGCAGCTGATCGCGATGATCGACAAGGAGACCCCGAGGGGCAAGGGCAAAATAAACGTGTACTACTGCGAGCACGCCAACGCCGAAGATCTGGCCAAGGTGCTGCAGGAGATCCCCTCCCAGCAGGCCGGAGCCGGCGCGGCCGGAGGGCCGGGGGGGGCAGCCGGCGCACCGGCACGCGGCCCGACAGCAGTGGTCCTCGGCAAGGTCCAGATCAACGCCGACAAGGCCACCAACAGCCTGATCATCATGGCCGACAAGGAAGACTACGAGGTGGTGGAGACTGTCATCAAGAAGCTCGACATCCCCCGTTCCATGGTCTACATCGAATCCCTGATCATGGAGGTCAACGCCACCAAGAGCCTGGACCTCGGCGTTCAGTGGCAGCTTTTCGACCAGACCAACGTGGATAACAAGAACGCCGTTTACGGCGGCAAGTTCACAGGCTCGGCCGGCGCGCTGAACCCCCTCAATGCATTGGGCACCGGACTGGCCGTCGGCGTGCTGACCGAGCCGTTCACTTTCGGCGGGATCACGCTGTCGAACATCACCGCCATCATCAACGCCGTAAAAACGGACGACAACTTCCGCATCCTCTCCACCCCCCAGATCCTGACAACCGACAACGAGGAGGCCCGCATCACGGTGGGCGAAAACCGGCCGTTCCAGACTCGCGCCACCACCGATGTGTCCGGCGGCACCTACGAGTCCTTCGAATACCGAGACGTGGGCAAGATCCTAAAGATCACCCCGCACGTGAGCGAAGGCCGCAACG
>JBLMXM010000163.1:0-9754 GCA_050257775.1 Hyphomicrobiales bacterium
CACTGATGCCGCGATGAGCCTTGCTTTCGTCCGTCTTAGCCGTGATGATGATGAGGCCGGCGTTTTTCCCCGTCGTGGTGAAGCGTTTGGTCCCGTTGAGGACATAACCGTTGCCGTCCCGTACGGCCCGGGTGGCTTGCCGGGCGGGATCCGAGCCGGCGTTGGGTTCGGTCAGTGCGAAGGCGCCGATCATCGCACCCGCAGCCAGGGGTTTCAGAAACTTTTCCTTCTGTGCTACGGTGCCATACTTGTTCAGGCTTTCACACACGATGGAGTTGTGCACCGACATGACGACGGCGGTCGATGCGCAGGCATACGCCACCTCCGCCAGAGCCAGCACGTAGCTGACCGTGTCGGCCCCGGAGCCGCCGAATTCCGGCGGCACCATCATCCCCATGAGGCCGAGCTCGGCGAGCTTTTTGAAGTTCTCGGCGGGGAATAGCTTCTTCTGGTCGCGCTCCATGGCGCGCGGCGCGAATTCCTCGCGCGCCAGGTCTCTCACCATGGATTGTATCATCAGCTGTTCTTCGGTGAGCCTGAAGGACATCGTCCTCTCCTTCCCAGGGTGTCGATAAACGCCCATCTGCGGCGTTACGCTCACCCTTCGTCACTGCAGCGTGCTGAACCGTACGCCTCATTCCTCAGGATTTAGCGTGCCTTGCAGTTGGGTATTTCTCGACATCCTGGGTAATTTGCCACTCCGATTTCTTTCACGGGGTGTAGATGACCACGAGCAGCTCCGCGCGTTCGTCGCTGATGCTCTTCAGCTTGTGTGGTATCCCGCTATTGAAGTGCAGTGAATCGCCGGCGGAGAGCGTGTTCACATGGTCGCCGACCGTCACCTGGACTTTGCCGGTCAGGACATAATCGAATTCCTCGCCCTCGTGATGATAGCCCACGCCCTTGTGATCCTGCTGGGCCTCGATTACGACCCGGAACGCCTTCAAGTGCTTGTTCTCGGCGCCGGGAGTCAGGGTGGTGTAGGCATAGTTCTCCGTGCGCTTGGTGTGGGCGGAGATTCGCTTTTCCAGGGCGGACTCGTTTTCCTTCAGAAGCGAGGATGAGTCGATTTCCAGGGCCCGGGCGATCTGCAAGATGGCCCCGACGGGAGGAATCGCGTTGCCGGCTTCGACCCCTTTGAGGTAGTCGATAGAAAATCCGGTTTCGTTGGCAACGCGTTCCAACGGTATGCTCTTTTCGACCCGCGCTTTCCTGATTTTGCCGCCAATCGATACACGCTGGGTTCTTTTGGCTTTGGGCATTGTTCCTCCGGCAGCTGTTGCCAAAGCGCACAGAGCCAATGACATAGGATATATAAACTGTCTTTTTGTCCTTTGCTCTATGCCCTATACGCTTTGCCTTTTATCATTTGTACTCGTAAAACCCGCGACCGGTCTTGCGGCCGAGCCAGCCGGCTTCCACATATTTGCGCAGAAGCGGGCAGGGGCGGTACTTGGAGTCCTTGAAACCGTCGTACAGGGTTTCCATGATGGCGAGGCATGTGTCCAGACCGATCAGGTCGGCCAGCGTCAGGGGCCCCATGGGGTGATTCATACCGAGCTTCATCACCGTGTCGATGTCCTCCCGGGTGCCGACACCGTGGTAAAGGCAGTAGACGGCTTCGTTGATCATCGGCAACAGGATGCGGTTGGCAATGAACCCCGGGTAGTCATTGGCCTTGGCCGGGGTTTTGCCGAATTTTTCGGAGAGCGACCAAGTGGTCTTGAACGTTTCCTCCGAGGTCGCGATGCCGGGGATGACTTCCACCAGCTTCATGAGCGGGACCGGGTTCATGAAATGCATGCCGATGATCTTGTCCGGGCGCTGGGTCTGGGCGGCGATCCGCCCGATGGGGATCGACGAGGTGTTGGTGGCTAGAATGACTCCCGGCCGGCAGATCTGGTCCAGGTTCCGGAAGATCTGGAACTTGATGTCTTCCTTCTCGGTAGCCGCCTCGACCACGAAGTCCGCCGCAGCCATGTCCTTGAGGCTGATGCTGGTCTTGATCCTCCCCAAGAGGGCGTCCTTTTCGGACGCGGACATTTTCCCCTTTTCGACGTTGCGGGCCAGTATTCCCGTGATCGTTTTCAGGCCTTTGTCCACGAACTCCTGCTTGATGTCGTTCATAATGACATTGAGGCCGCTGGCCGCCGCCACCTGGGCGATTCCGTTCCCCATCTGTCCAGCGCCGATGACGCCGAATACTTTAACCTCCATGTTGTGATCCTCCTTCGGTATGAGTGCCATCTGGTCCAGTATGCTTTTGTCGAGAAAAGGGCTCGAGGATTCGGGGACCAGGGTTCAGGGTAAAAATGCACGGGTTCACGGGGCCAACCCATCGGGGTCCAAGCGATTCTCCAATTCTTCAGCTGAACCCTGATCCCTGTGAACCTATCTTCTTATCACCCGGCCACCAACTCCCCGCCGCCTGGGTCAAGAGTCGCATGCCGGTTACATGTTGCGACGATACTGCCCCCCCACCGCGTAAAGCGCTTGAGTGATCTGCCCCAGGCTGCAGGAGCGCACCGTATTCATGAGTTCTGCGAAAACGTTGCCTCCGGAAAGTGCAGTCTGCTGCAGGCGCTCGAGCGCCGTCGGTGCCTCCTTCTCATGGCGCTTCTTGAACTCCGCCAGCCGCCTCAACTGGGACTGCTTTTCCGCTTCGGTGGCCCGGGCGAGCTCGAGAGTTTCGCTGAGGTGGTCCTCGGACGCATGAGGGTCCCGGAACGTGTTCACGCCGATGATCGGCAGCCGGCCGTTGTGTTTGAGCGCCTCGTAGTAAAGCGATTCCTCTTGGATCTTGCTGCGCTGGTAGCCGGTTTCCATTGCCCCCAGAACACCGCCCCGCTCGGTGATCCGGTCGAACTCCGCCAGGACGGCCTCCTCCACGAGCCGGGTCAGTTCCTCCACGATGAAACTGCCCTGGTTCATGTTTTCGTTCTTGGTGAGGCCCCACTCGCGGTTGATGATGAGCTGGATGGCGAGGGCCCGTCGCACCGATTCGGTGCTCGGGGTGGTGATGGCCTCGTCAAAGGCATTGGTGTGCAGGCTGTTGCAGTTGTCGTAGATCGCGCAGAGAGCCTGCAGCGTGGTGCGGATGTCGTTGAACTGGATGTCCTGGCTGTGGAGCGAGCGGCCGGAAGTCTGGATGTGGTATTTGAGCTGCTGGGCGCGCACCGAACCGCCGTACTTGCGTTTCATGGCGATCGACCAGATGCGGCGTGCCACGCGGCCAATGACGGTGTACTCGGGTTCCATGCCGTTGGAGAAGAAGAAGGACAGGTTCGGCGCGAAACTGTCGATAGGCATCCCCCGGGAGAGGTAATACTCGACGTAGGTGAACCCGTTGGCCAGGGTGAGGGCCAGCTGGGTGATGGGGTTCGCGCCGGCCTCGGCAATGTGGTAGCCCGAAATCGAAACGGAGTAGAAATTGCGCACGTTCTCCCGGATGAAATACTCCTGAATGTCGCCCATCATTTTGAGGGCGAAGTCGATGGAGAAGATGCAGGTGTTCTGTCCCTGGTCTTCCTTGAGAATGTCGGCCTGGACCGTTCCGCGTACATTGGAGAGCACGCGGGCGCGGATGCTCTCGTACTCGGCCTTGCCCGGCTCGCGCCCCTGCCGGGAGGTGAATTGCTCCACCTGCTGGTCGATGGCGGCATTGAGGAACATCGCCAGCATGATCGGCGCCGGGCCGTTGATGGTCATCGACACCGAATTGTTGGGTGCACACAGCTCAAAGCCCCCGTAGAGCACCTTGACATCGTCCAGGGTGCAGATGCTGACGCCGGAGGTGCCCACCTTGCCGTATATGTCGGGCCGGATGTCCGGGTCGAATCCGTAAAGCGTTACCGAGTCGAAGGCGGTTGAAAGGCGCTTGGCCTCGTAGTTGGCGGACAGCATCTTGAACCGTCGGTTGGTGCGGGCCGGGTCGCCTTCGCCGGCGAACATGCGGGTGGGATCCTCGTCCGCCCGCTTGAGCGGGAAGACCCCTGCGGTGAACGGGAAGCGGCCGGGCACATTCTCTTCCCGCATCCAGCGGTAGATTTCGGCCGGGTCTTCGAAGCGGGGCAGGGCGATCTTCGGGATGCGCGCATGGGAGAGCGATTCGACGTAAAGGGGCAGCCGGATCTCCCGGTCGCGGACCGTGTACACGAGCTCATCCCGGCCGTAGGTGTCCCGGGTGTCCTTCCACTCCTCGGCTAAACGGCGGGTTTCCGGATCGAGCGCCTCCTCCGCCCGGCGGGCCTCCTCCTTGAGGCGCGCGAGCAGCTGCGGCGCATCGGGCTTTCCAGCTTCGGCCTCCAGCAGGTGCGCCGTCTCTTCCAGGTGCCAGGCTTCGTGCAGCGCCTCCATCTGCTGCCGGGTTTCCGCGTGGTAACCCCGGACGGTGTCGGCAATCTCGCTCAGGTATCGCACCCGCTCCGGCGGGATGATGATGGTTTTCGAGGAGGAGGTCTTGCCTGTCGGCCGCGGCAGGCGGGACTCAAAGCGGACGCCGGTCTTGGCCGCCACGGTATCCATGAGCGCATGGTAGACGGCCGTAACCCCGTCGTCGTTGAACTTCGAGGCGATGGTGCCGAAGACCGGCATTTCCTCGGGCTTCTGACCGAAGGCCTTGCGGTTGCGTTGGACCTGCTTGCGCACGTGCTGCACGGCGTCGTCGCTGCCGCGTTTTTCGAACTTGTTGACCACGGCCAGGTCGGCAAAATCCAGCATGTCGATCTTTTCGAGCTGGGAGGCGGCCCCGTATTCGCTGGTCATGACATACATGGAGACGTCCACGAGGTCGACGATGCTCGAGTCGCCCTGGCCGATGCCGGCGGTCTCGGTGATGACCAGATCAAAGCCTGCCGCCTTGACGGCCAGGATGGCGTCGGCGAGCGCCTCGGGAATCTCGGTGGCGGAGCCGCGGGTGGCCAGCGAGCGCATGTAAACCCGCGGGCTGCCGATGGCGTTCATGCGGATGCGGTCCCCGAGAAGCGCACCGCCGGTCTTGCGGCGCGAAGGGTCGCAGCTCAGCACGGCCACGCTAACGTTCCGGAGATCGTGCAGGATCCGGACGATGAGCTCGTCGGTTAGAGAGGATTTGCCGGCGCCGCCGGTTCCGGTGATGCCGATGACCGGGACCTTGCGGCCGGCGATCCTGCCGCGAAACTCATCGCGCAGCTTGGCCAGGTGGCCGTTTTGCCGGACCTTGGCGAGCTCGGCGGCCGAAATCAGGCTGGCCACCAGCCGCTTGTTCTCCGGCGACAGGGCCTCCAGGGCGAAGTTGAAGTCCCGGACGGTGGGAAAGTCGAGGGTTTTCACCAGGTGATTGATCATCCCCTGCAGCCCCATGCGCGCGCCGTCCTCGGGGGAGTAGATCTTGGCGACCCCGTAAGCCTCCAGTTCCCTGATCTCCTCCGGAACGATCACGCCGCCGCCGCCGCCGAACACCTTGACATGCTCCGCCCCGCGTTCGCGCAGCAGGTCGATCAGGTATTTGAAAAACTCGAGGTGCCCCCCCTGGTAGCTCGAGACAGCCACCCCCTGCACATCCTCTTCGATGGCCGCATCCACGATTTCCTGGACGGAGCGGTTGTGGCCGAGGTGGATTACTTCCACCCCTGTATCCTGGATGATACGGCGCATGATGTTAATGGCCGCATCATGCCCGTCAAACAGCGATGTGGCCGTCACCAGCCGAATGGCGTTCTGGGGTTTGTAAACTTCCACGGGCGCGTTCATCAGCTTCCCCTCTTCAATCGTTGCGCATCCCTCATCACTCATAACTCGCTCCTCATGACGACTTCATAAAAAGGCCAATCTCGGCGTTGCGCTTTATCTCGCCGTCGCTGCAGCCTACTGCCAGTACGCCTCGCGCCACGAGACTCGCGCGCCTTGACCTTGGCCTCTTTATGAAGTCGTCGAAGCGGAAGACTCAACACAAATTCACCACTCATTACCCGATACTCATCACTCATCACTCATAACTTACTTGTTTCCTGTGCACATTCGCAGGATGGCCGCGGTCTGAATCCGGATGTAGTCCTCGATCGTGTAGTGCTTGGATAGGAACCAGCGGCGGAACGTCCACATGTGCCCGAGGATCACGATATTGTGGGCGGCAATCTCGACCGAACGCTCATCCAGGTGCTGGAGTTCACCGGATTTCGAGAGCCGGGCAAGAACCCCGACCAGAAGGCCGGTTATGCGGAGCTCGTTTTCGAGCACGCGTTTTCGCCACTGGGGCGGCAGGGACTGCGTCTCCTGGTATATCATCACAATGAAGTCGCTCATGCGGTGGCAGACCAGGAAATACTCCCGGATGACTTTGGCGAGGGCGTCGCGGCCGCCGGTGGCCTTGGCCATGGCGTTGGCGACGCCGTGCTCCATTTCGGAATGAATGAAGTCGCAGACCAGGTACAGGATGTCTTCCTTGCAGTTGAAATACTCATAGAGAGAGCCGATCGAGATCTCGGCCGCCCGGGCGATCTGGCGGGTGGTCGTCTTGTGGAAGCCTTTCTGGATGAACAGGCGGACGGCCGCGTCGGCGATCTGGCGCCGGCGGCGTTCGACCAGATCCGGGTCTTTGACCTGGGTGGGAATGGCGGCGGTACGGTTTGCGCTTCGCATGGAACCTCACGGGCAGATCGCGGGTCTCAGTCGATCGGCCGGAAAGGGAGAAAAAACATTGAGAGCGTTTACCGAGCGAGCGCTCAATCGACTTTCATCTTTACACGTCGACGAAACCGTTGTCAAGCATTCGAAGGGCGGCGGCGTTTCAAGGTTGCAATGCCGGCGGTCGCGACAACCAGCAGTCCCAGGTTGAGCCACCAGGCCGGCCGGTAGGATCCCGTGGCGTCGTAGATCAGCCCTCCGACCAGTGGCCCCAGGGACCCCCCGAGGCCCACGACGAAAAAGGTCTGCAGCCCGAACACCGTGCCCATGACCTGGTGGCCGAAGCGATCGGCGGCGATGATGGGCAGAAGCGGCCCCAGGCAGCCGTAGCCGAACCCGAATACCACGGCATAAACCAGCAGCATCTCGACCGTCCGGGTCTGAAGCACCAGCACCATGCCCACCGCCATGAAGGTATACCCCAAGGCTGCTGAATATTTGGGGTCGCCGATGCGGTCGCTGGCCCATCCGAAAAAGAACTGTCCCACGAGGCCGGCAAAACCCATGGCGCCCAGGGAGGTCGCAGCGGCAACCTTGGGGATCCCGTTGTCGATCGCGTAGGGCACCTGGTGAACAAAGGCCATCAGGGCCACCATGACAGCGGTGCCATGGCACAGCGCCAGCATCCAAAACCGGGAATCGTTGCGGATGTCCTTGGCAGAGACCGGGACCGGCGGGGAAGCCGGGCCGAAGGCTGCAACCCGTTGCCCCTCGACCGGGCCGTCCCCATCAGTTTTGAGACCGTAGGCTTCCGGAACCGTCCGGCGCATCAGCAGCTGCCCAATCAGAAGGCCGGGTATGAGCAGGTTGGCCCCGAGGAACAGGAATCCGGCCTGCCAGGAAAAATGCTCCAGGATATAGGCTACAACCGGCGTCAGCGTGAGGGTGCCGAAGCTGACGCCCATGCTGGAGATGCCGATGGCCAGCCCCCGTTTGCGGTTGAACCACTTGCCGACCGAGGAGGTCACGGTGACCGTGCCCATCCAGGAGGAGCCGAACCCGTAGAGGACACCGTAGGCGAGACAAAACACCCATGGCGTTTTCGCGATGGCACAAACGAGGAATCCTATCGCGGACACCACCGTCCCTGCGGTGACGATCCAGCGCGGCGCGACCCGGTCGAGCAGCTTACCGGAGCCGATCCCCGCCGCGGCATACACGAGTAGGTTGATCGAGGCCGCCAGGGACACCACGGAGCGGGACCACCCGTTGTCGGCGGTAAGCGGCTGTACGAAAATGCCGAACGAATAACGGGCGCCGTAGCCTATGGCCATGAGCAGAAAGGCGCCGCCAACGACATACCAGCCCCAGAACAGGTTCCTGAAAAAAATCACCGTATTTTCACCTCAATCGGGCGATTCTCTGCGCCGGGAGCGCCGCTGCGTGCGGCCGCAGACAACTCGCTATTGCACAGGCTGGCTACCATACACCGGCCGGTCTTCAAAATCCAATACCGCCTCCCGCCCCGCCCCACGGTTGCATGAAGGGATTGACAAGCAGGGGTGAGATGTTTTAATTATGAACGAGCGCTCGCTCATATTGCCCGAAAGAAACTACCTCGATCTCATCCCACGTGCTCACGCCGTTTCCGCTCTTCGGGCGAAGAGAAGCACCACTCTTAGCTGCGCATTGAGTTGTCGGGAGTTGCTGGATGCCGACCGAATCGCGCCATCGAGGAGATCGGGCCTTGTGTGAGGTCCTCAACGCGCCGCGCAGCCTGGCTATAATACTGACTTCAACGGTTAGCGACCGAACTGGAGGATTAGACCGGCGGCCCGGCAAGGCATGAGCCGGCAGAGGATTTCCAGGCAAATCCAACATAGATCCTTCGACTCCCTTTTCCAAAAAGAGGAGGGGAGCTACTTCAGGGTGGGACCCCTTTTACAAAGGGGGCCGGAGGATATTGTGTCTTCAACTCAACAGGAGGCCGGCATGAGTGAGGATGTTTTGTTGGCAAAGGAAGAGGAAGGGGTCGTCATTCTGACCTTGAACCGTCCGGAGGTCATGAACTCGCTCAATTTCCCGCTGCTGTTCGCGCTGCGGAACACGATCGAGGGCTTCCGCTTCCGGCGGGATATCCGCGTCGTCATTGTGACCGGTGCAGGCGAAAAGGCCTTTTGCTCCGGGGCGGACTTGAAGGAGCGCGCGACCCTGCCGCCGGAGAAGGTCAGGGAATACATTTTCACCATCCGCAACCTGTTTACCTCGATTGAAGAGTTAAACAAGCCGGTGATCGCCGCGGTCAACGGTATCGCCCTCGGCGGGGGAACCGAGTTGGCCCTGGCGAGCGATATCCGCATCGCCGCCAAGAACGCCACCATGGGACTGACCGAAACCCGGCTCGCCATTATCCCGGGAGCGGGCGGCACCCAGCGTCTCCCGCGGTTGGTGGGCCGCGGCAAGGCCAAGGAGCTTATTTTCACCGGCCGGCGGGTGGACGCCGAGGAGGCGCTGCGCATCGGGTTGGTGAACCAGGTTTGCGAGCCCAAGGACCTGCTGGAGGAGAGCCGCAAGATGGCGGCCATGATCTGCGAGACCGGGCCCATCGCCATCGAGCAGGCAAAGTACGCGATCAACCACGGCCTGGAGACCGACATCGCCACCGGTCTGGCCATTGAATCCAACGCCTATTGGGTGTGCATTCCGACCGAGGACCGGCTGGAAGGCCTGGCCGCGTTCAAAGAGAAGCGCAAGCCGGTATATAAAGGGAAGTGACGAGTAACAAGTTATGAGTTATGAGAAGCTATCTCAAAAATGCATCTGACGCCCGATGGCAGCGTTGCAGGCCTCTCGAAATGCTCACAACCTGCCGTGTATGCTGCGCTTTCGAATCGGCCTGCGCCTGGCCGTCGGGCGTGATCTGCTATTTTTGAGATGGCTTCGAGTAAAAGCCAATAAGGGTTTAGGGGGTCCAGGGTTCGAGGGTTCAAGTGAAACAATTTTTTTATACTTGCCCCCTTGACCCCTCAAATCCTTGAACCCTATGCCCCTGACTTGGACTACGACGGCAAAACGCCTGTCGGCTGAGATTCGGAATAGAAAGGAGCACGGCAATGACCGAGTACGATTACTGGAAAATTTTCCCCAGAAT
>JBLMXM010000164.1:0-3903 GCA_050257775.1 Hyphomicrobiales bacterium
CTGCCGCGAGTTCCGGGCTCACGATGGCGCCGCTGAATCCCAGGGAGGCGGCCGATTCGAGGGCGAGCGGGTTGGCCAGGTTGCAGAACGGTCCGGCCCATAGCGTTACCCCCGGCCTGCCGCCTGCAAACAGGGAAACCTGCCATGGGTCGTTCAGCACAAAGGTGCGGCTTCCCCGGGAGAAGGCCGCCTGGATCAGAGCCCGGATCTGAAGCTCGTCATCCGGGAAAAGCACGGGCGGAAGCCACCACCATGTCTGGGACCCCATCTTCAGAGGAGCCTTCTCCAAGGTGTCCCGGCTGAGCCACAGCCCGATCCGCTCCGGGCCGGCCGACTGCGGTGGGTGCCGGTAGACCCGCAGCTCGCCCGGCTTGGGCAGGACTTGTGCCGGAGCCGGCAACTTGGCCCGAAAGCCCGATGGCCGGAACATTGCCGCCGGCTCTGCCGGGAGGCTCGCCTCGATACCCTTGATCATATCCCTTAGGGCTTTCTCGCGCCGGTCGATCAGAAAGACCGGAGTGCCCTTGGGAATAACTCCGGCCGAGGCCGGCAGCGCATACCGCCCCCCTTTCGGCACGGAGCGTCCCAACCGCTCGATGCGGTGGCCGGGCGCATCCTCGTAGCCGATTCTCAACAGATCTCCGGCCAGCAGCTCCTGATGCGGGTTGAAACCGGCGTGGCGGGCTGCGCCCTTGATACGGCCGATGAATAGGCCCGAACCGGTCTGCTCGGCGGAGTTCAAAGGGTTCTGCGGCCGCTGCGGCAGGAAGTAATAGTGAGTCCCGGGCCGGCCTAATGCGCCGGACAGAAGGCCGAGAGCGTCCTTCTTAGCTTGGGGGTCGCCCTGGTGGTCCCGCAGCAGCCGGTAGGCGGTAACCACATAATACACATAGTGCGGGCCTTTCTTGCGGCCTTCGATCTTCCAAGTGCGGATCTGAGGGATTCCCATCAGCACCTTCACGAGCGTGTCGATGCTGAGGTCCAGGCTGGAAAAGAACCGGCGGTCCGCGCGCCCCTGGCGATAGACCCTCCGGCACGGCTGAACGCAGCGGCCCCGCAGCCCGCTCCTGCCCCCCAGAAAGCTGCTCCAGTAACAGCGGCCGGAAACCCCGTAGCAGAGCGCACCGTGGATGAACACTTCCAGGTCCAGCTCCGGCGGGCAAGCGGCCGCCGCGGCCTTGATCTCGTCTACAGTAAGCTCACGCGGCAGCACGAGGCTGTCGACCGGCAGCTTCTCTTGGATCAACCGCAGTGCGGCCGGAAAGCTCGCGTTGGACAGGGTGGACCAGTGCACCTCACCTGCAAAGCCGGTCTGGCGCACCAGCTGCGCCAGGGCGAGGTCCTGCACGATCACGGCATCGGGATGGACATTCCGGTTTAACTGATCGAGCAGCTGCCCGGCCGCATCCAGCTCGTCGGGCTTGATCAGCGTGTTCACGGTAACGTACACGCGCGTGCCTCGGTCGTGTGCGAGCTCAACCAACCCCCGCAGCTCTTCGAGGGTGAAGTTCTTCGCCTCCATCCGCGCTGAAAATTCCTTGAGACCGCAGTACACCGCCTCCGCCCCGGCCGCCAAGGCAGCCATAAACGATGGCTTGCTGCCGGCAGGCGCCAGGATATCCGGTCGTGAGAGGTGTCGATTTTTAGCCCCGTGAGGCGAATTGGAAAGGTAGTCCATATGGATTGACCGGGATTCTTCAATTTGTGAATGCTGAGTTAAGCATAGATGAACTCGTAAAAGGGACAGGGTCAAGCCTCACTAATCCCCCATGGCGCGAGGTGTATTTCCAGTATGCCACCGCTACAGCCCCCGGAGGCGGAAAAACGCAATGCAGATACCGGCCTTCTTACAACTGCACCCAGCATTAACATGGTCGCCGCAGGATTACCAGTATCCCGGCCCCGGAATCCTTCATGCCTGAAATGGTTTCCGGAGCTCTAAACTTGTGTATTTTATGGCATGATTTTGCTATACTTTAAGACTTAAGCACTGTTCTATCCATCTGAAAGGTTAAGAGGATATGACCGAACCCCGAATTACATCCGAAAGTCAGCCGGCTGCCCTGGTTAATTTATTGGTCGATGACGAACGCGCGGCCCTTCTAAAAGATATAGCTACCCGTCTGCCGGACATCACCCTGAATGAACGCCACCTCTGCGACCTGGAGTTGCTGGCAACAGGCGCTTTTTCTCCGTTGCAGGGATATATGACCCGGGCCGACTATGAGCCGGTTCTGGACCGAATGCGCCTGAGAGACGGGACGCTCTGGCCGATTCCTATTTGCCTGGACTTGCCGGAGGCCAAATCCCGCGGCCTGGAAGCCGGGCAATCGGTGGCGCTTCGGGACGGCGAAGGATTCCTTCTGGCGGTGATGCATATTGAGGACATCTGGCCGGTGGACCGTTCGAAGGAAGCCACCCAAGTCTACGGGACGCAGGACGACTCGCACCCGGGTACCAACTACCTCTTCACCCGAACCGGCAGCACTTACATCGGGGGCAAGCTCGAGGTGCTGAGCCTGCCGCTGCATTTCGATTTTAAGAAAATCCGGCTTTCGTCGCAGGAGATCCGCGCGGCGGTCCGCAGGCTCAACTGGAAGCGCATGGTCGGCTTCATCACGGAAAACCCCATCCACCGGCCGCAGTTTGAAATGACCATCCAAGCCATGCGACAAGCCCGTGCCAACCTGTTGCTGCTGCCGGTTGCCGGGATGACCAAGCCGGGCGACTTTGACCACTACACCCGGGTGCGCTGCTACCGGCAGGTGGTTCAACACTACCCTCCGGATTCCTATCTCCTGAACCTTCTGCCCCTATCCATGCGCATGTCTGGGCCGCGTGAGGCATTGCTGCACGCCATTATCTGCCGCAACTACGGCTGCACGCATTTCATCGCCGGCCGCGACCATGCCGGCCCTGGCTGCGACCCGAACGGTAGGCCTTACTACGGCAGAGACGATGCCTGCCGGTTCGTGGAGGGTCACGCTGCAGAAATTGGCATTGAGATCATCCCCTTTCCGGAAATGGTCTATCTACCGTTCGAGGATGAGTATCGCCGCGCCGACCAGGTGCCCGAAGGAACCCAATATATTGCCCTGTCCGGAACCGACATTCGTCGCCGCGTGCGCGAAGGCCGCCGCATCCCCGAATGGGCGACCTTCCCCGAGGTGATCGAGGAACTCCAGAAGGCCTATCCTCCGCCCAACCGGCAGGGCTTTACCGTCTTCATGACAGGGCTTTCAGGAGCCGGAAAATCCACCATCGCCAAGATCCTCTATTCGAAGTTCCTGGAGCGCGGCGACCGGCCGGTCACGCTGCTCGACGGCGACATCGTGCGCCACAACCTGTCGAGCGAGCTCAGCTTCTCCAAGGAGCATCGCGACATCAACGTGAAGCGCATCGGGTTCGTCGCCTCGGAAATAACCAAAAACCGCGGCATTGCCATCTGCGCGCCGATTGCGCCCTACGCCAATACCCGCGCGGAAATCCGCCGCACGATCGAAGCCTACGGCGGGTTCATCGAGGTGCATGTGGCCACACCTCTCGAGGTTTGCGAGCAACGCGACCGTAAAGGCATGTATGCGAAGGCCCGGGCCGGCCTGATCAAGGGTTACACCGGAATCGACGACCCTTACGAAGACCCGGGGAATCCCGAAGTGCGCATCGACACCACCCATATCACGCCGGACGAGGCCGCCCAGGAGATTCTGCTGTACCTGGGGCAGAAGGCCTACATATGAACGTCCTTGTTACCGGCGGCGCCGGCTACATCGGCGCTCACTGCTGCAAAGAGCTGTCGGCCCGTGGTTATCACCCCATCGTGTTCGACAATCTTTGCAAAGGACACCGTGAGCACGTCCGATGGGGCCAGTTCTTCCAGGGTGACACCGGGAATGCGGAACA
>JBLMXM010000165.1:0-16561 GCA_050257775.1 Hyphomicrobiales bacterium
AGAAATACGGCGACGAGGTGCGGCAGAACCCCGTGGGGGCCGGCCCGTACGTCCTCAAGGAGTGGGTCAAAGGCGACCGCTTAGTATTTGTCCGTAACGAGAAATACTACGGCGACAAGCCCACGGTAGCCCAGATTACCTGGAAAATCGTGCCCGAGGCGGCCACCCGCGAGGCCATGCTGCGAACCGGCCAGGTCCAGATGTGCTACAAGCCGCTGCCATCCAACCTCGCCGCCCTTCAGGCGGATTCGAACATCAAGGTCGAAATGCCCCTGGACACCCGGACCATCTTCATGGGCCTGAACTGCCAGAAGGGGGTCACCGTCGACAAGAAAGTTCGCCAGGCTTTCAACTATGCCGTCGACAAGAAGGCGATCTGCAAGAAGATCCTCTTTGACACGGCCGAGCCCATGGATGGACCGGTGTCGCCCGTGGTGTTCGGGCACTTCAAGATGGACCACCAGTATGATTACAACCCCGAAAAAGCCAAACAACTCCTGAAGGAGGCCAACTTCGACTTCTCCAAGACCGTGTCCATGCGCACGCCCCAGGGCCGCTACCTTTTCGACCAGCAGGTCGCCGAGGCCGTACAGGCGTATCTGCAGGCCATCGGCGTGAAGACCGAGCTGAGGACCTACGACTGGCCGACCTATATCGCGGGACTGCTCAAGCCGCTCGCCGAGACCGAACTGGAGGTCTTTTTGCTGGGCTGGGGCCCGCTCATCCTGGACGCGGACATGGGCCTCTACGGGCAGTTCACCTGCGAGGTCAACCCGCCCAAGGGCCTCGGGTCTGCGTTCTACTGCAATGCGGAGTATGACGCCATCATGAAGGATTCCCGCAAGGAGCAGGACCCGCAGAAACGCCTGGCGCTGCTCAAAAAGGCCTCAGAAAAGGTCTGGGATGACGCCCCGTGGCTCTGGCTGCATGTAGAGAAGTTCGTCCTGGCCTACTCCAGCACGATAAAGGGCATGGTGGTGACGCCGACTGAAAAGTTCTACCCGCAATACATCACCATGAAATAGCTGCATGCCCGGAGGCCGGGGCAGTCCCCCCGGCCTCCCAGCCAGCGGTATGGCCACCGGTCCGGCACCGATGTTGACCTACGTCATCAAGCGATTTCTAGCAATGATCCCCGTGCTTATCGGGATTTCGATCCTTCTGTTTTTCATGCTCCGGCTGTTGCCCGGGGACCCGGCCCAGGTGCTGGCAGGCCAAATGGCCTCGCCCGAGGACATCGAGGCCATCCGCAAACAGCTCGGTCTGGACCGGCCGATCTACGAGCAGTACCTGTCGTACTTAAGCCGCCTGGCCCGCCTCGACCTCGGCCGCTCCGCCCGCACCCAGAATCCAGTCATCGAAGAGATCTGGGCCCGGTTGCCGAATACCATGCTGCTGGCGGTCGTGGCCATCAGCCTGGCCTGCCTGTTCGGGATTCCGGCCGGTATCATCTCGGCCGTGCGGCCTTACACCTGGGTGGACTATCTCGTCACCACGGCGGGGCTGTTCGGCATCTCCATGCCGGTGTTCTGGCTGGGGCTCATGCTGGTAGTGGTTTTTTCTGTCATCCTCAGATGGCTTCCAGCCGGCGGGACCGGGGGCTGGCAACATGTGGTCCTGCCGTCGGTGACCCTGGCCTCCTTCGTGGTGGCCTTCATTGCCCGCATGACGCGCGCTACCATGCTGGAGACCCTCGCCCAGGACTACACCACCACCGCCCGGTCCAAGGGGCTTAAGGAAAAAGCCGTGGTCATCAAGCACGCCCTGAAAAATGCCCTCATCCCCATTGTCACGGTGGTAGGGCTGCAGTTCGGGCTGCTCCTGGGAGGTGCGGTCCTCACCGAAACCGTGTTCGCCTGGCCGGGTGTCGGCCGCTTGATCGTGGACTCGATCCTGGCCCGAGACTACCCCATGATCCAGGGAACGATCCTGATCTTCGGCCTGCTCTACCTGCTGGTGAATCTCGGCGTCGACCTGGTCTATGCCGTCATCGACCCGCGGATCCGCTATGACTGATGGCTTCGTGAGAAGTCCAATCCCTGCGTTGTGCTTCATCTCGCATGCGCTGCGGCGTACTTAACGTACGCCTCGCGCCGCGAGATTCGCACGCCTTGGCCTTGGCCTTCTCACGAAGCCATCCAAATCGAATGGGGCCTTACGACTTCCTCATGACTGAAGAAACGGACAAAAACGCCTGCCGGCCTGAGGAGTTGCCCTCAGAAGGCCATCTGCGGCGCTTCTGGGTGAAGCTGAAACGCAATAAGGCAGCCGTCGCCGGGGGTGTTCTGCTCTCGATCTACATCGGGTGTGCACTGCTCGCACCGGTGATCGTTCGCCAGAATCCGGCGGCGCCCAACCTCATCATGGCCCTGGAACCTCCCTCCCTGAAGGATCCTTTGGGGACCGACGAACTGGGCCGCTCGATCCTGGGCCGGATCATCTACGGTGCCCGAATCTCGCTGCTCATCGCTTTAGGGGTTGTAGCGCTCGGACTTTTCATCGGTGTGCCGCTCGGCCTGGTTTCAGGCTATTTCGGCGGGAAAATCGACTTTATCATCCAGCGGGCGACCGATGCCATGCTGGCGTTTCCAGGATTTCTCCTGGCCCTGGCCTTGGTGTCGGTGTTGGGGGTGGGGATCAACAACACTGTCGTTTCCATCGGCATCAGCATGATCCCACTCTATATCCGGCTGGTGCGAGGCTGCGTGCTCACGGTGCGGGAGGAGGTCTTCGTGGAGGCCGCCCGGGCCACGGGCACCCGCGACGGGATGATCCTTTTAAGGCACATCCTGCCGAATGTGATGGTCCCCATCACCGTGCAGACCAGCCTGGGCATGGGGACCGCCATCCTGTTTGCGGCCGGCCTCGGGTTTCTGGGAATCGGTGTGCAGCCGCCTACACCCGAATGGGGGGCGATGCTCGGTTCCGCCCGCGGCTACCTGTTCAATGCGCCCCACGTCGCCACCTTCCCCGGCATCGCCATATTTCTGGCGGTGCTGAGCTTCAACCTGCTGGGCGACGGCTTGCGGGATGCCCTGGACCCACGGTTCAAAATATGAAGACTTCGCCGAAAGCCCAATTTCTGCGTTGCGCTTCGCCCCCCGGTCACTACGGCGTACTTGAAGTACGTTTTGTGACGGGGATCTCGCGCGCCTTAAACTTCAGCTTTGGGCGAAGTCTTCTGGGAAGAATAGTTTCTTCCGGACGCGTAGAAACATGACCAATCCTTCGCCGCTATTGCGCATCGAAAACCTCTACACGCGGTTCGACACCCTGGACGGCGTGGTGACCGCAGTGGACGGCATCGATTTCGAGGTTTACCCTGGAGAAACACTGGGGCTGGTGGGCGAAAGCGGCTGCGGCAAGAGTGTCACGGCCCTTTCGATCCTGAGGCTGCTCCGGTGCCCGCCGGCCGCCATAGAGGGCACCATTGTCTTCGAAGGCCGGGACCTTTTGGAGATGGGCCCGGATGCCGTCCGGGCCGTGCGGGGCAGCGAGATCTCCATGATCTTCCAGGAACCGGCGACGTCCTTGAACCCGGTGATCACCATCGGCGAGCAGGTCGCCGAAGGTGTTCGCCTCCACAAGCACCTGACCCGCCAGGAGTCCTGGCGGCGGGCGATTGAAATGCTGCAGAAGGTGCAAATTCCCAGCCCGGACAGGCGGGCGACCCAGTATCCCCACAAATTCTCTGGTGGTATGCGGCAGCGGGCCATGATCGCCATGGCGCTGGCCTGCGGACCTAAGCTGATCCTGGCGGACGAGCCTACCACAGCGCTGGATGTAACGATCCAGGCTCAGATCATGAACCTCATGCTCCAACTGAAGGATGAACTGCATACCGCCATCGTTCTCATTACCCATGACCTCGGGATCATCGCCGAAGCAGCCAGCCGCGTGATCGTCATGTACGCGGGAAAGATCATGGAGGAAGCACCGGTGAGGGACCTGTTCAAAGATCCACGGCATCCCTATACCCAAGGGCTTTTGGGATCAGTGCCGGTCATGGGACGCGGCAAACGGCCGAGCCGCAGGCTACAGGAAATCCCCGGCATGGTCCCCAACCCTTTGCGCATGCCGTCCGGCTGCCGGTTCAACCCCCGTTGCCCGCAGGCCATGCCGGTGTGCTGCGGCGAGCCTCCGCCCATGATGCGGCTCGGTCCACACCGACGGGTGAGCTGCTGGCTGGAAGCGGATAGTTCAGGGTCCAAGGGGGCGAGGGTTCAAGGGTTCAAATGACCCGAAGACCTTATGCTCGACTCCTGGGACCCTTGAACCCTTTTGGGGCGTGGAGATGTAGCCGGCACCCTGATCTGAACATGACCGTTTTCAGACCCTTTGCGATGTAGAGCGATCCATGGCCCTGCTCGAAGTTGAAAACCTGAAGAAGTACTTCCCCATCCAAAAGGGCATTTTGTCCCGGACCGCCGGCTACGTCAAAGCCGTGGACGGTGTCAGCTTCAGTTTGAAACAAGGGGAAACGCTGGGGCTGGTCGGGGAGAGCGGCTGCGGAAAAACCACGGTCGGCCGTTCGTTGCTGCGGCTGATCGAGCCTACGGAAGGCCGCGTCATCTTCAACGGGCAGGATCTCCGCGCGCTGGACCGCCGGGAGATGCGCAAGGTCCGGGCCTCGCTGCAGATCATTTTCCAGGATCCGTTCTCTTCCCTGAACCCCCGCATGAGCGTGGGCGAAATCATCGCCGAGCCCATCCGCAACCACCTGAATCTATCCGCGACTGAGGTCCGCAACCGCGTGGCCCTTCTCATGCAGCGGGTGGGGCTTCACACAGCCTACCTGAACCGGTATCCGCATGAATTTTCCGGAGGCCAGCGCCAGCGCATCGGCCTCGCCCGGGCCCTGGCCCTGAACCCGCTGGCCATCATCTGCGACGAACCGGTATCGGCTCTGGATGTATCCATCCAGGCACAGGTCATCAACCTGCTCGCCCAACTGCAGGAGCAGATGAATCTTTCCTATCTCTTCATTGCTCACGATCTGAGTGTCGTGGAGCACATCAGCGACCGTGTGGCGGTGATGTATCTCGGCCGCATCGTCGAGTTGGCGAGTTCCGAGGAACTTTACTCGAACCCCTGCCATCCATACAGCCAGGCGCTGTTGTCGGCGGTTCCTCTGCCCGACCCGGACGTTCGCCGCGAGAAAATCCTGCTTCAGGGGGACGTGCCGAGCCCCATCAACCCGCCCCCGGGCTGCAGCTTCCACCCGCGCTGCTTTGCCCGCATGGATATCTGCACCCAGGATGCGCCCGTCCTGAGAGACATCGGCGGTGGGCATCAGGTCGCCTGCCACCTGTGGAATAGAAGCTAGTGTGCCTTCCCATACATGGGGGGTTTGCAGCTTGAAAAATTCGAATTTCCCACTCCTCTAAACCGGTTTCGAATTTAGCTCGTTCGGGAAATTCGTATTTGTTTCGGGTTTCGATATTCGAATTCTGGATTTCAGTGAAGCCCTGCACCCCTCACACCAGGGTCAAGCAGAGGAAATTATCTCCGGAACCGAGCATTAGTAGCAGCCTAAAATCTTAAGATACTCGCTCTTCTCGGCGATGGCCGCTCGCACGGGGGCCAGTTCTGGAGACTCCAGGTCCGCCTCCACGTCGATGTAAAACATATATTTCCACGGTTCGCCGGGGATGGGCCGGGATTCGAGCTTGATCATATTGATCTTGTTTTCGGCGAACACTTGCAGGATCGCAAAGAGGGCTCCCGGTTCGTTGCGCGCCGAGCAGATCAGCGAGGTCTTGGCTACCTTGCGCTTCTCGATCGGCGCCCCGCCGATTACGACGAAACGCGTGAAGTTGCGCGGATTGTCTTCGATCCCCTCGGCAACCACCACCAAGCCGAAATGCTCGGCGGCCGCGAGGTTGGCGATAGCGGCGTCGCCGGGGTCGGCCGAGGCGCTCACCCGTTCGGCAGCGCCGGCCGTATCGCTCACCGCGACATGCTCCCATCGGTGCTGAGAGAGAAACTGGCGGCACTGCTCGAAGCCCTGGGGGTGGGAGAGCACGCGGTGGATCGCGCTGAGCTCCGTGCCGGGTTTGGCCAGCAAATTTTGCATGATGCGAATCTGCAGCTCACCGATGACAAGCAGGTCGTACTCCCGCAGCAGTTCATAGTTCTCGTGGATGCTTCCGGAGAGCGAATTCTCCAGGGGCACAATGCCGTAGTCCACGCGGCCGGCCTTCACCGCCTCGAAGATGGACCGGAAGCTCGGCAAGGGCACCGCTTCGGCGGCGTCGCCGAAATACTGCAGGCAGGCCTTGTGGCTGAAGGTGCCCATCCGGCCCATGAAGGCGGCCCGCTGCCGCGCGCTGCCGTTCTTGCGTTTGCGCTCGATCACCTGGACCCGTTCCAGGTGGGCGAAGTCGAGCTGTTTGCCGATGACCGGCGCAATCACGTAGATGTCGCGCATGAGCTGGCGGAACTGCTGGGGGTAGAGGCTCTGCGGGCCGTCGGACAGGGCGTGCTCCGGGTCGTGGTGCACCTCGATCATGAGCCCGTCCGCACCGGCGGCCACTGCGGAGCGCGCCATGGGACTCACCTTCTCGCGCATGCCGGTGGCGTGGCTGGGATCGACGATGATCGGCAGGTGCGTCAGCTTCTTCAAGACCGGGATCGCGGAAAGGTCCAGGGTGTTGCGGGTGTAAGGCTCGAAAGTGCGGATGCCGCGCTCGCACAGCACGACCTGGCTGTTGCCCTCGGAAAGGATGTACTCGGCGGACATGAGCCACTCCTCGATGGTCCCGGACAGGCCGCGCTTGAGCAGCACAGGCTTACCCATGCGGCCCGCACACTTGAGCAGTTCGAAATTCTGCATGTTGCGGGCGCCGATCTGGACTACGTCCACGTATTTCATCATGAGATCGGCCTGGGAGGGCGAGGTCATCTCGGTCACGACCCCGATCCCCAGGGTCTCGCGCACCTCGGCCAGAATCTTGAGCCCGCTTTCCTCAAGGCCCTGGAATGAATACGGCGAGGTGCGCGGCTTGAAGGCCCCGCCCCGGAAGAGCGCGGCGCCGGCCTTCTTCACCTCGCGGCCGATGGTGAGCGCCTGCTCAAGACTCTCGATGGCGCAAGGCCCCGCGATGACGCAGATGTTCTCACCTCCAATGAGCACATCCCCCACCCGCACGAGGGTGTCGTGGGGGTGCATCGCGCGGCCGACCAGCTTGTAGGGGGTCTTCACCCGGATCACGTTGGCGACGCCGGGCAGCCGGCGCAGCTCCTCTTCATCGATGCCGGGCTTGCCGAGGATGCCGATCCGTTCCACATCGGTCGGCGGCAGCTCCCGGCAATCGCAGCGCTTGGCCCTGAGTCTGCGGATCAGCTCAGTTTTGCCCTCGAGGGTCAGGTCTTTATCCAGTTCCAGGATCATGGCGCGCGTCTCCTTTCAGACATCCACACTCATAGCCTGAAAAACATGAAGCCCCGAGGTGGGTCTCGGGGCTTCGCCAAATCAAACCCCGGACAGACCGCCATCGGTCCATCCGGGGCATATGTCGATCGGTTCGTTTATCGGCCCGGATGGACGCCTCTAAACCAAAAAAACCAGCAGAAGCGTCCAAACACGTTTCGACTCAATTTCATTTTCATTGTTTTGGAATAGCAATTTAGAAAATTTCTGAGGCGCTGTCAAGACTCCTTCTGAACCGGCAGGAACCGGTTCACAGCGACCCATCCCGGGTTATCATCAGAACTCCTCAAAGCCCTTCTTTGCCTGAACAGACTCCGGCACGGCCGCGGCCGCCTCCGCGGCAGCGGGCATGGACCGCTTGGACCGGCTCGTTTTTTTCAGAACACCGTTGAGCTCCAATCCTCCATGCCTTTTTTCATCTTTCCCATTCTCCGATGATGAACGTCCGTTCGCGCCCTCCACAACCGCCCTAAGCCCCTCAACAACGGCTTTCATCTGCTCGGCCTGGGCGCTCATCTCCTCGGAGGCAGAGGCCGATTCCTCTGCGTTCGCCGCGTTCTGCTGGGTCACCGTGTCGATCTCTCTGACCGCCGAGCCGACCTGGTTAATGCCTTGTGCTTGTTCGGCCGAGGCCGCTGCAATCTCGGCCACCAACCCGCTCACCTTGGCGGTGTGGCTTGAGACCACCCCAAAGGACGCCGAGGCCTCGCCCACCATCTGGGAGCCGGCTTTCACTTTTTTCACCGTGTCCTCGATCAACCCGGTCGTATTCTTAGCCGCCTCCGCTGCACGCATCGCCAGGTTACGCACCTCGTCGGCCACCACTGCAAATCCCGCACCCGCCTCCCCAGCCCGGGCCGCCTCCACGGCAGCGTTGAGCGCGAGCAGGTTGGTCTGGAAAGCGATCTCGTCGATGGTCTTGATGATTTTGGACGTCTCCTCGCTCGCCTTGGAGATTTCACCCATGGATGTAGTCAACTGCTGCATGGCATCGCCGGCCTTCTGCACGATGCTGATGGTCTCTCGCATCAGGTGGTCGGCCTGGCCGGCGTTGTCCGCATTCCGCCGGGTCATGGAGGACATCTCCTCCAGGGAGGAGGAGGTCTCCTCGACCCCGGCCGCCTGCTGAGAGGATCCGGCCGCCAGTGACTGGCTCGCAGAGGATACCTGACTGGCAGCCGAGGCGACCTGTTCGGCGCCGTCTAACAGGGATTCCATGAACCGTCGGATGGGCATAGTGATGGTCCGGACCGATAAAATCGTCAGGACGATGCCGGCGACGAGCATGACGCCACCCAGTGCGAACAGGGTGATCATGGTCCTTTGCCTGGCCTCCAGCACCTCTGCGCGACGATCCGCAATTGCTTGATCGACGATTTTTTCGATTTCCTGGGAGGCGGTCTCCACAGCATGGGCAGCATCCCGCATCACCGGGAACTCGGCCTCGAAGATGAACACGTTATCCGCCAGTTTGGCCAGCGCATCGAAATAAAGTCCTGCATTTTCAGCAATGCCCTTTTCATCCGCAGCCTGGATTTTTCTCAAAACGGCAAGGGCTTGCTCCACGTACGCCTTGTCGTGGCGCACGATGAAATCCTTTTCGTGTCTTCTGAGCATCAGGTATTCGACCATGAGCGCATTCATCCGCTGGGGTGCCGGAATCTGCTGGATGGCGGATTCCATGAGATGTGCGTATTTGAGCAGGTTCCCCTGGATCCCAGTGTCTTTATTGCCCTGGACCTTGATGGCCTCAGTGGCCTTCTTGAAGCTCGCCTGATAGGCCGAGCAGGATTTCATGACGGCCTCGACCTGTCGGACCACTGCCTGAAGGCCGAGAGTCTGGGCGCCGGCCTTGAGAGCCGCCGTGCGGGTGTCGAATTCTTTGATGGCGGCATCCATTTCCTGAAGGTACGTGGCCTCCTGGCGCATGAAGTAATTCTTTTCACAGCGGCGCATGGTCAAGAGGGAGATCTGCAACTCCAGCGCCTCGTCGACAAGAGGGTAGTAGGCTTGCTCGGTCTGGATGAGTTTTTCGATTGATTGGTTCATCTGGTAACTCGCCACCACCAGAATGGATAGGCCGATGGCGATGGTGATGCTTAAGACAAACAGGATTTTCTTTCCGATGGATAGCTTTTTCACCATTTTTTCCTTTCAAGACTAGTTGAAGCGCCGGGCCGCAGGCATGGCTCAGAGGGGCACGGGTATAGGGTCTAATTGATAAGGGTTATCGGCTCGAAGCGGTGGAACTTGAGGGTTTTATGCAGGCTATACGCATGCATATGAGGATGGAAGGGGCGGTCCGGCACCGAAGACCGGATGGGTTCAGGAGTCGAAACCCAAGCACGAGCCAAGAAGTCTCAAAAGGCTCGATCGGGCGCCGGCGCTCTCCCGCCGCCGAATCATTCGATCAACTGCCTGAACCGTTCGCCTGTCGGGCTGAGGATCCCTTTTTGGATGTTCTCCCAGGCCGTGGAGTTGTTCAGCTTATTGAGCTGCTGGTAAGTGAGATGGTCGGTTTCGGACGTGCAGTCCACATAGCTGAAGAAATACTGCATCCAGAAAAACGAGCAAAATTGGGCGTCGATGGTGCGAGCGAGGTTGACCACCAGCTGGATGAAATTTTGATCGAGGGGCTGCCAGAACGAGAAGACATCCCGCCGGAAGGCTTTCACGGGAGAGATGTAGTCGATCTCGCGGCCCGCGACCTTGTAAAGCCAGGCCTCGCCGATGGACAGCCGCTTGCCTTTGGCCTGGGCAACCGCCGCGGCCTTCAGGACACGGTCCGACGCGAGGCCATAATGGACGGGATAGATGTGAACATCGATGTAGTCCAGCTCCGGTATGGCCGCCAGGGCTTTGATATAGTCCGTCGACGTCCAGCTTCCGGCTCCGGCCCCGAACTTGACTCCCGGCCGGCCGAGGTCCTTGGCCACGTGCCTGACGGCTGCAGCAAATTCCGACGGTGAAAACGGCAGTCCGGTGTTGCGGGTCTGGGTGTCGGGCTCGGAGAGGATGGTCAAAAAGTCGGGCCGGATGTCGGCGATGATCGCCTCGGCCATCTCCCTCAGTCCGGCATTGAACCTGTCGCGTTTCAGACCCCGATAGTCGACTGCAAGCTGGCTCAACTCGGGTTCCCTAAAGGCGGAGCCCATTTCGGCGACGATCAGGAACCCCCGCTTCCGGATGTCTTCGGCAAGCCTCCGGTAAAACTCGCGGAATTCGGCGGTACGCGGATAATTGCGGGTGAGCACCGGGTACTGCAGGCTGAGGGAAACGCTTTTTATCCCCAGGGACTTTAACTGGTCCAAGACGAGGGCGTTCTCCTGCGGGATGCGCTCATTCAGAAGGGCTTCCCCGCGGTTGCTGTTGGCTGTCAGCAGTTCGACCCCGAACGCCGTGTCGGTCTTCTTCTGACCCCAGGGCAGGGGGACGAGCGGCAGCTGCCGGTCGATCTCCGTGTCGATTTCGCGGTAGATCTCCTGGTAAGCCCTTGGCACCACCGAAGGCACAGGGTCTGCCGGCGCCGACTCCAGCACCCGCTGAACACATGCAGCCGGCAGAAAGAGCATGACGATCAAAACGGCGCAGGTTATCTTCTGCATGACGAACCTCTATCCGGTTATAGCCCTTTTCAAGATTCCGTTCCGATAGGGCACGCGGGGATCGTGTAGCGATTTCATCGATTGTCACCCGGGCCCGGCAGGGTATGCGCCCCGCCGGGCCCGGCCGATAATATCCAGAAAAAATCGCCCGAATTGGATTCTACATAAACCAGGACATGCTGCTTTACAATCCCCCGCAAGGCATTACTTTCGTACTAAGAAACGAGAAAATAATGACCTGAACGGCCAGATCAATTCGGAGACAGTCAGATGACGACAACCAAGAAAATTGTCAGTTTTGCGGCGGATGCCGAGGGCAATCCGCATAAGCTGGACGAGCATCATATTCCCGAGGAGCTGCCGATCCTACCCTTGCGTAACACGGTGGCGTTCCCGTTCACAATCATCCCTCTGTCGATCGGCATTTCGCGCTCGATCAAGCTGATCGAGGATGCCCAGCAGGCCGATCACCTCATCGGTCTCGTAGCCATGAAGGATCCCCAGATCGAGGAACCCCTGCCCGGGCAGGTGTACGAGGTCGGGAGCATAGCCCGCATCGAACGCGTGGTGAAAACAACGGAGCACCAACTGAACGTCATCGTGCATTGCCTGGAACGCCTCAAGATCCAGTATTGGACCGCCGACAAACCCTACCTGAAGGCTCGCATCGCCCTCTTCCAAGACCTTGTCGAGGACGACGTTGAAGGCAATGCCCTGCACCGCAGCCTGCTCGACTTGGCGCGGGAGGTAGTGGCACTCTCGCCGAACTACCCCAAGGAAGCTGCGGAATTTCTGGCTCAGATCAAGAATCCTCGTCATCTGGCCTACCTGGTGGCCAATTACGCCGGCATCGAGATGGCCAAGGCCCAGGAAATATTAGAGGCCGCAAGCGTCAAGGACAAACTGCGCGCGCTGATCACCCACCTCAGCCGGGAAAAAGAGGTCCTCTCCCTGGGGCAGAAGATCCAAAGTGAGGCGCGCGAGGAAATGGACAAGGCTCAGAGGGATTATTACCTGCGCCAGCAGCTCAAGGCCATCCAGAAGGAGCTAGGCGAATCCGATCCCGATGGCCATTCCGACGCCGACGAGTACGTCGAAAAGATTGAGAAAGCCGGGTTGCCGCTGGAAGCCCGCAAGGAGGCCGAGCGTGAGCTGAAACGCCTCCAGGGCATGTCCCCGCACTCGCCAGAGACCTCCATCATCAAGACGTATCTGGACTGGTTGGTGGAGCTGCCGTGGACGAAAACGAGCGAGGACCGCACCGACATCGACAATGCGCGCGCCGTGCTCGACGAGGACCATTACGGCTTGCAGGATGTCAAGGAGCGTATCATCGAATACCTGGCCGTGCGCAAGTTGGTGGCCGAGCGCGGCGTCAACGTCAAGTCGGAAGATGGGTCGGTGTCCGAAGCCATGGGTGCGATCCTGTGCTTTGCCGGCCCTCCGGGCGTCGGCAAGACCAGCCTGGGCAAGAGCATCGCCCGGGCGCTCGGCCGCAGCTTCACCCGCATGAGCCTCGGCGGGGTGCGGGACGAGGCCGAGATCCGCGGACATCGCCGAACTTACATCGGCGCCATGCCGGGCCGCATCATCCAGGCCATCAAGCGCGCGGGCACCCGCAACCCCGTGTTCATGTTGGATGAAGTCGATAAGGTCGGGAATGACTGGCGCGGGGACCCCAGCAGCGCTCTGCTGGAAGTCCTTGACCCGGCCCAGAACCACACCTTCCGCGACCACTACCTGGACGTGGACTTCGACCTGAGCGACGTCATCTTCATCACTACGGCGAACCAGCTGGAAACCATCCCGCCGCCCCTGCGGGATCGCATGGAGATCATCGGCCTCGACGGCTACACCGAGTACGAGAAGCTGCAGATCGCCAAGCGTCATCTGGTCCCGCGGCAGCTCAAGGCCCACGGCCTCAAGGATGAGGAGATGACCTTCACGGACGACGCCGTACGCAAGATTATTCAAGATTACACTCGCGAGGCCGGCGTGCGCAACCTGGAGCGCCAGATCGGCGCGGTCTGCCGCAAGAGCGTGGTCAAGATCGTCGGCCATCAATGGACCCACGTAGTGGTGACGCCCGGGCTGGTGCGCTCGCACCTGAAGAAGGAGAAATTCGAATCCGAGCTGTCCGAAAGCATTGAGATTCCCGGTCTGGCCACGGGCCTGGCCGTGACATCCTTCGGCGGGGAAATCCTCTTCATCGAGGCTACCCGCATGAAAGGCAAGGGCGGACTCACCCTCACCGGCCAGCTGGGCGACGTCATGCGCGAGAGCGCCCAGATCGCCCACAGCTACGTGCGCTCCAAGGCCGAACCGCTGGGCGTGGACCCGTCCGTGTTTGAGTCAACCGATGTCCACCTCCATGTGCCGGCCGGCGCCATCCCCAAGGACGGCCCCTCCGCCGGCGTGGCCATGGTGATGGCCATGGCGAGCCTCTTCAGCGGCCGGACGGTCCGCGGGGATGTGGGGATGACCGGCGAAGTAACCCTGCGCGGCCGGGTGCTGCCTGTAGGCGGGATCAAGATGAAGGTGCTGGCCGCCCATCGAGCCGGCCTCACCACGGTAATTTTGCCCAAGCGCAACGAGAAGGACCTCGAAGACATACCCCAGGAGGTGCGCGACACCCTGCGGATCGTGATGGTGGACCGCATCGACGAGGCCATGGACAAGGCTTTCGGTACGGAAGCCCGGGAGAAAATCCCCCTTCCCGTGGGGGAATAAAACGGCCGCCTCAAAGCCTGCCGGAGGCGGCCCAGTTTGGTCATGAAACGTTGAGCCTATGGTGAGTTCGGACCCATCGGTGGACTGGTTCACTCGCAGCGGCGCGACCTCTCTGAAAGGCGTAGCCGTGGTGATCCCTGGGCTTAACCTGAATCCCGACCGCATGGCGGCCGTCATCTCCGCTTTGAACATGGCGGGGATCGACGCCGCACGGTTGTCTTTGCAGGGCCACGGGCTCAACTTCCAGCGCCAGCACGGAATGAATGCAAGCGAGGCGCGCCTGGAATCCTTCAAATGCGTATCCTACCCCCTCTGGTCTCAGGAAACGCTCGGGGCATATGAGCAGGCGCGCCAAAGCGCCCGGCAGAACCAGGTGCCGTTGTTCCTGATCGCTTTCTCCTACGGGGGCCTGATGGGCCTCGATCTGCTGGCATCCCGCGAGGATGTGCGGTTTCACCGGGCAGTGCTCTTCGCGCCGGCGTTGAGCCTTCGAGGTTGGGACTATGCCATCCGGCTCTTCTCGCCGTTTCCAAGAATGGTCATACCGGCTCTCGCCCCCGCCGCCTATCTCGCTAACCCGGGTACGCCGATCGCAGGCTACAATGTCCTGTTCGAGACCCTGGACCACTTCGAGTCCCGCATCGGCCTTCAGCTCAACATCCCCACCCTGGTGATCATGGATCCCGGCGACGAACTGGTCTCCTATGATGGATTGAAACGCCTGGCTGCAGAGCACCGCCTGGACCGATGGCAGTTTTACCCGGTGCGCAATCACCGATCGCTGTTGAAGGGAATGCTGCGGCACATCGTCATCGATGAGGCTTCGCTGGGGCAAGATGCTTGGAGCAAGGTCAAGACTGCCCTGGTCACGCACCTTCTGGCAGACCACGTCAGCCAAGACCCGGTTTGACGCCCCAAGCTCGTGGCGGCAATTCGTTTGCGGGAGCCGCGAAAATACTTTTCAGCTGCTTTGGGGCGCTCAGGTGCTTGCAGGCGTCCGTTGCAGTCGGTTGGCTCCGCAGCGGGTTCGGCAGGTCATTGCCCTGAGGAAGTCGGTTCACCCGCGGGCCGGGCTTTCGGCAAAGACACCACCAGAACGACCGTACCGAGCACGGCGCTTGCGACCGACCCGGCCAGGATTCCCACCTTGGCCGCGCTCAGCAGAGCCCCTTCCAGGGCCAGGCTGCCGATGAAAATGGCCATGGTAAACCCGATGCCGGCCAGAATGCCGCCGCCCATGACGGCGGTCCAGCCCACGCCCGAAGGAAGTTTGGCCAAACCGGTCTTGACCGCGAGCCAGCTGAACAGGAAGACCCCAACCGGCTTGCCGATCAAGAGACCCAGCATGACGGCTGCGGCTACCGGGTGGACGAAGGCCGAGGCATCGATCCGGACTCCCGCATTAGCCAGGGCGAAGATCGGCATGATCACGAAGGCCACCCAGGGGTGCAGCTCCATCTCGAAACGCCTCAGGGGCGATATGGAGCTCCGGGCGGCGCGCTCCATCTGCCGAAGGGCGGCGTAGCGCCGGGTGGGGGAACGCCAGGCGTCGCCCTGCATGAAGCCAAGGGTCGCTTCGATGACGCGCCCCAGGCGTCGTTCACTGATCCAGGCTCGCGATGGCGTGAGAAATCCGAGGATCACCCCGGCGATAGTGGCATGGATTCCGGAGGCATGAACCTCGAACCACACCCCCAGGGATAGAATCAGGTAGACGCCCAGGCTGTGAATGCCGAGCTTCATGCAAGCGACAACGATTCCGATGCCGAGAGCGCTGAGCCAAAGCGCGGTCCAGTTAAGCTGCCCGGTGTAGCCGACGGCGATCACGAGGATTGCGCCGATGTCGTCGGCGATGGCCAGCGACAGCAACATGATCCTCAGGCCGACCGGGATACGGGAGCCCAACACCGCCAGGCAGCCCACGACGAAGGCAATGTCCGTGGCCATGGGGATGCCCCAGCCTCTTTCCCCCGGGGCACCCCACAGGAGCAGAAGATAAACCGCCGCCGGTGCGATCATGCCGCCGACGGCGGCAGCCAGCGGCAGGACCGCGCGGCGCAAATCCCTCAGCTCGCCCCTGACGAGCTCCCGCTTGACTTCCAGCCCGATCACATAGAAGAAAATGGCCATCAGGAAGTCGTTGATCCATTGCAGCAGGGAAAGCTCCAATTGCAGCGATCCGAACCGCAAACCGACCGGCGTTTGCCAGAAGGCGAGGAAACCCTCTCCGGCCGCCGAATTGGCGGCGATTAGCGCGGCCAGGGTGGCGGCCACGAGGGCGACACCGCTCGTGGCTTCGATGTGCAGAAAGCGCCGGACCGGATCGATGAAGGTCTGGATGGGCTCCCGGGGCAACAGGTCGGGGTATTCCGAGGCATGCGGCATGGCCTGACCTCAGATCATGTGGGCCATTGGCTTGCGTGCTGTCCGGTCCGGCCGGATGTCATTCACGATCGTCACCGGGATGCGACGGCGCCGGTCCGTGATCTCGATTCGATCACCGACGCATAAGCGAGGCATAACCTTGGCAAACCCGCAGCTGAGGCCTTTCGGCTCGAAGCCCGCGGGCTTGCCGGGGCTCGCGATGCTGTAAATCCGGTCACCGTGCCAGCCGATCCCCATGTCGGTCGTGCAGGTCAGAACCCTTCCGATCTCCTTTCCCTTGGAATCCAGCACGACGGCCGGTCCATCGCGGGAGACCTTGCGCGGGTCGCTGCCGACAAAGGCATGCGTGTGCTCGGCATCCGCCAGGCGGAGCAAGGCTTCGGCGTCGATGAAGTTCTTGGTGAACCCG
>JBLMXM010000166.1:0-4645 GCA_050257775.1 Hyphomicrobiales bacterium
GTAAGCGGCCATGGCATTTCGCCTCTCGGGTCCGCAGTCTCCCGCCCTCTGGAAATAACCAGAAGCTTACCTTCTTGCTTTACCAAATCAGCTATTGCGCAGATCGCCTTGCGGTGCAATTCCGGTGGCAAGACCTGTAGTGTGTAGGATTCAAGGACGAAATCAAATCCGGCTTGCCAGTGCTGGGGTGTTGAGAACAGGTCCACGGTATCATAGCGGACAAACGTCTTCGGGAATCTTTTTCGACACAGGGCAATGGCCGTACTAGATATGTCGAAGGCCGTGGTGCTGAATCCCCTTCGCGTCAATTCCTCGGCATCATCACCCAAACCGCATCCGATCGCGAGCGCCCTTTGCCCATCCCCGATCATTCGGTGGCTGTCCAGCCAGGTCATAAGATTGGGATTCGGGACCAATTCGGCCCATGGTATGATCGAAAGATCGTCAGCCGCCTGAAAATAGAGTTCTTCAAACCAACCCAGGGGGTCATTGCGAGAAAGATGCCGATGCGCGATACCTCGAGCGATTGCTCTCTTTTCTTCAGACATGTGTTTTGTCTATTTCGACTAAAGTTTAGTTAACGCCCTTTTCAGCGAAGCAACCCGCTCTTTGAACTTCACGCGCTCTTCGTGAATCATGGGGTAGACGTGCTTGGCTTCTGGGAATTTCCGCTCCTGCACGTCCATATTCTTCTCTTCTATAGCCAATCACTTCTGAAGTTTTGGGTGGCGGAGCGTATACCTCAAAATTTTTGAATCTCGGCCACAATGGCGTTCCCGATCTGAGCCGTACCGAGGGATCGGCTCTTGTCTGTAGCAACGTCTGTCGTGCGCATCCCTTGATTGAGCACACTCTCCACGGCAGCTTCAAGCAGATCGGCTGCTTGCGCCAGATCCAGGCTGTGGCGTAGCATCATGGCAGCAGATAAAATTTGAGCCAACGGATTGGCGATTCCCTTGCCCGCGATATCTGGGGCGGAACCTCCCGCAGGTTCATACAACCCGAACTTGCTTTCGTTGAAACTGCCGGAAGGCAACATCCCCATCGAGCCGGTCAGCATGGCGCATTCATCGGAGATGATATCGCCGAAGATATTGCCGGCCAACAGCACGTCGAAATCACGCGGCCGGCGCAACACCTGCATGGTCGCATTGTCGATGTAAAGATGTTCGAGGCGTACATCCGGAAACTCCTGCGCTACTTCCATAACGACATCCCGCCAGAGCACCATGGTGGTCAGCACATTGGCTTTGTCGATGGAGGTGACCTTTTTGCGCCGCGTTCGGGCGAGGCGAAAGGCTGCCCTCGCAATCCTCTGGATTTCTCGTCGGCTATAAACCATGGTGTCAAAAGCACGTTCATCAGATCCACTGCCTTCGCGGCCCTTGGGCTGGCCGAAGTAAATATCCCCTGTCAGCTCGCGAACGCACAATATGTCAAAACCATCTCCCACGATATCGGGCCGCAGAGGGCTGGCCGCCGCAAGGGCCTTGTATACCCTGGCGGGTCGAAGATTGCAGAAAAGATCGAAATGCTTTCTCAGGGGAAGCAGCGCACCCCTTTCGGGCTGTTGCTCCGGAGGCAGGTTCTCCCACTTCGGTCCCCCCACAGAACCAAACAATATGGAGTCGGCCTGCTCGCAGATTTTCAACGTGCTTTGCGGAAGAGCACGGCCATGCCGGTCCATGGCTACCCCGCCCACATCGGCGAACTCATATTCCAAATTGAAACCGCAGACACGCTGCAAGGCATCCAGGGCCTTTATCGCTTCCGCCATAACTTCCGGCCCGATGCCGTCGCCAGACAAGACTGCAATTTTCTTCACAAATGACCTCCCTGCTTTATGTATTGCTCCGGTTGGCTCATGTCAGAACCAGATCCATATTGCATCATGACCGGTTGAAGATTAAGCGGCCGCAGCCCACGAGGGCCATTTTCGGCAGCCGCGATTTCGCAACAAGAGCCTGAAACCAGAACTAAATCAAGCATAGATATGTGTGCTGAGGGTTACATTTCAAAATTTTACGATGCTCCGCAGAACTTCTCCGCGCTGCAGGGCGTCATAGGCCTCATTGATCTGAGAGAAGGGGTACGTCCGCGTCAATAGTTCCCTCAACTTCAATTTGCCGGACTCATAGAGCTTCATCAGCATGGGGATGTCGATCCAGGGCCTGCTGGAACCGTATATAGACCCGGTCAGCACCCGCTCCTCGTAGACAAGTCCCATGATCGGGACGGAGACCTCCGTGGACATTGGCGTAACGCCGATTGCGATCGCCATGCCCCGTTTGCAAAGCGAATCGTAAGCTTGTCGAATCGTTTCAGGAAGACCGATAACCTCGAAGGCATAGTCGACGCCCCGGCCGCCGGTAAGCTCCCGGACGGCGTCAACCGCTTTGTCTTTTTTCGAATTGACGGTGTGAGTAGCCCCAAACTTTCTCGCCAGCATGAGTTTGCTGTCGAGAATATCGACGGCGATGATTTTCTCGGCTCCGGCTATGACGGCTCCCTGGACCACATTCATCCCCACACCGCCGGTTCCAAAGACCGCGACGCTGCTCCCGGGTTTCACCTTGGCCGCATTAAATACGGCGCCCACGCCGGTTATGACGCCGCACCCCAGCAGGGCCGCCATTTCCAGAGGAAAATCCGTGGGGATCTTCATGACCGCGGCTGCCGGGATTACCGAATACTCGGAAAAGCTCGATACGCCGGCGAAATGCTTAATCTCCTGCCCGTTGCACTTGAAACGAGTGGTGCCGTCCAGAAGTCTTCCGGTCATCCGGATTTGACTGCCCGCGGCGCAGAGCGCCGGGCGGGCGTCGCTGCAGTGTTCACATGTGCCGCAGGAGAGGCGCCACATCGGAATGACGTGGTCGCCCGGCTTGAGCGCCGTCACCCCCGGCCCCACCTCGGCCACGATGCCGGATCCTTCGTGCCCTAATATCGCCGGCACCGGAGCCTGGAGGTGTCCCATCATGACGTGGAGGTCACTGTGGCACACGCCGCCCACGGCCATCTTGATCATCACTTCCCCCGCTTGGGGAGGCTGCACCTCCACCTCACGAATGTCAAGCTTCTGGCCCACATCGAAGAGAATCGCCGCTTTCGCTTTCATTCTTTCTCCTTTCTGAAAAGATTTTTCTTGCTGGCTGCTGCTGCCGCCGGGTGCCGGTCCGACCCCATCGCCGGAGTCTAAGCCCGGGACATGGCGCTCCAGTTCGCTTCGTCTGCAGAAATTCGCGCGGGTCGGTCACTACCCGCGCTGCATGGCCGCCGGTAGAATATCCCGGGCTTCCGCCCGTGTCCAGAAGCTCCTGGACTTGCAGCAGGAAGGCAGGAAAGCGAATCGCCTTTTGACCGGCAGCAATCGTGCCACCCGCTAACTCCAATTCGATCTCTTGGTCATCCCCGATCGCCGTGGAAGCTTCCGGATATGCGGTGACCGGCCTTCATTTGTTGTCCCGAGAATCTGCGGGGAGAATGATTGGATCCAATATCCAATTAGGATGCCAGGAAAAAGTAACGAGTACTCGGACGATTAAATCTGGCCCACTCGGCGCTGATCTTTTCAGCGGTATAGGATTAGGTTAACAGCAACGGTGCACTCGGTTTGACTTGAACAAAAGGGGATGACGGCCGGTTAGGTTCTCAGAATTGTTTACCCGACTCAGCAGGAATAAACTCCACGGCAAGGACGAAAAACATGAGCATAAAAAGGCGAGCAAAATGCTGTTCGGTTCGACCAAGCAGCGCATCGCCATGAATACGCGATGCCCCGCGGCCAGGGTTTGGCGTCACCACCCGCCACCGGACCTAGCGGCCCATGTTCAGCTATCACGGGACGGTGCAAAACCCCTGGACCGTCCTTAGACGAAATCCGGCTTCGCCGGCTTTCATCATAACCCGCCCTTGATCACCCCGATCCCCGAAACGACCTTTGAAACGCCTGGCACTTGACCGATAATCGATTCCATCCGTTTCTTTTCCTCGTCGTTCAGGCTGATGCCGGCGACATGCGCCACGCCTTTCTCCGCTACCTCGACCAGCAGACTGCTCGGGTCGATCCGATTTTCGATCAAGGCGGCCTGAATCTTTTTCTCCAGAGACAGCCGCTCCATCGCTGTGACGACATTCAGGCTGCAGGCCCGAATGTCCTCCGAGCGGGCTGCGCTGATGATCAGGCCGGCCGCCGTTCCGGCATCGAATTTCTGGGCGTTGATGACCAGATCGTAAAGGCTGGCGTCGTCCAGGTCCAACTGAAAGGCAAACTTGAAGAACCCTGCCTGCTCCCGATCGTGCTTGCGGATCAGTTTCAAGGCCGCCTCACGGCTGAGGCCCTGCCGGGCGGCGAGGTCGTCAGCGCGCCGGCCCTCCGGCGAAAACAGGCGAACGTGGAAGGCACAGTCAAAATGCCTCAACAGCACATGGCTGCCATGGCCGATGATCACGCCATCCCCCGTGCGGGCAACGTCGTAAATCACGGATTCGAGAACGTTTAGAAAAACCTGGGGCCGGCTCTTGAAAAACAGATCCCAAAATGCCGGGGCTTTCTCGTCGAGGTGGCTGATCTCCTCAGGTGCTATCCCCCGCTGCCGAATCAATTCCTGAAGCCCGCGGTCATCGAACAGCTTCCAGCCAAGCT
>JBLMXM010000167.1:0-17429 GCA_050257775.1 Hyphomicrobiales bacterium
CATCCGACGAGCTGATGCAGGGCAGCTTTCCGATCTCCGGCAGAACCTGGCGTGCCTTGGACAGAGCGACGCGCCGGGAGACCTCCACGCCGTCGATCATGAGATCCGGTGGAATGAAGCCGAGTTGATTAATGATCCCGTTGGCCGGCCGATCCACATGGGCACTTAGGCTGAGCCCGTCCAGCGCATGGGTTTGTCGCACGATATCCGAGAGCCCCAGGCGCGTAGCTCCAATCAGAAGGCGCGGGTTTTCAGCGAGCACTTCACTGTCTTCGTTGGCCACGATCTGATAGCCGAACACCTCGGGCTGGTTCTGTCCCGAAAGGCTGGCGTAAACCCACTCCTGCATGGCCAGGGCGGGTTCCAACTCACCGAAAATCGCTAGAATGTGCACTTCCTCCCTGGAGCAGATTTCGAGCCCGGGCAGAACTCGGATGCCGCGGCGTCGGCCTTCGCGCATCACGGCACCGGAGTTTTCGCTGGTGTTGTGGTCGCAGATGGCGATCAGTTCTAAGGAGGCTTCGAGGCATCTCTGGATGATATTGCGCGGGCTCATCTCCCAGTCCCCGCAAGGGGACAGACAGGTATGAATATGCAGATCGGCTTTGAATTCGCTGAACACGGCGGGTTCCCCGGCAGACATGGACCGATGGAGTTATGGCTTCGGGGCGACCCCAACGCCGAGACCATACAGCCGCCCGGCCAGTTCGAAGGCCGAACGCGGCCACTGGAGAACCGGAAGACGTTCCTGGCGGGCCTTTTGGATGGTTTCTTCGTCCGCCTCCCGGCCTCCGGTGATGACGATGGCGGCCATCTCCCTCAAAACCGCCACCGCCACGATGTTCAGATGGCCCTGTACCGTCAGCCATATGGAGCCGACGGGAGCATTCGCCATGACGTCGCTCAGCAGGTCGCCGCAGTATCCGCCCTTGATCTCACGATCCAGACCCTGCTCTCCCGCGACCGCCTTCAGCTTGAAGGCTTCGACGAGCTCTCTGACTTTCATCCGCGCTCCTTTCCATAACCGGTTTCCGTCAGTCGTATCCGGCGCTGTTCATGAAGAAGATCGAATGCTGGCTCTGACCGTGCGCCACGCTCAAGATTGCCCGCACCGCTTCCGGGTGACGGGATTTCTGCACATCTTCGGATCGTGAGCGCAAGACCCCTGGCGTCGGCTATTCGTTTCTTCCGCGCGCCAAGCCTTGCACGGCCACCCAGACGCAATCATTGAGCTCCGCCTGGCCGAGGACGACGTCTTCTGCAAAGACCCTGCAATCGGGTGCCCCGCAGGCGCCGCAGTCGTGACATCCCAGGCGGGCCACCAGCTGTTCGATGCGCTCCGCGTCGGCCAGGGAAAGGGTCGGTTTGCGGGAGCTGAAGAATTTTCGCAGCACCTCGGGGCCCTGGTCGATCTTGAACCTCCCCTGCTCGTATTGGCGCAAAAGGGCGTCCGGCGGCAGCCGCCGGCCCATGCCGAAGGTGTCGACCATCTTCTGGACATGCCGCTTGGCAATGTACTTGTCGACGACGGCCAGGGCTCCACCCAAGCAGGCCTCGCGGCAGGTGCGAAACTCGATGTATTCAATGTCCTTGAGAAGGCCCATCTCGATCTTGTTGAGATAATCGACGGTTTCCTTCAAGCCATGCACGGCCAGAGAGTCATCGATTCCGATCCGTGCAATCTCCCCACCGGACATGGCGCCGTAAGCGGCATCGGCGGTAGAGCAGGTTTCGAATTCGAAACGCGTCCACAAGAACGGCATCCGGTCCGACGACAGAATCTTTTCCACCTGGGACTTCAAAGCCGGATAAATATCGTTGATCCCGATGGCGACTTCCCGGTACCGGGAGCGATGGGGATCCAGGCTGAGGGTCGATGTGCCTTTGGTGGGGCATGGGTTGATGTAATACAGCACGACATCCCGTTTCTGGTCCTCGTATTCAGGGATCACGCGCTCCTTGATTTCACGGGCCATCAGCCCTACGGGGCGGAGCACCGGCAGAATGTGCGGCAGCAGGCTGGGGAACTGGAAAGCGATCAGGCGCACCACCACGGGGCAAGCCGGAGAGATGAGCGGCCACGGCGCCTCCCGGCTGGTTCGGTTGCGGCGAATGAACTCCGCCGCGGCATATTGGAACATTTCAAAGAAATACGACATGTCGACCGTGTGGTGAAAACCCATTTGGCGGAGGGCCGTCAGGACGCCGCCGGGCGTGATGCGCGGGAATTGCGCATACAGCACGGGAGACACCAGAGCGATGGCCACATGGTCGCGGCCGATATCCTCCGGCATTCGCGTGGTCGAGCTCACGGCGGCGGTCCGGCAGACGCGCAGACAGGCGGCGCAACCGATGCATTGGTCGACAAAGCGGACCGACTTATGATGGCGGATGCGGATGGCTTTGGTAGGGCAGACCTTGAGGCATTCGGCGCATCCGGTACACCGTTCCTCGTGGAAGAGGACGTAATGGCTGTCCCGAGGCTCAGGTTTCATTTCCTCTCCCTCCGGGTGATCGCCCAGCGGGTTCGGCCGCTGCGGTACCCATGCGGGGCCCGGAGCGGTGGGTCCATCGGCAATCCGCCAGATCCGCCTGACCTCGGACCACGTCTTCGGCGAAGGTCAGGCAATCGGGCGCCCCGCAAGCGCCGCAGCCCCAGCCTTCGACGGTTTCAAGAATTTTCTCGATGCGCTCCATCTGCTCCAGCGTTAGCGCGGGCTTGCGGTCACCGAACAGGCGAGTCAAAGTCAAGGGACTCTTGTCCGGCTTGAAGCGGCCCTTGTCGTAGAGCCGCAGGATGGTGTTGCCGGGGACCCGCCGGCCCAGACCGTGCACGTGCAGCATGCGCTGGACATTGCTCCGGGCCATGTACTTGTCCACTGCGCTCAGCACTCCCCCCAGGCAGCCTTCGCGACAGGTCCGGAATTCGAAGTACTCCACGTCCTGGAGAAGCCCCATTTCGATTTTTTGCAGGTATCCAACGGTATCTCTCAATCCATGCACGGCCATGGATTTTTCGACCCGCATGCTCGCGATCTCTCCGCCGGACATGGCGACCAGGGCGGCATTGGCGGTGGCGCAGGTTTCGTACTCGAAATGGGTTTCGGAAAAAGGCGGCACCTCGGTGAGAATCGTGTCGATGCATTGTCTCAGCTCGGGATAGAGATCGTTGATACCGATCGATACCTCCCGATGTTTCAGGGGCGCGCCGGCCGGGTCGAACCGCTCCTGCGGCATGGTCGGGCAGGGGTTGACGTAATACAGGACTACCTGCTGACCCTGGGCCTCGTACAGGGGGATAAGGCGTTCTTTGACTTCGCGGGCCATGAGGGCCACCGGCCGCAGCACCGGCAGTACGTGCGCCAATAGACTGGGAAACTTGAAGGCAATGAGCCGCACCACGGCCGGGCACACCGGTGAGATAAACGGCCATGCCGCCTCGCGGGTTTCCCGGTTGCGCCGGATGAATTCTGCGGCTGCGAATTGAAACATCTCCAGAAAGATGGACATGTCGATCGTGTGCCGAAAGCCCATGTGGTGAAGCCCCAGCAGAACATCCTTGGGCATGGCCTTGGGAAACTGGGCGTAGAGCACCGGCGACACGAGCGCGATGGCCACATGACCCTTGCCGATCTGTTGCAGCGGGTGGGTGGCGGCGTTGATGGCGCCCGCCGTGCAAGCGCGGATACAGGCGCCGCAACCGATGCACAGGTCCACAAAGCGAATTGACGTGCGGTTGCGGATGCGAATGGCCTTGGTGGGGCAGACCTTGAGGCATTCGGCGCAACCTGTGCATCTCTCCTCGTGGAACCGAATGTAATCAGTGTTATGCTCGGATCTCATTGAAGCTTCTTGGTTGTATCCAGAAAGAACGTCATGCAGGCGCGGGTTCGCCTGCCCGGTTCGGATTCAATCAGAATGTCGTCCGCATTCTTCGCCATGTTGGGCAGCCCCATGCCGGCGCCGAATCCCATCTCGCGAGCCTCTTCCGGGGCGGTGGAGTAGCCCGGCTGCATCGCCAGCTGAATATCCGGAATTCCCGGTCCCTCGTCGATGATCTCGAGGGTCAGACGATCATTTTCGATGTTCATGTTCAGGACTCCGTCGCCGCCATGGATTACCACGTTCATCTCGCCCTCGTAGCTGCAGACCGCGATTCGGCGAATCAGGGCGGGATCCAAATGCATCGACTTCAGCAGGTTCTGGATGTGGATGGATGCCTCGCCGGCGTGAACAAAGTCCCGCGCCTTGATGAAAAAGAATTTTTTGAGACTAGCCATGAATCGGCAGATGGTTTGGATGCGTCCCCAACCCGTCGAATTCCGGGCATCCGGCAGCCGGCTCCCACGATCAACCCGGCGCACGCCTGAAAATCGCTCCCGGCAGGGCGGATGGAGTTCTCAGCTCTGAAGTCCGCGGCAGCGATTTGCGGGGTTCGGCAGCCTCGACACAGAGCTCTGGCATGGTTGCTGCCGCGGTCTCGGCGTTAGGATCATCTACGCCCATCTAGCCCAGTCAGGCCGAGGGCATGCAATCTTCCGCAGCAAATAAACATCGAATAAGGGCTCGAAAAAATAGGCACCCCTTCGGTCTTGGCCACCTTGATCACCTCCGGCAACGGTTGTTTCCCTCGAACAAAAACGACGGCCACGACGCCGGCAATCTTGGCGGTCCGGATGGCTTGAACGGTCGTCAGTCCGGTCATGAGCAGAGTGCCGTCGGTCGGCCGGGCCAGCACGTCGCTCATGAGATCGCTGGCACCGCAGCGCGTGACCTCTCCGTCCAGCGCGTCCTCTCCATTCAACGTCATTGCCTCTAGCACCGACACGACTTGAGATAGTTTCATTGGCATTATTCCTAATTTGTCAATGAGGGGCAGGACATGCGCCCGTAAACCCGATTCATCGGGATTCTGGCTGCCGGTGTGGGCGGGAGGCCCCGATATTTTTTCGCGCCAGTATAAATGGCGGGTGTTGCGCTGTCAAGGAAAGGCGGGGCTTGAGTCAGACAAACAGCGACACGTGCTTGAACCGCCCCACATCCACCAGCCCCAGGTCCGTGAGTTTCAACTCCGGGATAACCGGGAGCGCCAGGAACGAAAGGGCCATGAACGGGTCTTTGAGCGACGAACCCATATCGCCGGCCGCACGGATGAGGCCGTCCATGGCATCGCTGACGGCCTGAACCGGCTCCAGGGACATCAACCCCGCAATCGGCAGCCGAAGCTGCGCCACGACTCGGCCTCCGGCCGCGGCCACGAGCCCGCCGCCCATGGCAACTACGGCCTCCACTGCGGCGCGCATGTCCTGATCCGAAACCCCGGCGACGATGATGTTGTGAGAGTCGTGGGCCACGCTGGATGCCAACGCACCGCGCTTGAGCCCAAAGCCACGAACCATCCCGATCCCCATGCGGCCGCTTCCCGTGTGGCGCTCAATGACGGCGATCTTGATCAGGTCTCGGGACGGATCCGACACCAGCTGGCTGCCGATGATGGGGGCCGTCTCGGTCGACTGGCGCGTCACGATTTGACCCGGGACCACCTCGATCACCCGCAGCCGCTGCTGCAGGCAGGAAACGGCGAAATCCAGTGCCTGAAGGTTCGCCTTCATCGACGGCGGCGCCGGTATGGGGTCCGGGCTGGTGAACCCGGGCGCCATCCGGCCGTTTCGGGCGACGAGCTCGCCGCGGGCATAGACCTCTTCTATCCGCGGAGAGGATAGGTCCGAAAACACCACGAGATCCGCCTGTCGACCTGGAGCAACGGCTCCAAGGTGGTTGAGGCCGAAACGCTCCGCCGGGTTAAGGGTGGCCATGCGGACGGCGGTCACCGGGTTGACTCCACTGCGGATGGCCTCGGCCACCATGGCGTCGATGTGTCCCTCGTTCAGCAGGTCGTGGGGGTGACGGTCGTCCGTGCACCACATGAGCCGCGGCGCCGACCGCTCCGTGATGATCGGCAGCAGGTCCTTCAGGTTGCGTGCGCTCGTCGCCTGGCGAACCATGATGTGCATACCGGCGCTCAGCTTCTCGAAGGCTTCCGCTGCCGTCGTGCATTCGTGGTCGCTGGTGATGCCCGCTGCTACATAGGCCATCAGGTCTCCTCCGGAAAGGGCAGGGGCGTGCCCGTCTACGGGCTTGCCGTGCCGGCGGGCGGTTTCGATCTTTGCGAGGATCTGGGGGTCGCCGTTCAATACCCCCGGGTAGTTCATCATTTCCCCCAGGGCGACGACCCGCACCTCTTTGAATAGCGGATCCAGGTCGGCAGCCGTCAGCCGCGCCCCTGAGGTTTCCAGGTCGGTGGCCGGAACGCAGGAGGGCAGGGTGTAAAAAATGTTGACCGGCTGGCTTTGCGCGGATTCCAGCATGTAGCGGATCCCCTGCACACCGAGCACATTGGCGATCTCGTGGGGATCGGCCACCACTGCGGTGGTGCCGCGCGCAACCACCGCCCGCGCGAACTCGCCGACGCAGAGCATGGAGCTCTCGATGTGCACGTGGGAGTCGATGAACCCGGGCGCAACGAAGCGCCCGCCCAGGTCGACGACCCGCCGTGCAGGGTATTCGCCGATTCCCGCGATGCGGCCGCCGGTGATGGCTACGCTGCCGTCGACCAACTCTCCCGAAAATACATCGATGATCCGGCCGTTGGTCAGTAGCAGATCGCATGGCCGGTGGGCCGGTGCGAATGGGATCATCTCGATCGGCTGCATGGTTTCTTACACCCTCCCTTGAACGCCATCCGTTAGGCTACGGGCGATGAGGATGGCACGCTTCATGACGGTGTGCACGTCCACGGCCGGAATCAGCCGGTCTTTCACCAGAAGCCGGCCTCCCACCATGACCGTTTGCACGTCGGACCCCTTGGCGGCGTAAACGATGGCGGACGCCGGGCGGTGGAGCGGCGTCAGGTGCGGTACGGCCGTGTTGATGATGATGAGATCGGCCTGCTTGCCGGGTTCCAGCGATCCGATCTCGTGCTCGAGACCCAGGGCTCGCGCACCGTCGATGGTAGCCATGCGGATCACGGCCTCGGCCGGAAGGACCGTGGGGTCCAGGCTCATGACTTTGTGCAGTTTGGCGGCCGTGTCCATCGCCGGGAAAAGGTCGAGATCGTTGTTGCTGGCGCAACCGTCGGTTCCGAGGCCGACCGTGATGCCGGCGGAGAGCATTTGAGCAACCGGCGCCACGCCCGAGGCGAGTTTCATGTTGCTCTCTGGGTTGTGGGACACCTTCGCCCGGCGTTCGGCGATGACCGCGATGTCCTTATCATCGACCCAGACGCAGTGAGCCAGCAGCGTGCGTTCATCGAGCAGGCCGAGAGCGTCTAGGTAGGCAATGGGAGACACGCGTTGGTCCGAGTGGAACTGCTCGGTTTCCCGGCGGGTTTCGGCAACGTGAATCTGGAAAAGAAGCCCAAGTTCATTGCAGAGCTGTTTTGAATTGACCAGCGTTTCCCGTGAGCAGGTGTAGGGGGAATGACAGAAGACCGACGGGCGGATCATATCCGAGCGCCCGAGCCAATTGCGGCAGAACTGCTGCGCCACACGCAGATTCCGGCCGGGATCCGGCACGCCCGGCGCCGGGTGGTCGATGACTCCCTGGGCCAGCACAGCGCGCAGGCCGAGGGCGTGCACCGCTTCAGCCACGACTCCCTCGAAAAAATACCCGTCGCAGAAGGTAGTCGTCCCGGAAAGAGCCATCTCAGCGCACGCCAGCAGAGTGCCCCAACGCACGGATTCCGGATGAATCGCCGCACGCTCGGCCGGGAAGATGTGATCTTGCAGCCAGACCTCCAGCGGCAGGTCGTCCGCCAGCCCTCGAAAGAGGGACATGGGTAGATGGGTGTGGGTGTTGATCAACCCCGGCATCACGATGCCGCCGCGGGCATCGATGCGTTCCCGCGCTTCGGGCAGGCCTTCCGCCGGCACCGCACCAAGGAAATGGATTCTTCCGCCGGAGACCCCGAGCCAGCCGCCGGGAATGATATCGAAGGCTTGATTGCACGTGAGGAGAATGGCGTTGTGGATGAGGGTGTCGAAGGTCATGATAAACGATTACCGATCCGGGATACTCGATGCTCGATAAGACAGGATCTCAAAATTCGATATCGGTATGGTTATCGAGCATCCAGCATCGAGTATCGAGCATCGCCTCTGTTGTTTAGACCATTCAACGCCTGTTTGCGATCTCCGCGGCGATCCGGTTCACATCCTCCATGGCCTGTCCCACGTCGAAGGTCAGGATTCGGCCGTGTTCCATGACGATGCGGCCGTTGATGACGGCCGCATCGACGTCGCTGCCACGGGCGGCGTACACCAACTGGGAGGCGGGATGGTACATGGGAACCAGGTGCGGCTTGCGGGTATCGAGGATGATGACGTCCGCCTGCTTGCCTGGTTCCAACGAGCCGATGCGGTCGCTTAATCCGAGCGCGCGCGCTCCGTCGATCGTGGCCATGCGCAGTACGGTGCCGGCATCGAGGACCGTGGGGTCCAGGCGGTGCACCTTGTGGAGCTTGGCGGCCGTGTCCATCTCGAGGAAGAGATCGAGGTTGTTGTTGCTGGCAGCTCCATCCGTTCCCAGGCCTACGCAGACCCCGGCCTCAAGCAGCTGCGGCACCGGCGCGATGCCGGAGGCAAGCTTCATGTTGCTTTCGGGATTGTGAGACACCTTGACGTCGCAACGCTTCAGAAGCTCGATGTCGTAGTCGGTCAGCGCGACGCAGTGGCAAGCGAGAACATTCGGCGCTAGAACCCCCAGCGCCTCGAGATGCTCGGCGGGAGTCCGGCCGTAGCGTTCGCGGATGGTGGCAACTTCACCGGCGGTCTCCGCCAGGTGGATCACCATTGAAACCTCGTACTGTCCGGCCAGTGCGAATGCCTGGGTCAACAGCTCCGGCGCGCACAGGTAAGGGGAGTGGGGCTCAACGGCGATAGTGACCAGCGGGTCGCCGCGAAAAGTTTCGATCAGAGATCGGGTGTAGGCAAGCCCCTGGGCCGGTGATCCATAGTTGGGAGAGGTGAAATCGTAGAGCACCTCGCCGACCACGGCCCGCATGCCGGCTTTTTGCGCGGCCCGGGCGACCGCGTCCTCGAACAGATACATGTCGCAGAAGGTCGTGGTGCCGGACATGATCATCTCGGCGCAGGCCAGCAGGGCTCCGCAATAAACTTTGCCCGCGTCCATGGCAGCCTCGGCCGGAAAGATGTGGTCGTTCAACCAGGTCATGAGGGGCAGGTCATCCGCCAGACCGCGGAACAGGGTCATTGCAGCGTGGGTATGCGCGTTGACCAGCCCCGGCATGATAATCCCGCCGCGGGCATCGATCACCCGGTCGGCTTTGCCGGCGGCGACCTCATCGGCTTTTCCGACCGCAACGATCCGGTCTGCGCGAATCGCCACGGCGCCGGCCGGGATGGTGCGCTGCTCGCTGTCCATGGTCAGGACTAGGCCGTTTGTGATGAGAAGGTCAGCAGGAAATGCCGTCATCGAGCTGCCTCAGGACGCCGGCCAGGAGCCGGGCGAGGTTGGGCGCCGCCCGTCGGGCCACAGCGATAATCTGCTCCACCGTGGCCGGCTCGGGGCGGTCGGGATCGTTCACGTTGGTGATCACGGAGACGCCCAGCACCTTCATCCCGCCGTGGACGGCCGCGATCACCTCCTGAACGGTGGAGAAGCCCACCGCCTGCCCGCCGATGGTTCTCAGAAAGCGGGTTTCGGCTGGCGTTTCCAGAGAGGGCCCCTTGAGGCCGGCGTAGACGCCCTTGTGGACCGGCAGCCTGTTTTCCGCAGCGGCGTTCTCCGCCAGCCGGAGCAAGTCTCGGTCATAGGCACGGGTCATATCCGGGAAACGAGGTCCCCAGCTGTCTTCATTAGGCCCGACCAGGGGGTTTTCCCCGGTCAGATTGATGTGGTCGGTGATCAGCATCATGTCTCCCGGAGCATATTCCGGGTCCAAGCCTCCGGCCGCGTTGGTCACGACGAACCGTCGGAGACCGAGTTCCTGCATGACTCTGACGGGAAAGGCGACTTCCGCAGATGAATAGCCTTCGTAGAGGTGAAACCGGCCCTGCATGACCATGACGGGCCGGCCCGCCAGGTCGCCGAAGAGCAGCCGGCCGGCGTGGCTCTGCACTGTCGACACCGGAAAGTGGGGGAGGTCCCTGTACTCGAAGGTTGTTGAAACGCGCAGCGCCTGCGTTGACTCCCCCAGCCCGGTACCGGTTAAGAGGACGGTCCGGGGAAGTTGCCCGATGCGGCTGCGAATAAAATCCGCCGATTCAGCTGCCTTTACCTTGAATAGACTCATGCGGCAGGCCTTCCGGCTTTCAGAAAAGTTGTCCTGTATCTTCAGGAGCGGCAACGCGCCGCGATCAAGGATGGCGATATTAGTTCATGCCTCCCTGACCGTCAAGCGCCGGCCCGGAGGGACTCCACCCCGGCATTGACTTTTATTCATAGGTATGAAATAGAAATTTCCCTATGCTGGGCTTCAGTTATTGAACCTGATCTTGATCCATGAGGGAGAATACGTGCATGACAACTGATTTCCACCCGAACCATCCCGATATCTCTGAAGAAATGTGGGGCCGCATCGACGGCATTATTTCCCAGAACAAGGGCGTTCCGGGCTCGGTCATCGGCGTCCTGCGTGAATGTCAGGATGTCGTGAGCTATCTTCCGATCGAACTCATCGACTATATCAGCAACGGCCTCAATCTGTCCCGCAGCGAAGTGTTCGGCGTGGCATCCTTCTATGCCCTATTCTCCCTGAAGCCGAAAGGCCGGAACTTGGTCAAGGTATGCATGGGAACCGCTTGCTACGTCAAAGGCATCAAAGAGGTCATCACCCGGATTGAAAACCATTATCAGGTGCAACAGGGCAGCACCTCGTCCGATCGTCGGTATTCCCTGGAACCGGTTCGCTGCCTCGGGGCTTGCGGTCTGGCTCCGGTCATGGTGGTGAATGCCGACACCTTCGGCAATGTGAAACCGGACAAGGTCGTCCAGATCCTCGACAAGTACGAATAACCAACCCTGGGGTTCTCCCTAATGAAGATATCCGAGATTCGCGATATTCTAAAAGCGGAAATGCTGGTGGGGCATGACCAGCTGGATAAGAGTATTGTGGCGGGCGGCGGAGCCGACCTGATGGCCGACGTGCTCTCGGCGGTGGCCAAGGGCGCCGTCCTTCTGACGGGGCTGACCACCGAGCAGGTGCTGCGCACGGCCAAGGTGGCCGGCGTGGCCCTGGTGGTCTTCGTGCGCGGAAAGCGGCCGGACGAACCCGTGCTCGAGCTGGCCCGCTCCTACCAGATGCCGGTTCTCCTGACCAAGTATTCGCTTTTCGTGGCGAGCGGCCGCCTTTACATGAACGGCTTGCGCGGGCTGGACGGATCGTGGTGATGCCGCGGATCGGTTGGCGGGACAATCGGACATCCTTCCCGAGGGGCTGGCGCTGGCGGGCCGGCCCCTTGGCATGCCGGGTGTTCGGCACGTTTCAGAAGACGATCTTTGCGACAGGCGGAGGAACAGGAGTCAGGGATGAATAAAGTCAGGACGCAGTTGATGTTGTGCAGCGGCACCGGTTGCCATGCCAATCACAGCTTGAAGTTTCGCGACGCGCTTCAGAAGGAACTGGAGCACAGGGGCCTTATCGAGGAAATCAAGATCATCGAGACCGGGTGCAACGGATTTTGCGCGGTGGGCCCGGTGATGCTCGTCCAGCCCGAGGGGATTTTCTACCAGAAACTCACCCCGGAGATCGTGCCGCATCTGGTTGAAGAGCACTTTCTGAAAGGCCGTCCGGTCAAGAAGCTTTTTTACGTGGAGCCTGCCTCGAAGGAAACCATCCCCAGGATGAACCAGATCCCCTTCTTCGCCAACCAGATGTTCTGGGTGATGAGGAACAAGGGTGTGATCGACCCCGAGGTGATCGACGAGTACATCGCCCGGGACGGTTATTTCGGCGTCGCCAAGGCCTTGAAGGAAATGACCCCCGAGCAGATCGTCGAAGAAGTCAAGACCTCGGGTCTGCGCGGCCGGGGAGGCGCAGGGTTCCCCACCGGCCTGAAATGGGAATTTGCCCGCAAGAGCCCGGGCGAGGTTAAGTACGTGCTATGCAACGCCGATGAGGGCGACCCCGGCGCGTTCATGGACCGCAGCGTGCTCGAAGCCGACCCCCATGCCGTGCTGGAGGGCATGATCATCGCCGCCAGGGCCATCAATGCTCACCAGGGCTATATCTACGCGCGAACCGAGTATCCCCTGGCCATCCGGCGCCTGGGTATCGCTATCCGGCAGGCCCGGGAGTACGGGCTGCTCGGCCAGGACATCCTGGGAACGGGTTTCAACTTCGACATCGACATCTACCAGGGTGCCGGCGCCTTTGTGTGCGGCGAAGAGACGGCGCTCATGCGATCGATCGAAGGCAAGCGCGGCATGCCGCGGCCGCGCCCGCCGTTCCCGGCTCTCAAGGGGCTGTGGGAGAAGCCGACTATTTTGAACAACGTGGAAACCCTGGCCAATATCCCGCAGATCATCACCAACGGCGGCAAATGGTATGCCAGTGTGGGAACCGAGGGCAGCAAAGGCACAAAGGTCTTCGCCCTTTCCGGGGATGTCAACAATATCGGCCTGGTCGAGGTCCCCATGGGCACGAGCCTGCGGAAGCTGATCTTCGACATCGGCGGCGGCATTCCGAACAAGAAGAGGTTCAAGGCCGTGCAACTGGGCGGCCCTTCGGGAGGGTGCGTGCCGGATCAGCACCTGGACATCCCCGTGGATTACGAAGAAATCGCCAAGGTCGGCGCCATCATGGGATCGGGCGGCGCCATCGTCATGGACCATGAAACCTGCATGGTTGACATGGCGCGCTTCTTCATGGACTTCGTGCAGGATGAATCCTGCGGCAAATGCACGCCCTGCCGCGAGGGCACTCGGCGGTTGCTTCAACTGCTGGAAAAGATCTGCGAAGGCCATGGGGAGCCCGCCGATCTCGATACCCTGGAGGAGCTCTCACCAATCATCAAGGACGCCTCCCTCTGCGGTCTGGGTCAGACCGGGCCCAACCCGGTGCTGTCCACGCTGCGGTATTTCAGGGACGAGTACGAGGCGCACATCTACGAGAAACGCTGCCCGGCCAAGCGCTGTGTCGCGCTGCTCAAGTTCGAAGTCGACCCGGAGTTCTGCACCAAGTGCGGCGCTTGTTTCCGGGCCTGCCCGGCCGAGGCGATCGCCTGGAAGAAGAAGGAGGTTGCCCGGATCGACAAGGCCAAGTGCGTCAAATGCATGACCTGCTTCGAAAAGTGCAAGTTCGACGCCATCTTCTAGAACGGATCTGAAAACCCCATCTAAGGCCCAATGGCGGCGTTGCCAGCCGATCCGAAATGCTCACATACTGCCGTGTATGCTGCGCTTTCGAATCGACTGGCGCTTTGCCCTTGGGACTGATCTGGGGTTTTCAAACCCGTTCAGGCGACAGGCGGCAGACGTATCTTGCAAGCAATGATGAAACTATAATAAGTCATCCGCTTCGATGACTTTGTAAAAAGGCTAAGATCAAGGCGTGCGAATCTCGTGGCGCGAGGCGTACTGGCAGTACGCCGCAGGGACAGCGAGATGAAGCGCAACGCAGAGATTGGCCTTTTTACGAAGTCATTGTGGAGAGAAGGTCGAATTGGCGAGTGAAGAAGGAGTCGTTATTCGTATTGATGCCGCCGGCACATGGGTCAAGACCGTCCGCGGCGAATTCTGCGATGGGTGTTCGTCCAAAGGCGCCTGTCACACCATGGGCGGCGGCAAGGAGATGGAGGTCGCCGTCATCAACCCCATTGAGGCTGGTATCGGCGATCGCGTGGTGCTGAAGCTGGAAGCCTCCCCCTTTCTGAAGGCCACTTTCCTGATTTACATGTTTCCCATTCTCCTGCTGGTGGCCGGCGCCACGGTCGGAGAATGGATCTCACAGACATTCAGGCTCGATTCGCCCTGGCCATCGATGCTGCTGGGCTTCGGATTACTGGTCGCCGGCCTGGGGGTTATGAAGACCATGGCCCAGCGCCTGGCGAAAAGAGACGAGTACCGCCCCCGGATCACCCGGGTGATCGGTCGCGCGGAAGGATGAGCGGACCTGCAGTATTAAAATTCAAATTGTCTCCATTCAGATAGAATTTCACTCCCGGAGAATTAGAAGCTATCTCAAAAATGCATCTGACGTCCGATGGCGCCGTTGCAGGCCTCTCGAAATGCTCACAACCTGCCGTGTATGCTGCGCTTTCGAATCGGCCTGCGCCTTGCCCTCGGGCGTGATCTGCTATTTTGAAATGGCTTCTATCTATCTTTCCCGGCCTTGCGCGGGAAAAGGTCCTCGATCTGCACATTCTGAATCTTGGCAAGGCAGTTCTGTAGGCCTTCGGACTCGGTATCGCCGACACCCTGGTATTTCTGTTCGGCGATGATATTGATGAGGTTCGGTACGGCAACGAATTTGCCGGCAAGCTTTCCGTGCACGGCCTCGTGGACATCGATATAGATCAGACGCTGGTTGCGGATCAGGTTGTAGCGGGTGATTCTGGTCAGAATATCATTGGGCTGTAAATCATCCATGGGCGGGCCGCCTTTCATTGCGTCACTCTTCTTCCATCGTCAGTCTTAACGGGAAGCCGTTTTCACGTGCGGCTTCCGTCACCACGTTGACCTTGGTTTCGGCCACTTCAAACGGGTAAAAGCCGCAGAGCCCGATTCCGTTATGATGGGCCTGCCACATGATCCGGGTGGCCTCATCGACGGACTTGCTGAAGACTACCATCACGATCTCCACCACAAAGTTTTTGGGAGTAAAGTCGTCATTATGGATCAACACTTTGTAGAGGGGCGGCTCGGTGACCTCCTCACGGCTTTCCGAGAGCTCGCCTTCAACGAATTCGGGCTTGATATCGCTCATGGCCTGTCGCTCCTCGGGCTTCGCTGGAGCAGTAACAATCTCTCAACTTGGATAATAGTAAGCGCCATGAGGATGAAGTCAACGACTGTCCAGCGGGGCGGATGGTTCTATTATTGCCGGGTTGATCCCGGGTCGCGCAGGTCGCAAGGCGGGCGAAGGAGCGCTCAAAGTTGCTTTCAACTATTAGAAGTCCATGCTAAAATAGAATGAGGCTGAAATCTTCAGGATCTTGACCACGGACGTCTGCCGAGAGGCTGCAATGGCCGAGACCGTTTACATGAGCAGCGACAATACGGCGGTTTTCCGCTGCCCCCACTGCCAGCGGACCAAGAGCGTGGATGTATCTTCCTTTGGAGAATTACGGCAGCCCGTGCGGTTTAAACTGAAGTGCCCCTGCGGCCAGGTTACCGTCTCCATGCTCGATAAACGGCGACGCTACCGCAAGGAGACCAATTTCCCGGGCTCCTATGTCCATTACGTCAACGGCCAGCCCAAAAGCAAAGGGTCCATGCGGGTGAAGGATCTCTCCAACAACGGCATGAAGCTCCTGATTAACACCAGCGAAACATTCGCGATCGGCGACATGCTGAAGGTGTCCTTTCACCTTGACGACGCCCAGCGCAGCCTGGTGCAAAAGAAGGTCATTGTCCGCAATATCAGCGCCCCTTACGTCGGCACCGAGCTCGCCCCCACCGAAACCATCGACAAGGCCCTGGGGTTTTACCTGCGCTCCTGAGGCCCTTCTGCTGCAAAGGAAGACCGCGTGATCAAAACCCGCTGCGCCTGGGCCGGTGACGACCCCCTGTATGTTCGTTATCACGACTCCGAGTGGGGGGTGCCGCTGCACGATGACCGCCGCCTGTTCGAGTTCCTGGTGCTCGAAGCCGCTCAGGCCGGCCTGAGCTGGATCACCATTTTGAGAAAGCGCGAAAACTACCGGATGGCGTTTGACGGTTTTGACCCGCGGCGGGTAGCCGGCTACGGCGACCAGGCGATCGGAGAGCTGCTGGCAAACACCGGGATCGTCAGGAACCGGCGCAAGATCGAATCGGCCGTCCGCAATGCCCGTGCGTTTCTCGACGTCCAAGCCGAGTTCGGGAGTTTCGACGCCTACCTGTGGCGGTTCGTGGATGGCAAGCCGAAGATCAACCGCTGGCGCAGCCTGTCAAAGGTTCCCGCCGAGACGACAGAATCCCGTTCCCTCGGCAAAGACCTCATCCGCCGAGGGTTCACCTTCGTCGGCCCCACCATCTGTTACGCCTTCATGCAAGCTGTGGGCATGGTGAATGATCACCTGGTGAGTTGCTTCAGGCATGAACAAATATCTAGGTTGTCGTAGACATCTTTCTCTTGACATCAGCTATGTCCCGTATATAAACTAATTCTAATAAATTCAGACCATTTTATATTCCGCCTGCCATTCCAATTTGTGGATATCTTTCTCCTTGAATATTAACTCTATCTTGCAGGAGAGGAATTCCCACATTCGGCGCTGCGAATACCTGGTTGAAAAAATAATAGGAATTTTATCAATGCGAGGGGTGAAGTTTTCGCGTCTTCGGAGGTGTCCCGCTTACTTTTGACCTGGTCCGATCGATCTTTAGACGTCGCTTTCTGACCCTGAGGACATCTCCTCAACCGGGCAGGATCGGGGCAATCCGCTCAACCCGATCCGGTCCACCCACAAGGGGGGAGGCTGGAGATGAAGGATTCATCTATCCGACGGGTCGCTTTTCTTTGCTGGGCTCTGGCAATCCTCGCCGCCTTTCCAGATTCGGCGCTTTCCCAATCGTGCGAGCAATGGCTGGGAAAGATGGTTTCCGTCCAGGGAACCGTGGAAGCGCGCAAGGTCGGAGATCCCCACTGGCTGCCGGTAAACCTGAACGACACTTTCTGCCCGGGCGACACCATCCGTGTGGGGTCGCAGAGCCGGGCAGACCTCTTCCTGTCCAACCAGTCCGTCCTCCGCCTCGACGAGAACAGCGAATTCACCCTCGAAGGCATCAAGGAGGATAAAGCCGCAGGACTCAACATGCTCAAGGGGGCCGCCCACTTCTTCAGCCCCACCCCCCGCGGGGTAGAAGTCCAAACACCTTACACCATCGCCGGCGTGCGCGGCACGGAATTCCTGATCCGCATCGAAGAGGGCAAAACCCTGCTCACGGTTTACGAGGGGACCGTGCTCGCCCATAACCCGGCCGGAAGCCTCGCGCTGCAAAGCGGCCAGTCGGCTGTGGCCGAGGCCGGGAAGCCGCCCGTTCTGAGAATCGTGGCCCGCCCCCGGGATGCTGTCCATTGGGCCCTCTACTACCCGCCGGTAATTTACACCGCCCCTGGGGCCGTCCCCTTGCCTGCGAACGACCCGCGGTTTTATGTCCAGCGGGCCTCCCGGCTTCTTGCGGTCGGCCGGGTGGAGGAGGCGGGTGCCGAGATCGATCGCGCCTTGAGCCTCGATCCCAAGGCCAGCGACGCCCTCGCGCTGCAG
>JBLMXM010000168.1:0-3118 GCA_050257775.1 Hyphomicrobiales bacterium
TGTCGCTGGCTTAGGTGATGGTTTTGGGTTAGCTTGCTTTTTGGCCGTCTCTTTCAGGCAGTCCAGCAGCAGCTCGGAAACATCTTTTTGCTGATGTTCGGAGCTTTTCTTGAGATAGTCCAGGAAAACATCCAAGACCTGCTCAGGCGTCATTTCGAACGCCGCGTCGAGTACGGAATCAAGAGAACAAATCTGTTTTTTGGTGTCCAGATGATCCAAGCAGGTCATGAACATGCCTCGCACAAATCCACTGACGAAACCGTTTTGAAAAGACGGGGAGGCTTGTAGAAAATCTTGACCGGTCATCGCTGATTGAGCAGTGGTCCCAGGGAATAGAACCACAACCCACACGATGATGCTCAGCAGCCCAACTTGGCACTTCATCGATCATTACCTTTCTTGACAGTTATCAACCCCTTCGCAATCCCAACCAACCCTATCCGCTATTACAATCCTATAATGGCGGGGCCTCTTCTGCAATAACACGTTTACCATGGCCGGAATGCTTATCCTCCATTCATTCAGCTCGTACTGCGCCTTGACACCATAAAACGGGATGGTTCGCACCCATCATCGGCCTGAGGGAAAGTCCTTAGACGAGCAGCGCCGGATCATCGGTTCGGCTCCGGCGGTCCTTAATTGAAATAGAAGGAGGAATGGAAAAATGGCAAACTCGAAGATTATAAACGGCGTGAATGTGGATGAGCTGTTCAACAGCGTGCCGGCGATCCAGACAAGACCGGCATAGGTTCCGGCCGTTTCCTCGATCCGGGTAATTAAGAACCCCGTCCAAGAACGGCTCCACAGGCCGTCAGATCGGCAGCGCGCGAGCCGGACTCGCATGAAATCCGGCCAAGCCGGAAATTCGGATTCTTCCAGGAGCACCGCGCCGGCGGCGACCCGGGCCGGCCCTGCTGCAGCTTCCCCCCGCGATTCTTGCGTTGCACAAGAAGGGCATCGCGCATCTCATAAGGCCAAGGGCGTGACAACACTTGAAACGTGGGTTATTATATGTTAGTAATCGAAAACATACCTATTTTGTCCGGGAGACTTCAAGAAAGCCCCGCCCGGCGCTGCCATTACCCTAACGACCCGCGAAAGGAGGCTCCGATGAAGTTCAGTGATTTCTTCATTCCCAAGATCGCCCGGTCCGATCCCGAGATCCGGAAACAGGCTGTCCTGGAGTGCAAGGACAAAGAGCTGCTGAAGCGCGTGATCACAAACGACAAGGACCCGCAGGTAAGGAAGGTGGCGGAAGAACGCCTCCAGGCCCTGACGGCCTAGCCCGAAACTGCGAGGAAGTGTTTATGGAGCAGTTTTCTTTACGAAGGGATTTCACCCGATAGGGCTTGCGATCCGTCTGCCCGATGGTGCCGGTGCGGATGACAGCCGCCGCCCATGCCGTGACGCGACTGTTTCTGCCGCCACTTGTCGATGCGATCATCAGCGCTGTGTAGTTGCACAATGGATGCTCCCCCGGGATTCTGCCGCCCATTGGCCTGTCTTGAAACACGGCCGGCATCCGCGCCGGAACACCCGGTTCGGCCTTATCACACCGCTCGCACGAGCACCGGACTCCGCATCCGGAGAGATCCTGCCGTTTTCCCCAGTCTGCTGTTCTTCTTCGAAAATGTACCCATCCAGATTGAGGGGATTGAAGTATAGGTCCCTCCGGCCTCTTTCGTCCACCGCTTGCATTGCTGACAGCCGCCTCGAGAGGGAACGTCGAGGTTCGCATAGGGGACGGAAACGTCTACACCCGGTCTGAATCCATGAGTTTTGGCACGGCCGAGTGAAAATACATGATCCACCCCATTTCAAAAAATGCGGACAAGACCCATCAAAAGCATGACAGCAGTTTTCCTTCGGCCCAACCTAATAGGAATTTGAAATGCAGCCATCATGACGTATTCCCAAGCGAGGCAGGACCATGCGCACGAACACGACGAAGGCTGGCACGAACGCCGGCCGCAGGTTTCTGAAAACCGCAGTGATCCTGACGGCAGTTTTCATCCTGGCAGGTTTGCCGTTGCTGGCGCCGGCCCAGGATACGGCCGCCGGAAAACCGATTAAGATCGGGATCATCGGATCGGGACGCATCGGCGGGACCCTCGGCACCCTTTGGGTAAAGGCCGGCCATGAGGTCCTGTTCTCCTCGCGCCATCCGGACGAGCTCAAGGAACTTGTCGAAGGCCTTGGACCCAGGGCTCGAGCCGGCACGCCAGAGGATGCGGCTGCTTTCGGCGAAGTCATACTGATTTCAGTCCCCTACCATGCCGTACCTCAGATCGGCCGAGATCTTGCGGGCCAACTTGCAGGCAAGGTGGTGCTCGAGACGGGAAACCCTTATCCGTCGCGCGACGGTGAGATGGCGGTGGAGGCGCGAAAGAAAGGGATGGGGCTTGCCTCGGCGGAGTATCTGCCCGGTGTGCGCCTTGTGCGCGCCTTCAACACGATCCCCGCAGCGGCCCTCCGGAGCGAGGCACATCGCGCCGGCGCACCCGTCGCGGTCCCTCTGGCAGGCGACGACACCCAAGCGCTGGCGGTCGCTTCGCGCCTGGTGAAGGACGCCGGGTTCGAGCCTGTCGTGGTCGGATCGCTGGCCCGCGCCAAGGAGTTCGACATCGGCACGGCCGTCTACGCGCGGGCGCTCACCGCAAGCGAGTTGCGCAAGGCCCTCGGGATCGGGCCGTGACCGGTATGGTCCGGCCCGCCTTTGCAGGAATCATCGCCGCAAGGGTTTCATCTCGATATCCCCCTCACATCTGTGCGTTAACGATTTTCGATGCTTATCGTTCGATTAGCATGTTCATGTCGATTTGGGAGCGATACGCTCCAAATTGTTGACGCGGAACGAAAGAAAAACGGAGGAGCTGACCCATTACGCCAGTGGATGCTCTGCAGCCGCCGCTGAGATAAAACGGGTGTGCCGTGTGTGGCCGATCAAGCGGCCACCGATTCTCGCCGAAACGAAAATGCTGGCTGTAGTAGGCCATCACCGGGTCAAAAGGGGGTGCGCATATGGAGGATCGAGAGGTTTCGATTAAGGACTTCATGCCGTTGGTTGAGAAACTGATCTGGCCGGTCTTCATCGTCATCATGATTGTTTCTTTTCGCG
>JBLMXM010000169.1:0-10855 GCA_050257775.1 Hyphomicrobiales bacterium
CCGACAAGCATATTTACTCGATTGCCAAACAGCTGGAGGCCCTCATTCCTCCCCTGGAGAAAATCTCCGGTAAGAAATTCCAGCTGGATGACCTGAAGCGGACGGTCGCCCTCTCCCGGGAATGCTCGGAACTGTGGAAAAAAATCCTCGACACGGCCGCGGCCAAGCCCGCGCCCCTTACCTTCTTCGACGGCACGACTCTCATGGGTCCGGCCGTGGTCGGCCGCGGCACCCAGAAAGCTGTCGACGTTTACAGGATCCTCCTGGCGGAGTTGGAGGAGCGCATCCGGAAGGGTGAGGGAGCGGTAGAAAACGAGAAATTCCGCATCTACTGGGACGGCATGCCGGTCTGGGGCCGGCTGAGCGCCCATTCCCAGCTCTTCTCTTCGCTGAAGGCCAACGTTCTGGCCTCCACCTACTGCAACAGTTGGATTTTCTCGGCCTTGGATCCCAAGGACCCGATCAACAGCATGGCCCGGGCCTACACAGAGCTGTTCATCGTCCGCTCGGACGAGGCCAAGGAGGCTTACATCAAGAACATGCTGAAGTTTTTCAAAGTCGACGGCATCGTTTACCATGACGCCAAGACCTGCCCCAACAACTCCAACTGCCGCTATGGAATGCCGCAACGACTCGAAAAGCAGACCGGCATCCCGAGCCTGACCATCAACGGCGATCTCAACGACTTGCGGCTGCTCTCAGACGAGCAGACCAAGACCAATGTGGAGGCCTTCATCGAACAGCTTCAGGAGGGACGGGCCTGAGTAAATGCAAAAGGAGGAGGGAGCCATGTTAGATTCGCTTTTTCGGCCGAAGGCCGTCGCCGTGATCGGCGCGTCGTCCAAGGAGCTTTCCATCGGCAACCGGGTGATCAAGAACCTGATCGACTTCGGCTTCACGGGAAGCATCTACCCCATTAACCCCGGCGCGGACGAGATCCGAGGACTCAAAGCCTACAAGTCGATCCTGGACTGCCCGGACAACGTGGATGTGGTCCACATGGTCATTCCCGCCAAGTTCGTGCCGCAGGCGGTGGAAGACTGCGGCAAGAAGGGGGTCAAGCACATCATCATCAACTCGGGTGGTTTTGCCGAGACCGGAGCCGAGGGCGCGGCCATCGAAAAGGACTTTCTGGAGCGGGCCCGCCGCTACGGCATTCGCATTCTGGGACCCAACTGTCAGGGCGTGATCAATACCGATCCCGACATCCGGGCTTACTGTAATTTTACCTTCACCAAGCCGGATCCGGGCTTCATTTCCATCGTCGCCCTGAGCGGCGGGGTGGCCGAGGTCATTCACCAGGCCTTCGCCCAGATGGGGGTGGGCACCCGCATTTACGCCTCCAACGGAAACGCGGTGGACGTGACCATCCCCGAAATCATGCGCTACCTGGATGAAGACGAGGGCACGCGTGTCATCGTAACCTATGTCGAGGGGCTTCGGGACCCGGTCAATTTCATGAAGACCATCACGGAGGTCGCGGCCCGTAAGCCCATCCTCGCCATGAAAGCCGGCCGCACAAAGGAAGGCGCCAAGGCCGCGGCCTCCCACACGGGCGGGCTGGCCAAAGAGGACATCGCGACCGACCTGATCTTCAAAAAAGCGGGGGTACTCTCCTTCCGCGACGAGGGACACCTGATCCAGGCTGCCGCCGCGTTCGCCACCCAGCCGATCCCCTCCGGCAACCGCATCGGCATCATCACCAACACCGGAGGTCCCGCGGTTATCGCCACCGATGTCCTGGTGGGCGCCGGCTGCACCCTGCCCCCGCTATCGGAGAAAACCCGCGGCCTGCTCAAGGGACAACTCTACCCAGAGGCGTCGATCGGCAACCCGGTGGATGTACTGGCCACCGGAACGGCCCAACACTACCGCGCCGCCATGGACGCCATGATGGAAGACGACAGCTTCGACGGCGTTTTGGTCAACTTCGTGACTCCGTTCTTCGTGGACAACGAAAGCATCGCCCGTGAGATAGTAGCCGTCAGCCAGCAGCGCCGCAAACCGCTGGTCTGCAACCTCATGACCGATAAGCAGCAGTGGGCGGAAGTGGTCAGGATCCTGCGCGAGGGTGGCGTTCCGTGCTATCCGCTCGCCGGTGAAGCCGCGCGGGCCATGGCGGCCCTGGTGCAATACCACGCCATTCGCAGCCGCGAAAAAACCGCGCTTCAGGTTTTCAGTGATGCCAAAGCGGACAAAGCCCGCAGGATAATGGCCAAGGCCCGCGCCGCCGGCCGCACCAACCTGGCGGCAGCCGAAGTGTACGGCATCCTGGAGGCATATAAGATACCGGTGGCTAAATGGAAGCTTGTGGCGACTCCGGCCGAGGCTGCCCAGGCCGCCGCCAAGATCGGCTTCCCGGTAGTCGTAAAGGCCGATGCCGAGACCGTAGTGCACAAGAGCGACTTGGGGGACGTGGCCCTCGATCTTTCCAGTGCCAGCGCCGTTAAGAATGCGACCGCTCAGATGAGAAAAGCGATTTCCGCTCCAGACCTGCGCTTCTTGGTGCAGAAATACCTGCCGGGGGGGCTCGAGCTTATCATGGGGGCCAAAGCCGAGGAAGGGCTCGGGCATGCCATCGTCTTCGGGTTGGGCGGCATCCACGTCGAGGTCATGAAGGATGTCGTGTTCAACCTCACCCCGGTCAGCGCAGCCGAAGCCCGGCAGATGCTCGCCGCCATCAAGGGCGCCCCGCTGCTGCGCGGCGCGAGGGGACAGGAAGGTGTGAATCAGGACCAGCTCGTGGAGATCCTCCAGCGGCTCTCCCAACTGCTGAGCGATCTTCCGGAAATCGAGGAAATGGACCTGAACCCGGTCATGGCGTTCGCCGACAAGGTCTTCGTTGTGGACGCTAGAATCAACTTGAAGAAGTAATGACTAACGCGTTGTGAGTGACGAGTGACAAGAGGTTGACGCCGGTTTTGAATGCAAGGTCGGTTCGTCGCCTTTCGAAAAAGGATTTTTTCCCTTTGGAGCTTCAAGCATCCAACTTCCAGCTCTGATTGGAGGTTCCATGGCCTGCTGGCTCAATCTGGGTCAGATTTTGAAGGTCAATGCGAAGAAATTCCCTCAAACGGTCGCCCTCAAAGACCGCGAGCGCAGCTTCACCTACCCGGAGGTCAACCGGCGGGTGAACAAGCTGGCCCACAGCCTGCTATCGCTCGGGTTGAAAAAAGGCGACAAGGTAGCGGTGCTGCTCGAGAACAGCATCGAAATCGTCGAGGCCTACCTCGCTACCGCCAAGACGGGCATTGTCATCGTCCCGATCAACTTCCGGCTTATCAGCCCGGATGTGGAATACATTGCCGACAATGCCGATGCCAAGGCGTTCATCGTCCACGATGAGTTCGTCGAGACGGTGGACCCGATCCGGCCGCGGTTGGCTCAGATCGCTCCCGAAAACTATATCGTCGTCGGCCAACCCAAGCCGGGATACCGCACCTACGAGGAGTTCATCGCCGCATCGCCCGAAAGCGAGCCCGAGTGCGAAGTGCTCCCGGAAGACACCTGGATCCTGATCTACACATCGGGCACCACCGGCAGGCCCAAGGGGGTGGTGCGCACGCACGAGTCGCACCTCGCCTTCTACCTGATCAACGCCATCGACTTCGGGTTCAACGAGCACGATGTCTGCATGAACGTCATGCCGCTGTGCCACATCAACTCGACGTATTTCACCTTCACCTTCACCTACATCGGTGGTTCGGTGTACATTCACCCCGCCCGCTCGTTCCGGGCCGAGGAAATCCTGGAAATCGTCGCGGCCGAACAAATCACCTTCATTTCGCTCATCCCGACCCATTACAACCTGATCCTCAGCGCCCCTGAGGAGGCGCGGCGCTTCGACCGCAGCTCCATCCGCAAGCTGCTCTGTTCCTCGGCGCCGGTGCGCAAGAGCATGAAGCTGGCCATCATGGAGTTCTTCCCCGGGGTCGAGCTCTACGAAGCCTATGGTTCGACCGAAGCGGGCATCGTCACGGTGCTCAAACCGAAATACCAGATGAAAAAGCTCGGCTCCATCGGCTTCGAGTCCCTGGGCACCGAGCTGATCAAAATTCTGGATGCCGGGAAAAACGAGGTGCCAGTGGGCCAGGTTGGCGAGCTTTACTCCCGCGGCCCGATGCTTTTCAAGGAATACTACAAGCTGCCCGAGAAAACGGCCAGCGCCTTCCACCAGGGGTGGTTCTCAGCCGGAGACATGGCCAAAAAGGATGAGGATGGGTTCTTCCAGATTGTTGACCGCAAGGACAACATGATCATCACCGGCGGCGAGCATGTGTATCCCAGCGAAGTGGAGGATGCAGTCAGCAGCCACGAATGCGTGTTCGACTGCGCGGTGGTAGGCCTTCCGGACGACAAGTGGGGCGAAAAGGTGGCGGCGGTCGTCATCACCCGGCCCGGCGTCGACCCTAAAAGCATCACCGCAAAGGACATCATGGAGTGCTGCCGGGAAAAACTCGCTGGCTACAAGCGCCCCAAGGAAGTCATCTTCATTTCCCAGGATGAAATGCCCCGCACTCCGACCGGCAAGATTCTGCACCGTAAACTGAGGGAACGATATCGCGACCGGAAGAAGTGATTCGGGGCTGCTCAAAACGGATACGGGATTCGGGATTCAAGATAAGGGATCATCATATTGCGGGAGCGGCATCCTGCCGCGATCGAAGGAGGGACCACCCATGTTGAGTAAAGCGTTCATCCCCTACAAAGGCTATTTCAGCTCACCGTTCGCGCGCTGGCAGGGCAGCATGGCCAATGAGAACGCCATCGTTCTGGCCGCGGAAACCGCCAAGCGCTGGCTGACGGAGAAGAGCATGGACCCCAAAGTGTTCGACTATGTTTACCTGGGCCTCACCGTTCACCAGCACCAGGGGTTTTACGGAGGGCCATGGGCAGCGGCCATGTTGGGAGCAACCGGAGTCCCCGGTTTATGGGTCAGCCAGGCCTGCTCGACTTCAACGGTGGCCATCTATTCGGCCGCCATGGGCGTGGAGGCCGGGCTTTTCAATGCTCCCTTTTGCCTGATGACCGACCGCTGCTCCAATGGCCCGCACGCTATCTGGCCCAATCCCAACGGCCCCGGCGGACAGGTGATCTCCGAAAACTGGCTCATGGACAATTTCAACAAGGACCCCTGGGCCGGGCAGGCCATGATCAAAACTGCGGAAAACGTGGCCAAGGAGGAGGGCATCACGCGCCAGCAGTGCGACGAAGTGGCGCTGCACCGCTACAAGCAGTACCAGGATGCCCTGGCCAACGACCGCGAATTCCAGAAACGCTACATGTATCCGGTCATGATCAAGGTTTCCAAGAAGCAGACTATCATGCTCGCTGCGGACGAGGGTGTCATGGAAACCACCGCCGAGGGCCTGGCGGGGCTCAAGCCGGTGCTGCCGGACGGGGTTCACACGTTCGGCGCTCAAACTCATCCGGCCGACGGCAACTGCGGTGTCATCGTCGCCAGCCGCGACAAGGCCAGATCCCTGAGTGCCGACCCGTCCGTGGAAATCCAGGTGGTCTCTTATGGCTACGCCCGCGTCAAACCGGCCTTCATGGCAGCGGCCGTCTACCCCGCCGCCCAGATGGCCCTGGACGGTGCCAAAATAAAGGCCAAGGACGTCAAGGCCATCAAGACCCACAACCCCTTCGCCGCGAACGACGTGTTCCTGGCCAGGAAACTCGGGATCGATGTGATGAACGGAATGAACCACTACGGTTCGTCGCTCATCTTCGGCCATCCTCAGGGACCGACCGCAGGCCGCCTGATCATCGAAGGCATCGAGGAGGTGGTCATGAAAGGCGGCGGATATCTCCTGTTCGCAGGCTGTGCAGCCGGCGACACTGCCGCAGCCATGGTTCTCAAAATCAGTTGATAGAAGTGGGTTCATAAACCCGTCTGACGCCCGATGGCGGCGTTGCAGGCCTCTCGAAATGCTCACATACTACCGTGTATGCTGCGCTTTCGAATCGGCCTGCGCCTTGCCCTCGGGCGTGATACGAGGTTTTGAAACCACTTGTAACCACACGGGTCGTGAGACGTCAGGAAGGGCTGCCTGGAACCCAGCGGGTAGCCCTTTTCCTTGCCGGCACGACGACTCTTTCTTCCCCATGCGTCAAGGAGCGTCATGAACAACATTGCACTGGCCCGAAGCCTATCAGCTGTGCCTGCGTCTCGAATCCGGGAAATCGCCGATGTCGCGTTCAGCATGGACGGAGTGCTTAAGCTTCACTTCGGGGAGTCCAACATGCCGACGCCGGCATTCATTAAGCAGGCGGCCGTCCGGGCACTGGAGGAAGGCTACACCTTTTACACTGAAAACGCAGGCCTGCCGGGCCTGAGACAAGCGATCGCCGAAAAATGCCAACAACTCCACGGGGTGCGGCTCGACCCCGGGACCGAAATCCTGGTCACCGCCTCCGGAGTCCAGGCTCTGAACGTGTCCATCCGATGCGCGATCGACCCCGGAGACGAGGTGATCGTTCTGACACCCAACTGGCCCAATGCCAGCGCCATCGCCCAGCTTTACTCCGGGGCGGCGCGGGAGGTGCCTCTCGCCTGGGACGGCCGGCGTTATACCCTCGATCTGGCCGCGATCCGGGCTGCGTTCACCCCGCGAACGCGTCTGGTCGTATATGCATCGCCTTCCAACCCCCTCGGTTGGGTGGCGCGCCCGGAGGAGCAGCGCGCGCTTCTGGATTTCTGCCGTCGCCATGGGCTCTGGCTCCTGGCCGACGAAGTCTACGAGCGCATCTATTTCTCAGAACCGGTGGCACCCTCCATTCTGCGGCTCTGCAGCCGCGGTGACGCGGTCATCGTAGTGCAGTCCTTCTCGAAGAGCTACTGCATGACCGGATGGCGTTTAGGCTGGGTGGCGTCGCGGGAAGACGTGGTGCGCAAGGCGTCACAGCTGAACGAGTTCATCGTTTCCCATGCGCCTTCCATGGTCCAGCGGGCGGGTGAAACGGCCCTGCGGGACGGGGAGACGTTTGTGCGAAGCATGGTCGCAGACGTTCATCGAAGAGTCCGCTTCTGCTACGAAGCCCTCCGCGCCATGCGCGGCATAACCGTGGCTCCGGCGGAAGGTTCCTTCTATCTCTTTCCACGCATCGAAGGGATGAGCAACTCGTTCGAGTTCGCCCTTTCCCTGCTGCGAGAAACCAGCGTGGCCGTGGCACCCGGCTCTGCCTTCGGCAACGGCGGCGAAGGCGCGATCCGCATCTGCTGCGCAGCGGATGAGTCGGTCCTGGAGCCGGCGATGGACCGGTTGGCCAAGTTCATCCAGGAGCGCTGATCGCCATAGAAATGCCCAGATGCAGGGCACGCGAAATCCGGGAGAATGGTGAGTACCGCTGGGCCGCGTGGGAAGACAGGCTGGATGAAAGCGGTTTATCAACCCCGGATCGCGGCCGAGGGCAAGGCGTTTCGCAACCTGACTAAGCTGAAGAGGCGCGGAAAACCGATGGTTTTGTAAAAAGTCCCAAGTTCAAGGCGCGCAAGTCCCGCGGCGCGAGGCGTACATTTGGTACGCCGCAGCGACTGCGGGATGCAGCGCAATGCAGAAATTGGGCTTTTTACGAAGCCATCAGACGGGGATCATGACGACCGGGACCGTGGTGCACTTAAGCACCCGCTCGGCCACGCTGCCGAAATTGAAGTGTCCTTCGCTGCCGCGGTTGGCCATCACTACCATGTCGATCTTCTGTTCCGCGATGACCTTGAGGATTTCCTTGGAAGGCTCCCCCACACTGATGTGGCGGATGTAAAGCGGGCACTCGTTCAGAAATTTGTCACAGATCTCGCTCAGGCGGGACTCGGCGGTCTGCTTCTCCCACGCCTGCATCTTCTTGAGGTCCTCGGGATCAAATTGCCCGTAAGAGGCCCCGAAAGCCGGGTAGTCCTTCATCACGTACAGGATGTGAATCTCGGCCCCGTATTTCTGAGTCAACGAGGTAACCAACGGCAGCGCCTTGGCAGCGTTTTCGGAAAAGTCGGTCGGCCACAGGATTCTGTTGATCTGCATCACTCTCTCCTTTGTATCTGCGGATGACTTTTTGCGAGTTCATCTACCTGAAAAAGTCGTTGATCTATTAGCATCATTAGATCGGCGGGGCAATAGTCACCAGAACTCGCATGTCGCTGATAGCGCGAACGCCGTGGGGTTCGTTGATATCCGAGATAAGCACATCGCCGGTGTTGGCCGGCAGTGCCTGGCCCTCCTTGCCCAGAAATTGACCCTTTCCCTCAAGCACGACGATGTTGAGCTGGCCTTCCACTTCGTGGGAGTGAATGGGCAGTTCCTGGCCCGCTTTGAAGTTGAAATTGAGCACCCGGAAGTAAGGTGAGTCGTGGACCAGCAGCTTACCCATGGCTTTTTCGCTGAACTTGCCATCCTTGAAAACCTCGATTCGCTTGAGCATGCATTCCTCCATCAGACGCGGTTGCGGACTCGGTCGATCAGTCCTCGTTGACCATAAACCGCCGCATGAGGGAAGTCAAATATCCCTCCCTCCACCGCCGGGCAGCGCCCGCCCCGCACCAGTCGGGCCAGCCTCTTCAAGGTTGCAATTTTCCACTGATGCGGCTAAGAATCCAAAGTATAGTCAAACTGCGGCCCTCAGCTATTCTGGATGATGGGAAACGGGAGTGAGCTCCATGACCAAGCTGCCCAAAGACACCTGCCCCGATCCATCCGAAGAGTTCACCATTCGGATACCCTGCGCCCTCGCCCAACGGATCGTCGATTATGCGAATGACAATGAAACCACCCTTTCCAGCGTCATTGTCGAAGCCATAGACTTTTTCCTAAGGCAAGGCAGCAGGCAACCATAGAACCGTTCAGCCGGCAAGGGCGGAATCGCCTCTCCCCTAAAAAGCGAAAGGCAGCCGGGAAGGGCTGCCTTTCGCGCGTTGGAATGAAGGCTCAGGGAGTTCAGCCGCCGCCCACGAGCAACATGAACCTCACCCGATCGCCGTCCTTCAGCGCCCGATGGGGTAAATCCTCCCTGGAGAGGAATCCCTCTTCATTCAGCATCACCTGAATGGTGAGATCCAGGTTGCCGTCACCGTCCAAAAGAAGCTCCCGCGCCTTGGGGCCGAAGCGGCTGATCAGGTGGTCCATCAGGTCCGCCACGGTGCCGGCTTCCAACAAGATTTCCGTCTTCTTGCCGATCACGGCGCTCAATGTCGGCAATCCCAGCGATTCAACGATTATTTTCATTACTGGATCATCCCGCAAAAGGCCACCTGAATCGATGACTTCGTAAGAAGGCCAGGATCAAAGCGCGCGAGTCTATGGGCGCGAGAGAAACTATATGTGCGCCGCAGCGCCTGCGAGACGAAACGCAACACAGAAATTGGCATTCTAGTGAAGTCATTTCCCGTGCCGCCGCATCAGCTCCGGGTAGTTCTCCGCCGCCTCGCACATCTTGCAGCCGATGCAAAGATCGTAATCGATGCGAGCGCTGTCAAGCTCCCGAACCCGGTAGATAGCCCTATTGCTCGATCGCCAAAAAGGTCGGCTACCTGGCTGAACTGAAGTGGTTGCGCCGGCAGGGATACCCTGTCGGCAACCAAGAGTGTCCTGTCGGAGTGAAGGCCGCTGCCTCGGATTTGCGGACTCGATAGGCGAAAGGGCCACTGCGGGGATTGCCGAAGAAAAACGGCATGCGGCTGCCCAGCTGCGCGAGGTTCTGGACATCCGCTCGTAATCACCCGAATCGCCTGCGCAGCTCCTCGACTGCGTCGTGATCGAGCACCGCGTAATTTTCTTTGCGTAGGATTAGGAAGAGCCGCGCAGTTTCTTCGAGTTCCTCTGCGTTATAAACAGCGTCGTCAAGGTCCCTTCCAGCAGCGACTTCCCCATGGTGGGCCAGAAGCACTCCGCGGCATTTAACAGCCAGACGGCCGACGGCCTCTGCCAACCCCGGGTCGCCCGGTGGATAATAAGGCACCAGCGGCAGTCGGCCGATCCGCATGACAAAGTACGGTGTAATGGGCGGCAGAACGTTTTCGGCGTTCAGGCCGTTCAGGCAGGACACCGCTGCGGCGTGGGGCGAATGGAGGTGGACCACGGCACCGGCATCCGGCCGTGCACGGTAAACCGCCAGGTGCAAGGACCATTCCTTGGAAGGCGCGTCTCCGCTGATGACCTTTCCTTCCCAGTCCAGTTTTGAGATCCGGTCCTTCTCGAGCCGCCCGAGGCAGCTGTTGGTGGGCGTCACCAGCACACCGCCCCTCAAGCGAACGCTCATGTTGCCCGACCCGCCGCAGGTGTAGCGGCGATCAAACAGGGACTTGCCGTGCACAACCATCCTTTCCCGGATCTCCTGTTCCATCATGGCAGCATCCTCACGGATTTCTCGAAGAAATCGTCATCTCCGAAGTTGCCGGACTTCAACGCTAGGCACAAGTGCGGTTCGTCTTCGCAAACGGTCCACGGAACGCCCGGCGCGATTTCAGGGCCGATGCGAAGCGAGCGGATCTTCAGAGCGGCCATGACCGCCCCGGAGGTCTCCCCGCCGGCGACGATGAACTTGCTCACGCCGGCCTCCCGCAGCCGCAGGGCCAGTTCACCCATGGCCCGTTCGATGAGATGGCCGGCAGCCTCGCGTCCCAGCTTCACCTGCACGGCAGCCACCTGCTCCGGTTCTGCCGTGGAATAGATCAGAAGCGGGCTGGCATCGACCCGCTCGGACGCCCATCGCAGAATTGCCGCCAAGCTGAGTTTGCCTGAGGCGAGCGCCTGCGGGTCGATGCAATACGACGGACATCGGGCCGACATCCGGCCAACCTGGCGCCGCGTGGCCGCCGAGCAGCTCCCGGACAGAACCACGGTACCGCCCGCCAGTTTCGGCA
>JBLMXM010000170.1:0-11402 GCA_050257775.1 Hyphomicrobiales bacterium
TCCCTCGCCACGAAAGGCGCTGCGAAGATCCAACAAATCCACAACGATCCTGGCCGGGAGAGGATCGTCGATGGTAAACGTCTTGTAATGCCCCAGGTGACCGTCCACCTGCAAATAAACCTCAACGCCGGCGCCGTGGGAGGTGACTTGCACCTCTTTAAAAATTCCGGAGACCGGCACGATTTGAGCCGCCGAGGATAAGGGTGGCTGCCTCGCGGCCTGCAGATCCGCCGGGGAGGAGCCGCCGTGGGAGGCGACCTGCACATCTTTAAAAATTCCGGAGACCGGCGCGGTTTGAGTCGCCGGGGATGGGGGTGTCTGCCTTGCGGCCTGCAGATCCGGCAGGGAGAAGGCGCTTTGCTTAGAGGCTGCCGTTTTGATGAAAACCACTTTAAGACTATTTTCTTCCGGAACCAGTCGGTATGGAGTGCTTCCCCTGAGCCTGAGAACCACCCGCGCTTCCATCCCATCTTCCGGAGTCTCGGTTTGGATCGAATGAACCGCAAAATTCTCAGGTGGGAAATAAACCGCCGGCAAACTGTCAAAGCCCGTATCGGCGAATTTGAAGACCAATGCCTGCGAGCTCTCCTGCTGCATAAACGTGTAGGTAAGCGGTTGATCCCCCTCTATAACGACAGTGACCCTATCTGCCTTCTCAACAGTCATAATGTCTATGATCATCTTTTTCGGGCTCATCATTTTTGAAGTGGCCGGATGATCGGATGCACACCCCTGCACGAGCATCACTAAGAGAGCCAGCAGGAATGCCATTGACATGGTGTTGGTGGTTGATCTCACGAGCGCTCCACCTCTATCAATATCACAAAACACCTGATTCATGCGATTAGTGGGATGATATGCCAAGCCGTCCCAATCTTGCAATAGGCTATAAATGGTACACCAACATAGGAGTTGTTTTTTAGGATTGGGCTTTGTGCCTCAATCCAGTCCTTGCTCAGGCTAAAGGCAGGGTTGGTTTAGCAGACCCAAGGTATCGATTCGGGGAATTGCAGATTAGTTGCGGTTCCCGGCGATTCCAGAGCCTATCAGCTCCTGAGATTGGCAGAAACTATCTCAGAAATGGTTTCTCGGGGATATGTCGGATGATACTTCAAGCCACTTCAACGTTGCAATAGGCAATAGAAATCAAATGAGACGAAGTCAATTGGAGCTTGTCTCGATCTCCGTCAGCACCTGGTGCCTCCGAGCTGCGCTGCGATGGCGGAGCAAGTCATTGCGGGATAATTTTTCGACAGACCGGAACCTATCGTCCGGGTGGAGCTGGGGGTCGAACAACCGAAGGATATAGGATTGCCGGTGGCTGCCGGTGGCCTCCTTCAGCCAGGCGGCCGTCTCGGCGATATCTTCCGGGGTCAGGTAGCGGATCGCTCCAGGCTCGCCGCCCGAGGCGGGGACGGGCGCCACCGTGGTTTCGAAGCGATACTCTGCAGACCGTACTACCAGCGCCATGGTCCGGCTGACTTCGGCCGGATCGACCTCGGCGTCCAGCAGCGTGCGGTACAACCCCTTCGGGCCCTTGAGGTCCATGACCACCCGGTCACCGAGCCCTTTATCGAGCAAGGTTTCCAACACGGAGGCGTTCCGGCCGTCTGTGTCCAGCTGCAGCTTCAGTCCGTATTTTTTCAGGACCCCGAGGACAGTAACGAATTCAGGCATCCCCTGGGGCTCGCCCCCTGAAACGTGCAGCCCGCTGACCCACCCCTTGGAAAGCTCGCTCCGACCGATGAACCCATCGAGCTTGGAGCCGGCCAGCAGCCAGGCGATGACCACCGCCACACCCTGCCGGACTTCGGCGCCATCGGTCAACACGGGAAACTCAATCCCCTCCGTGCCCCGAAATATGGCACTGCGATGGGCGCGGTAAAACTGGCCGAAACGCTCCTTCCCTTCCCTCACGGCGTCATGCTCGTCGCAGGCAATGCGGTGTTCGTGCATGAATTTCCTCGTGACGTTGCACCGCGCACAGCCCGCGGCCGTGAACAGAGTGAGGCTCATCGAGAGGTATCCTTTGAAACAGCGTCTCCCACATCGGTGCGCACGCAAAGCGCTGCATCCGGCTGGTAGGGAAGAACGCCCTCCACGGAAACCACCCGGCGCGCACCGCTCGGCGCGGCGCCCGGCACCCGGAACCGGGTCACATCGATCCGCTCGATGGGCCGCTCGATGGGCTTTTCAACCTGGGGCACCCATTCGTAGGGCACCCGGTAGGCGCGGTAGATCATGTTGATCTTGAGCATCTTGCCCCAGTAGGGGCTGATATACTCCCAGACGACCTCGTGGCCCGCGGTGACTTCGATGATGCGGCCGCCCGAGCCTTCTGTGATCAGGGTATTGCCGTTCGCCAGGCGCTGGGCCGAGCTGATGAAGGGGCTGTAGAAGCGGTTGGCATCCACGGGAAACGGCAGCCCGGCCTCAACCGGCGAGTACTGCCAGACGATTCTGAGGGAGATCGGATCGATCTCGAGCACTCGGGAATAATCCCGCAGCGCATTACGGAAACCTGTGGGCGAGCCCGGGTTCGGCGACCCGTATCCCGCCCAGCCGCCGTTGTCGAAGATCAGGATGTGCCCCTCCCCGGGAAGCCCCCGGGGGATCATGTGGGCGTGGTGCTGTCCGATGATCCATCCGAGCTGCCGTAGCTCGGCGGTCTCGTCGTAATTGGGCCCCAAGCGCCACGCGATCCGGCCGGTCGTCTTCTCGACGATCGCCGTGATGTTGGCCTCCCGGGCGCACCAGATGATGTTGTCGGGGTGAAAGCGGGCGTCGCCGGCGTCGAACCAGCGGTTCGGCCCGAGCGCGGACATGGAATTGATGTGCATCCAGTCGCCCACGCCGCCGCCCGCGCGCAACCAGTTTGGGTTGCGGAACAGAAGGTTTCTCGCGTTCTCCCGGAACCCCAGCTCCTCGAAATGCTCGCTGCAGATCCACTCCCAGACCACTTCGCCCTCCCAGTTCACCTCAATAATCGTGTCGTCCAGAAGGAGCTTATCGCAAATGGAGGGGTTCCGGACATTCTTGTGGCACAGAATCAACGTCTTGCCCCGATCCACCAGGGGCTCCAGGCCGGGAGCATAATACCCCACGGGATTGCCTTCCCGCTGGTAGTCGTGGTGCTGGCGTGCCATCCACTGCGCCTCTTCGCCGGGGTCTTCGACGAATTCATACTGGTTGAAGCGCCAGACAATGTTCCCGTCCCAGTCCACTTGCACCAGGTCGATTCCGTCCTGGCTGCCGAAGGCCGAGCTGCGTTCGCCGGTACTGCCGATGAGATAGCCTCCCGGAAAAATGCGGTTGGGCATGCCATGCAGTTCCTTCCACAGCTGGACCTCGCCGCCGTTCATGTCGATGAGCAGCGCGCCCACCTCCTTGGCCTGGAACACGGTGTAGCCGTTCCAGCACCGACCCGGGTCGTAGAGGGTGGCGCCGGTGGGATAGACACTGGGATAGGTCATGATCGCGTCATCCTTCCTTGAAAGCCTCTTCCCGCCCCCGGCGAATGCCCGGCAGCGCGACCAAGACCAAGAGGACCGCCGCCATGAGCAGAAAGGCAAGCGACAGGGGCCGGGTGAAAAACACCGAGGGGTCGCCGCGCGAGAGCAGCATGCCCCGGCGCAGGTTCTCTTCCATCATCGGCCCGAGGATGAAGCCCAGGATCAGAGGGGCCGGCTCGCATTCCAGCTTGTGAAACACGTACCCCAGCAATCCGCAGAAGGCGGTCAGGCCGATGTCGAAGGTGTTGTTGTTCACGCTGTACAGGCCGATGCAGCAGAACAGCAGGATCGCCGGGTAAAGCAGGCGGAAGGGAACCGAAAGCAGGCGCACCCAGATCCCCACCAGGGGCAGGTTCAGGAGCACCAGCATCACGTTGCCCACCCACATCGAGACGATCACACCCCAGAAGAGCTCGGGGTTGCTGCTGATGACGCGCGGCCCCGGCTGGACGCCGTGGATCATCATGGCTCCGGCCATCATCGCGAGCACCACGTTCGGCGGAATCCCGAGGGTGAGCAGCGGCACGAAGGAGGTCTGGGCCGCAGCGTTATTGGCAGACTCCGGTGCGGCTACGCCGCGGATGTTTCCCTTGCCGAAGCTCTCGGGATGGCGGGAGCTTTTCTTCTCCAGCATGTAGGCCGTAAACGAAGACAGAATGGCCCCGCCCCCCGGCAGGATGCCCAGCAAAGACCCGCACAGGGTCCCGCGCAGCACGGCAGGCGCGGATTCCCTGAATTCCTGCCGGCTCAGCCAGAGTCCGGTGAGCTTGCGCTTGAGAATCGTCCGCGTATCCCCCTTTTCCAGGCTGCCGATAATGTCGCAGATGCCGAAAAGACCCATGGCCAGGGAAACGAAGCCGATGCCGTCGGCGAGCTCGGGAACTCCGAACGCAAACCGCTGGATGCCGCTGGTCACATCGGTGCCGACCATCCCCAGCAGCAGGCCGAGTATGATCATCCCCACCGCTTTGACCATGGACCCGGAGGCCAGTACGACCGAGCCGATCAGGCCGAAGACCATAAGCGAAAAATATTCGGCGGGCCCGAATTTAAATGCCAGCTCGGACAGGGGGACCGCCATCACGGCCAGCACCACCGTGGCAAAGCACCCGGCGAAGAAGGAGCCCAGGGCCGAAATGGTCAGGGCGGCGCCCGCCCGGCCCTGGAGGGCCATCTGGTAGCCGTCGAGGCAGGTCACCACGGAGGAGGCCTCGCCCGGCACGTTCACCAGGATGGAGGTCGTGGACCCGCCGTACTGGGCGCCGTAGTAAATGCCCGCCAGCATGATCAGGGCTGAAACCGGAGGCAGCGCGAAGGTCGTGGGCATCAGGATGGCGAGCGTCTGCACCGGTCCGATCCCCGGCAGCACGCCGATCAGGGTGCCGATCAAAGCCCCCACCAGGCAATAGAGCAGGTTCATGGGGGACACGGCCGTCTGGAAGCCGAGAGCAAGGTTGGCCAGAAGTTCCATAAGAAGTTCGTATTCCGCTCGTCAGGCCCGGCCGCCCGGAAACGAAGGCCAGATCGGTACCTGAAATTCCAGGAAGTACACAAACACGACCAGGACAATGAAGATGAGCACAGCTGCATTCAGCAGCGCTTCCTTCCACCGGAACTCATGGCTGGCCCGGCTGCAGAGAACCACCAGCACGGTCGCCGATACCGGAAGACCGAGGGGCCGCAGCAGAAGGGCGAAAAGAACCACGGATGAAAGCACCAGGGCAAGCGGCCTGAAGTGCAGGACAGGCCACGGTTGCATACCTTTCTCCCAAAGAACACTTCGCATCACGCACGCCGCCCCCAAAACGGCCAGGAAAGCGCCAAGGACAAAGGGGAAGTACCCCGGCCCCATCTTCGCGGCGTTGCCGATCGTGTAATCCGTTGAGAAAAACATGGCTGCCGCGCCGAACAGCAGGAACATCAGGCCGGTGCAAAAGTCCTTGGGGTGTCGAATGCGCCTAAAATCCATAGTTCAAAAAATCCCCCCTTCCCCTTTGGCTAAAGGGGTTGGGGGGATTAGATTGGGATGATTCCCGCACGGGACGAGCTGGGTGCCCGGCGGGAAGTTATCTCAAAAATAGCTGAGATAGCTCCTATTCCGCTTTGAAGCCCGACGCCTTGATGACCGGCACCCAGCGCTCGCGATCCTTCTTCAGGATGGCGGCGAACTCCGCGGGGGTGGTGCCGACGGCGTCATTGCCCAGGCTCTGAATTTTCGTCACCACGTCCGGCGACTGGATGGCCTTGACGATGGCCGCATTCAGCTTGTCGATGACCGGCTTGGGCGTTTTGGCCGGCACCACGATGGCGTTCCAGCCAACCCCCTCGATCTCCGGGAAGCCTTGCTCCTTGAAGGTCGGAATGTCCGGCTTCTTGCGGGTCGTTCCGGCTGTCGCGAGGATGCGGATCTTATCGGGATGGTATGCGGACTGGGCATCGTAGGCGTCGACCCCCATGGGGATCTGACCCCCGATCAGAGCCGTCACCAGCGGACCGGAGCCGTTGTAGGAGGAATGCACCATCTCGACCCCGGCCGCCTTGCCGATCATGAGCCCGAAGAAGTGCGGCAGGCTCCCCGCGGCCGGAGATCCGTAATTGGCCTGGTTTGGGTTTTTCTTGATCCATTCGATCAGCCCCTTCACATCCTTCACCTCCGAGGTGGGCGGCACCGAAACGCAGAACTGGTAGGTGGTGATCAGGGACACCGGCGCGAAGTCGGTATCCGGGTCATAAGCCAGCTTCGAAAAAACGACCGGCGCCACGACGAACAGGGCCGGATTCACCACCAGCAACGTGGTGCCGTCTGCGGGCTGGCCCTTGGCGTACTCGGTGCCGATGCGGCCGCCGGCGCCGGGCTTGTTCTCCACGATCACCGTCTGGACCAGAGAATCCTTCATTTTATCGGCGATCAGCCGTGCCACCACATCCGAACCGCCGCCGGCCGGGTACGGCACGACGATCTTGATGGGTCCCTTGATCTCTTGGGCCGACGGCACTCCGGCCCCGATCAGGCCGGCTGCAACCGCGACGAGCAGGATTACGCAAAATTTTCGCATGACGCCACCTCCTTTGGGGGTGATAAGGATCTTGACTGGCATTCGAACTAACGTTATTCAGATTAAATCCACCCTGTCAAGCCAATAAAAGGGAAGAGACCAATGGCTGCCTATCTTATCGGTCATATAACCGTCAAAAACCCGGTATTGTGGAAAACTTACGTCGATGGAGTTCAGAAATCGTTGCTGCCCTTCGCCGCAGAAGTGGTGTTTCGCGGAAAGCGCGCAGCCGTTCTCGCCGGTGAACATCATCACCAGAACGCCGTCGTCATCAGATTCCCGGACCAGGCTGCCTTGCAGAACTGGTACGCCTCCGAAGTCTACCAGGCTCTGATTCCCATCCGCGACCAAGCCGCGGAGGTAGTCCTGATCAGTTACGATGCCTGAGCACCCTTGCCCACGGAGGGATAACTTGAAGTTGATTGAATGCCTCGGATCCTCTACGATTCAGCGCCTGGTACAGTTCAGGATCAAACCCGGTGCGGACCTGCTTCAAGCGATCTCGGAGGCGCTGGAGGCGGAAGAGGTCAAGGCCGGGGTGTTCGCCTCCGGTCTGGGTGCGCTCAGGAAGGCGATTTTCCGAAACCTTAAAGTATTTCCGGAGAAATTCCCGGTGACCCCTGAAGACCGTCTCTACCTGGAGATCGCGGCTCCCCTGGAACTGGTGTCGTTGACGGGGTGGATTGCTCCTAAAGCAGAAGGCGGCACGGAAATCCATGCCCATTTTGCCGCCTCGACGATTCGAAATGATACGGTGATCACGCTGGGCGGCCACCTGACCGAGGGCACCATATGCGGTATCAAGGTAGTGGTGGCCGTTTTAGTGATCGCTGAAGACGGCGTATGCGCGAGGCTGGACCACGGCTCAAAGTCCTTCGACATCTTTTGGGGAGAAAGTTCCCCGGATGCGAGGAAGACATAATGGCGAAGCTGCGATGGAAATCTCTGCTAGGCGTGAGCATCCTGCTATGGTTTTTAATCCACTCGCCCTGCGAGGCCTGCACGCTGTGGGGGGCCACCGGGGCATCGGTTGAGGGTGGAGGCACGCTGATCGCCAAGAATCGCGACTGGGCCCCCGATCAACACCAGGAGCTGGCTCTTCTGAAGCCGGCGGACGGGTACCGGTCGCTTGCGCTGAAGGCGCTCGGCGGCGAGGAGCCCGGCGTCAAGGCGGGGGTCAATGAGAAGGGCCTGGTCATCGTCAGTGCCACGGCCGACCAAGTCCCGAGCACGGACCGGAAAAAAGTTCAGCAGCAAAAGGGCTTGCTGAGCCATCTTCTGGCCACCTGCGCCAGCGTCGACGATATCCTGAGGAATCTCGAGCTGATGCGTCGTCCGGTGTTCTATCTGGCCGGCGACCGCAGGGAGATAGCCGTCATCGAGATCGGCCCCGAAGGGAAACGCGCGGTGATGCGTAGGAATTCCGGCACGCTGGTCCACACGAATCATTACTGCGAACTCGCAACGTCGGTTTCCGGCCGCAACCCGGGCGTCAGCAGCAGCCGACGGTATGCACGGATGGCGGAGCTCCTGGAAAACCGGAAGCAGCCGTTCACGTTGGAGGATTTCATCCGCTTCAGCGAGGACCAAACCGCCGGGCCGGACAACAGCATCTGGAGGACCGGCAGCAAGCCCGGTTCACGGCGCACGCTGGCGACCTGGGTGGTGTCGGTGCCCGTATCCGGCAGCCCCCAGCTTTATCTCAAGACAGCCGATCCGGGAGAACCCGAGCAGGTCTGCCGTCTCTCCCTCGATGCCGCTCTGCGACTGTCAGGCGGCGAACGAATTCCCATGGGAGCCGCGATCTGCCAAAATTTGAGATGATCGGCGTGCCGACGTCGCCCGGTCGGATTCAGGATTTGATGTCCGCGGATTCGTGCTTAACGTTCCCCCGAGGACACGGCATCATTGACGTACAAGTCGGTTTTGACAGGAGGAATCCATGAAATCCCGCCCCCTGAGAAGCAATCCCTTCGCTCGCGCAACCGTCCGGCGTCTGGCGGCGATCTGGTTTTCGACCGGTTGGGCGGCGCTCTTCGGCCTGACCGCACTCACCGCCCATGCGGCCGGCGCATCCGAGGCGGCTCCGCCCGCCATAACGGTGAGCGGGACCTCAGAAGTATTTGCGGCGCCGGATCGAGCCATGGTGAGCCTGGGAGCCGTGGTAGAGGCCAAGCAAGCCTTGGATGCCCAGAGGCAGCTCGCCCAGGTCATGCAGCGGGTGATCAAGGACATCAGGGCTCAAGGCATCCCGGATGAAAAAATCCGCACCGCGGGCCTGTCTCTGAACCCGGTCTATTCCCACCCCGTGCCCAAGGCGGGCCAGGAGCCGGAAGCCCCACGCATCACCGGCTACCGCGCCTCCAACACGGTGCGGGTGCAGGTGGACAACCTGGAGCGGGTGGGCAGCGTGATCGACGCCGGCATTGCCTCCGGCGCCAACCAGCTCGCCGGCCTCGTCTTTGACCTCCGCGATGATCTCCCGTACCGCAAGCAGGCCCTGCAGCTTGCCGCCCAGGAAGCGCGCTCCAAGGCCGAGGCCCTCGCAACCGCTTTGAATCTGCAGCTGGGAGACGTGCTCGAAGTCCGCGAAGAGGGAGGCCCAGCGGTATATCCGGTCGAGCGGCGGTTTGCGGCCCCGGCCGCGGCGGGCACGCCGATCCAGCCGGGGCAGGTCCAGGTCAACGCCGCCGTGAGCGTGCGTTTCAGACTGATGGGGCCTTCCAAATGAACCTTGTAGTGCTTCGCTCGATGATGATTGCCCCACAGCAGACGTTTAATGAAACCGGATACCCTTGCGAGCAGCGGGATGGTACAAGACCATCAAATGACCATGCCTGAAGAACCGCAGTCTACTGCCTGCCCTTCGGCGATCGTCATCAACGAGGTCCAGCTGATCCTGGCCGAAAAACGAACTTCCCTGGCGGCGCTGCGCACGGGAATAGCCGTCTTCGCTATTCCCCTCTCGATCATGGGCATACTGGTGGCCACATCGCGGTACTACCAAATCCTCGATGTGCTGCAGTTGTTCATCCTTGTGATGGTGATGAATACCCTTTTGCTGGCCCTGGGTTCTTACCTGATCATCCGCGCCATCATCAAACTGCGCCGCGAGGACCGCATGATCCTCGACATCAAACGCAAACACAGTGCCATCGCAGAGTTTATCGACTGAGTGAGACCTAAGTCAGGCGATCCATGACCAAACTGGGGATTGCTTAGCTTGGGTGCAACATCCAGAGGCCCTCGCAATGACATTTTCTTGGAACTTTCCCTATCCGTCCCAACGCATGCCGGTGCTGGCCCGCAACGTGGTGGCCACCTCCCAACCCCTTGCTGCGCAGGCCGGCCTGAGAATGCTGCTCGCCGGGGGCAATGCCGTGGACGCCGCCCTTGCTGCGGCCATCACGCTCACAGTTGTCGAGCCGACGAGCAACGGTATCGGCGGTGATGCCTTCGCGATCGTATGGGACGGCAAGACCCTTCAGGGGCTGAACAGCTCCGGCCGCTCGCCCAAGGCCTGGTCGCCGAGGCGCTTCGCCGGCCTCGCGGCGATGCCTGCTTCCGGGTGGGATTCGATCACCGTGCCGGGCGCCGTGGCAGCCTGGGCGGCTCTGTCGCGGCAGTTTGGGAAACTCCCTTTCCCGGAGCTATTCAGCCCGGCCGTTGCCTATGCCCGCCACGGCTTTACGGTATCGCCTATGACGGGACGGCGTTGGAAGGACGCCCGGGAGTTTTACCCGAACTTCGCCGAGATCAACCGCACATTCTTCCCCTCCGGTCGAGCCCCGCAGGTCGGCGAGCTTTTCCGCTGCCCGGACCAGGCCGAAACCCTCACCGCCATCGCCGATACCTACGGTGAAGCGTTTTACCGCGGGCCGATTGCACAAAAGATCGCTTCCTGCGCCAAGGCCGCCGGCGGTGCCATGACCCTCGATGACCTGTCCGCACACACCGCCGACTGGGTCGATCCAATAGCTATCGACTACCGTGGAGTCCGGCTGCATGAGATCCCGCCGAACGGCCAGGGGATTGCGGCTCTCATTACCCTCGGGATCCTGCGCCAATTCGATCTGGGAAAATTCCCGGCTGACTCCGCCGACAGCATTCACCTGCAGGTCGAAGCCATGAAAATAGCCTTCGCCGAAATGTTTCGCCATGTGGCCGATATCGACTACATGCAAACGCCGCCTGCCGACCTGCTGCGCGAGGACCGGTTGGCCGCCTGGGCGGCCCGGATTCGGATGGACCGGGCCGCTCAACCTCACGCGAAACAGCCCGCCACCGGCGGCACGGTCTACCTGGCGGCTGCGGACGAATCCGGAATGATGGTGTCTTTCATTCAATCGAATTACACGGGCTTCGGCTCCGGCATTGTGGTTCCGGGAACCGGCATCGCCCTTCAGAATCGTGGCCTGGGCTTTACACTGGAAGAAGGCCACCCGAACTGCGTGGGCGGCGGCAAGCGCCCCTTCCACACCATCATCCCGGGGTTTGTCACCCGAGACGGGCGGCCCCTCATGAGCTTCGGCGTCATGGGAGCCCACATGCAACCCCAAGGGCACGTGCAGATGATGGTGAGGATATTCGACTACGGTCAGAACCCACAGGCCGCGTGCGATGCCCCGCGGTGGCATGTGGCGCCCGACTCTACCGTGGAACTTGAGCCCGGTTATCCGCCGGCGGTTGCGGAGAAGCTCAGGAACCGAGGCCACACGGTGAAAACCTCCGCGCCCGCTTCTCTCTTTGGCGGGGGCCAGCTGATCTATCGGATAGAGGACGGATATGTGGCCGCGTCGGATATGCGCAAGGACGGGCAGGCCGTCGGCTTTTA
>JBLMXM010000171.1:0-6082 GCA_050257775.1 Hyphomicrobiales bacterium
TTGGGGATGGCCATGGCGGCCTCTGGCAAAGGCGGGGCCTCGGCGATCCCAAGCACCTGGCGCTGCGCCAGCCGTCCGTCCCGTGATGCGGGCATCAAAGACGGCGACGGATGCGGCCCACGCGCAGGCTCGGCTCCGTTGGTCTCTGCCTGCGCCGGAAGCGGTGCGGCCGCGGCAGGGTTTCCGGGCGCGCTCAAGTGCGTGATGATCTGGCCGAGGGTTTTGAGCCGCCCCAGGTCCTCGGGCGCGACGGCCGGCAGGCCGGGCATTTTCTCCTCGAGGGCGGAGAGGATTTCCACGCGCTTGATGGAGTCAATGCCGAGGTCGGCCTCGATGTCCATGTCCAGGCCGAGCATCTCCACCGGATAGCCGGTCAGCGCGCTCACCACGCTCAAAAGCGTGTCACCGAGGGCCTGGCGTTCGGCGCCGCCAATCTGTGCCGGTTCGGCCGGCCGCGGGGCCGTCGGCCGGGGTCGAGTCTCGGATGGAGGTTCGGACAGGAACGCGATGATCTGGCCGAGGGTTTTGAGCCGCCCCAGGTCCTCGGGCGCGATGGCCGGCAGGCCGGGCATTTTCTCCTCGAGGGCGGAGAGGATTTCCACGCGCTTGATGGAGTCGATGCCGAGATCGGCCTCGATGTCCATGTCCAGGCCGAGCATCTCCGCCGGATAGCCGGTCAGCTCACTCACCACAGCCAGCAGAACGGCTTCGATTCCCTGGGGAAGCGGCTTGGGCCGGGAGGGCGGCGGACCCGCCGGGAGGCCAGCCCCGGCCGACGAGCCGGGGTCGGCCGCGGCCGGTGAACCGGATGGGCTTCCTGAAATCGGTGCGGGGATCGGAGCCGGCGGAGATGGGGCTGCCCAAGGGTCCGGCCGGGAAATGGCAGACCGCTGCAGCCCGGTGGCCGGACCCGGGTCCACGGGCGGCAGGCTTTCCGGGATGTCGAGGGGCAGGCCTGTCGTGCGGCTGGTGTGCTTCACGAGTTCGAGAACGGCCCGGCTGGCTTCGCCCTGGGTTTCCAGAAATTTCTGGTGGGCCTGAGCGGTCTGGATCTGGATGGCTTGAAGCGCTTTTAAAGCCTCCTGGACCGAGCGGAGCGCTTCCGACACGGTTAAGGTGTTGGGGTCGATGTTTTTCGCCATGGTTTCTTTGCAAGCGGGTGAAATTGGACCGGGCAGTGTCGGGTAAGCCCCGGCGGACGGCATCTTACTCCGGGGAGTTTCGAGGACCGGGGTGTGCGGGAGGACCTGGGCTGCCGGGGGCTCCGCCTCGCGCTGCCGCGGCTGCCGTTCCGGGTTGCGGAAGTTGGCGCCGGCGATCGGGATCCGCATGCGGGGTTCCTCCGCGGGTGGCTCGAGGGACTCCCAGTTCTCCAGGCGGACCGGGAAGCCGAGGGCCGCCAGATGGCACAGGCCCTTTGCCAGGTCGGCCAGGCCGGTGCGTTCGCCGGATGAGGCATCCAGGGCCAGCGCCTGGAACGGCCGACCCTTGAGGCTGGCGGCGACCAGCCCCGTCAGGATAGCCCGGGGCCCGACTTCCACGAAGGTGCGAATCCCGGCGCGGTGCATCGCCAGGATTTCGCCGACGAAATCCACCGGCCGGAGCATGTGGTCCTCCAACAGGCGCTGAGCGTCTTCGGGTCTGGCCGGGTAGGGCTGTGCCGTGTTGTTGGAAAACACCGTAAGCGCTGTCGGGGCGACCCGCACGCCGGCGAGGGTCTTTAAAAAGGCCTCTGCCGCACTGCGCATCAGCGGGCTGTGGAAGGCTCCGCCCACCGGCAGCGGCTTGACCGCGTACCCGCTGCGCCGGCACACCTCGGCTGCTTTCGCAATCGCAGCCTCCGGACCGGACAGTACACCCTGATCCGGGCTGTTGCGGTTGGCCAGGACCACCGGGAGGTTCGATTCGGCCATCAGCGCCTCCAGCTCGGCGAGGGGCGCCCGCACCGCCAGCATGCCGCCGGGCTCGGCTTGAGCCATGGCCCTGCCGCGGGCGGCCGCCAGGCCGAAGAAATCGGACTCCCCGATCCAGCCGGCCGCGCACAGCGCGGTGAGTTCACCGAAACTGTGGCCGGCCACGGCATCCGGCACGATGCCGAATTCCCCCAGCACTCGCAGCATGGCCAGGCTGATCGCGCCGATGGCCGGTTGGGCCGCCTCCGTCGCGCGCAGCGCCCCGGCCGGCTCCTCCGTCGCCGTTTTCGATCGAGGGTAGATCAGATCGCCCAGGGCAAGCCGCGGCTTCAAGCAACGTTCGGCGTTCTCCAGGACGGCCATCGACCCCGGAAATCGGCAGACCAGATCGCGGCCCATGCCGGCGTACTGGCTGCCCTGTCCGGGGAACAGGAAGGCGAGCCGGCCGCGTTCCGACTGCCCGCCGAAGTACGTGCCGGAGAGCTTGAAGAAGTCCTCGTGGCTATGACCTTTCAGGGCCTCCGCTGCCTTCTGCAGCTCAAAGCGAGTCTGGCCGGGGTGCTCCGCCACGTGAAGCAGCCGGAAGGCATGCCGGGCATCGAAGCGCGAGCGGCTCTGGGCGGCAGCCCGGGCCCAGGCGGTCTCGGGCAGAGGCTCCGGCAGCCGCTGGATGAATTCGCCCATGGAACGATGCAGATCGGGGTGGGTTTCGCCGGAAAACGCGAAGATCTCAACCGAGCCGTCCCAGGCCACGCTCGCCTTTTCCGGGCGGTGTTCCTCGATCACCAGGTGGAAGTTGCTTCCGCCGAATCCGAAGGCGCTGACCCCCGCGCGCCTGGGGCGGCCGTCGGCGGCGAGCCACGGGCGGGTGCGGGTGTTCAGGTAAAACGGCGTGGACTCGAGGCCCAGGGCCTCGTCGGGCTCATCGGCCTTGAGGGTGGGCGGCAGGACCTTGTGGTAGACGGCCAGGGCGGCCTTGACCAGGCCGGCGGCGCCGGCCGCTGCCTTGGTGTGCCCGATCATGGATTTGACCGAGCCCAGTGCACAGCGGTTGCCGTTGGCGGCGGTTTTTCCCATGACCTGGCAGAGGGCCTGGAACTCCACCTTGTCGCCGACGCGGGTGCCGGTGCCGTGGGCCTCCACCAAGCCGACGGTGGCCGGATCGATTCCGGCTGCCGCGTAGGCCGCCTCGAGTGCCTTGACTTGGCCCTCGCTGCGGGGTGAGTAGATGCTCTGGGATCGGCCGTCGCTGGCCGAACCGATCCCCTTGATCACGGCGTAAATCCGGTTTCCGTCTCGTTCGGCGTCGGCCAATCGCTTCAGCACCAGCAGCCCAACGCCTTCCCCCAGCACGGTGCCGTCCGCATTTTTGGAAAACGGTCGGGCGTCGCCGGTGGGGGAGAGCACCTGGGTCTTGGCGAAGCACATGTGCATGAAAATGTCGTTTAACGTGTCGACCCCGCCGGTGATCACCGTGTCGCTGCGGTGTGCGGCAAGTTCGAGCAGCGCCAGATGCACGGCAGCGAGCGAACTGGCGCAGGCGGCGTCCACCACGCAGTTGGTTCCGCCCAGATCCAGGCGGTTGCTGATGCGGCCGGCCACCACGTTTCCCAGCAGGCCCGGGAAGGAATTTTCCTGCCAGGACACATAAGAATCGGCGATGCTCCGGAGGATCTGCTCGCAGCGGTCGTCCGCGATGCCGGCATCCTGCAGCGCCCGGCGCCACCTGGGAAAACCGAGCCGTCCACTCAGGGGAATGACCAGCTCCTGGGTGCCGGTGACTCCGAGAATCACGCTGGTGCGGCTGCGGTCATATGGCAGCCCCGTATCCCGCAGGGCCTGTTTGGCCGCGGCGAGCGCCAGAAGCTGCGAGCTGTCGGTGGCCTCCAGCGACGACGGGGGGATGCCGAATTCAGAAGGGTCGAAGTCGATGGGGGAAAGAAAGCCGCCGCGGGTGCAATAGACGCGGTCCGGAGTGCGTGGGTCCGGGTCGAAATAGTCCTGCTTGGACCAGTGAGTTGAAGGAACCTCGCTAATCCCGTCCATTCCCTGGAACAAGAGCCGCCAGTACGCCTTCAATCCAGGCGACTTCGGAAAGAAGCAGCTCATTCCGACGATGGCGACGGGGCAGTAATCTTCCTTTATGCTCACAGCTACAGTTACCTCATCGACCCGGCCCAGCAGCTACCGGCTGACGGCCCGTGGGCTTTCCCCGGGTTGCCGCCCTGCGGCCGTTTCCAACTAAAGTAGAAATTATTTTTATAGCGAATCCATGCCAGAATTTCAAGGCAAACCGGCAAATTTACGGGCGCACCGGCTCTCCAAGTCGTTTCTCAATTTCGGCCAGTTCCATCGGTCGGATGGCTCCGGCGCTGCGGGGCAGTGGGATTCCCTGGGAACGCAGCCAGGTGGCCCGCATGGCGACGGCGGCGCCAAAGAGCAGGTTCAGGGCGACCGTGGCCGTGCGGCGGTTTTCGGGTTTTTCGAGAGCGCTGCCCTTCGCCCACTGGTTGAAGGCGCCCATGGCCGGCCCGCACCAGATCTGGTAGTCGATTCTGCGCGTCGGCTCGCCGCTGATGGCCCAGGCCGAGGATCGGCCCAGGTAGGCGCGGAAGACCAGGGCCATCTTGTGCTTGGGGTCCTTTTCGGCGCGCTCGACCTGTTTCGGGTCGCGCTGGAGGAAAAAACGCCGCGTCTGCTCCCATTCCTGCTCGAAGCTGCAGCGGAAAAGATCGCGTTCCAGGGCGTCGCGCTGCTTGGCGGGAATCTCCCCGTAGCTCTCGTAGGCCGTGTACAGCTCGTAGAGCTTCGCGGCCCGGTACGGGAACATGGTTCCCCGCTTCAGCACCTGGACCTTCACCCCCAGCTCGAACATATCCGCGGACGGCGCCATGGCCACATCCGCCTGGCCGGCTTCCGCCAGCATCGTGCACACGGCCTCCGACGTGCCGGCCTCGACGCAGCATTGGTTGATGGAGCCTGTCAGCACGTATCCCGCGCCCATGGCGAAAGCCGCGGCAGTGGCCTCCGGCGTCGCAATGCCGCCGCCCAGGCCGATGCAGGGCGGCTTGGAGTAGCCGAAGGCGGCTGACAGCTCATCCCGCAAGGCCATCATCGTCGGCAGCAGGGTGATGGCCGGACGGTTATCGGTGTGCCCGCCGGAATCGGCCTCGGCCGTCAGGTCCTCCACCAGGGGGACCGACGCTGCCAGGGCCGCCTCTTCCGCATTCAGCAAGCCCAGCTCCACCAGCCGGCCGACGTGCCGGCTCGATGGAGGAGCCAGGAACTTGCGGGCGACCTCCACCCGCGAGACCTTGCCGATAACCTTGTTCGGGCAGACGATGCGGCCGTCGGCTTCGCGCCGGATTCCCTTGATGCGGTAATACACCAGCGGAAGGGTGGGCTCGACGAAGGCCGAGGCGCTGACGAGCCTGACCTGCTTCTTCAGGAAAATCTCGGCCAGGGTCATTTCCAGTTCGGGGCTGCCGGGGCTGTGGATCAAGTTGACGCCGAAGGGAATGCGGGGTTCCACCCGTTGAAGCTGATCTACGGCTTCCTCGACCTCGCGGGGCATCAGCCCGCCGGCGCCGAAAAACCCCACCAGGCCTGATTTGCCGGCCTCCATGACCATGCGTACCGATGTAATGCCGTTGGCCATTTCGCCGGCCACATAAGCATAATGAAGCCCGTGGGTGGTCTTGAAGGCCGAGTCCCCCAGGGACCGGGGGTGCAGCGGCGGAACATAAGCCAGCAGGGGAAGGCCGCCAGCTGCCTCTTCCCCGCAGCGGCCGAGCTCCGCCGTCCCGGTCTGGCTGATCGCCAGGCGGCCTTGCTGATCGAGGATGTAAATCGGAGCGGCGACGTTCAGAAGGGCCTGCTGAAGGGCAGGACCAAAGGGCACAGGGGGAAAAGCGCCCTGGCGCCAGCAGCCGACGGGTTTGGAGAGGGTCAGATGGGTCATTCGGATTTGTCTTGAGGCATGCTCTCCCTGCGGGGAAATGCATTTCGTTCGCCACACTTAGGAGAAACCAAACGCTCCTGTCAAGCACCTATTTCGATGACGCTGTGAGAGGGCCAATTTCGGCGTTGCGCTTCGTCCCGCAGTCGCTGCGGCGTACTGTCAGGTCGCCTCGCCCCGCGAGGCTCGCGCGCGTTGAACTTGGCCCTCT
>JBLMXM010000172.1:0-3043 GCA_050257775.1 Hyphomicrobiales bacterium
CCGCATCAAGGAACCGTGGGGTGGCATCCAGGTATTCAGCCTGCACGGCCGGAGATATGAGGGAGAACTGCTGAGAACGCTGGAAACCAAGAATAAAGCTGCGGTACTGACGGACCCGGAGAACAACCCCGCCTGGCTGGCCCGGTTGATAATGGCCAGAACTGGGGGGGGGTATCGCTTGGCCGTCTTCGAGGCGCTCGGCAGCGACTCCGAGCGCCACGGCTGGTATTCGCTGGCGCAGGCGGCAACCAGGCATTTTGCCGACCCCAATATCGTGGTATTGAAACGGGAAGCCGTACCGGCCGCAGCCCGGAGTCCATTGGTGCTGGGCACACCGGATGAATGCTTCGAACACCAGCAGGGGTTGATCACGAAATCCGAAGTGCGGGCTGTGACCCTTGCCAAGCTGAGGCTTGGGCCGGGCCAGGTGCTGTGGGACCTGGGCGCCGGCAGCGGGTCGGTCGCCATTGAAGCATCCCTGTTGATTGGAAAAGGCCGGATCGTGGCCGTCGAGAAGGACCCGCAACGCATCGAACAGATCAAAGCCAACGCCCGGCGTTTCGGTATCCGCCGCCTGAACGCGGTGCAGGCTGAGCTGCCCGAGGGTCTCCATGGGCTTCCGAAGCCGGATCGCATCTTTATCGGCGGCGGAGGCAAGAATCTGCAGAGCATCATCGAGGCGGCGGCGCGGCATCTCGGCCCGGGTGGGCTCATGGTGGTCAACACGGTCCTCTTGCAGAATGTAAACGGCGCCTTGGCCACATTGCATAAACTCGGTTTCGCAACAGAGTTCGTCCAGGTACAGATCCACCGAAGCCAATCGATGCCGTATGGGGAGCGGCTGGAGGCCTTGAATCCAGTGTGGATCATCACGGGAATCCGGAAGGACAAACGCGGAAGGCGGGAATAATGACTCGGCAAAGTCAAAGCACGACTTCCGACTTCCGAATCCCGAATTCCGAATGGGACCACCCGGTTCTTTTCGTAGGTGCCGGGCCGGGCGACCCGGAATTGATCACCATCAAGGGCCGTAATGCGCTGCAGGCGGCCGATGTGGTCATCTACGCGGGCTCCCTCGTGCCGGAGGAACTGCTGTCCTGGACGCGCCCGGGGACGCCCGCCATCAACAGCGCGTCCATGCCCCTCGAGGACATCGTCGCAGCCATGGCGCAGGCCTGGCGTTCCGGCAAACGGGTCGTGCGCCTGCACACGGGGGACCCCAGCCTTTACGGAGCTCTTTTCGAACAGGTCAGCGAGCTCCACAAACTGGGCATCCCCTTCAAGATCATCCCCGGGGTCACCGCCGCCTTTGCTGCAGCGGCTGCCCTGGGGATCGAGTACACGCTGCCGGAAGTCGCCCAGACTCTGATCCTGACGCGCGTGGCCGGACGGACACCGGTGCCGGAGAGCGAAAACCTTGCAAGCCTCGCCGCCCACCAGACCTCGATGGCCATCTACCTGAGCATGGGCCAGATCGAAGAGGTGGCCGCCTCCCTGATACAGACGTATGGGGGGCAGGCCCCTTGCGCCGTGGTGTACCGGGCAAGCCAGCCGGGCGAGAAGGTGATCCGGACCCGCCTGAACAAATTGGCCGAACGGGTAGCCGCGGAGGGCATCACGCGGCAGGCGCTGGTCATCGTCGGCCGGGTGCTGGAGATCGGTCCGAAAGACATGAAACCCAAATCCAGATTGTATGACAAGGACTTTGAACACGGCTTCCGCAAATAGGATCGCCGTCTGGGCCATCACCCCCAACGGCGCAGTCCTGGCGGACCGGATCGCATCCGGCCTGCCGAACGCCGAGGTGTTGGTTGCGGGCCGCCGCGGAATCCCGGCGGTATCGGCGACACGCCTAACCGCCTTGAGCGATGCGGTCGCCGAGCGCTTCCATGGCTACGCCGGGCACGTGTTCGTCATGGCCGCCGGCATCGTCGTGCGCACCGTCGCCCACCTGATGACTCATAAAACCCGTGATCCGGCGGTCGTGGTGGTCGACGATGCCGGCAAGTTCGCTCTGAGCCTGCTCTCCGGGCACATCGGCGGCGCCAACCGGCTGGCGGAACAGGTGGCGGCCGCCATTGGCGCCCAAGCCGTCATCACCACCGCCACAGATGCGAACAAGGCCCCGGCCATCGACGTCTTGGCCGTGGAGCTGGGTCTGAAGATCGAAAACCCACAGGCCATCAAGACCGTGAACATGGCCCTGCTTACCGGCGCCCCGGTCGAGGTGGACGATCCCTTGGGCATTCTGGACGGCCGGATCCCGAACGCCGCCCCGGTCGGCGGCAGCGGTGCTTCCTCCGCCCGTGTCCGGGTGGATGACCGCATCGCGGCAACGCCAGCCGGAGCCCTGATTCTGAGGCCGGCCTCGCTCGTGGCTGGGATCGGCTGCAACCGCGGCACGAGCACGGATGAAATCCGGGAGCTGGTGTACGAAACGCTGAAGGCTACCGGCCTCGAGCAGGCCAGCCTGAAGAGCATCGCTTCAATTGATTTGAAGGCGGATGAGCCGGCGCTGGCCGCGCTGGCGGAGGAACTCCGCCTTCCCCTGGTGTTCTTCGACCGGGAGGAGCTCGGCCGGCTGGAAAACGAAGTGCCGACGCCATCCGGGGCCGTCGCCCAGCATGTCGGCGTGAAGAGCGTGTGTGAAGCCGCTGCCATCCTGGGGTCGCAAGGCGGAACCCTGGTCGTGCCTAAGCGGACGTCCCGCAATGCGACGGTCGCGATCGCCCGCGTCAAGAACTGCGCACAGGCTCGGCAAAACGAATCATCGGCTGCCGGACGAGGAGGCCTGACGCATGCCGATGCTTTTCGCGCTGAACGGGAGACCGGGCGGCCGGTTTCCGACCGGCATGGCGCGAACCAGCTCTACATCGTGGGAATCGGGCCGGGCCGCCTCGAGCACCTCACACCGCGGGCCAGCGAGGTGCTCCAGTCCGTGGAGTGCGTGGCCGGCTACAGCCTCTACCTCGATCTCATTCAACCGCTCATCGCCGACAAGAGAACGCTGCGATCGGGTATGACGAAAGAGGTGCAACGGGTG
>JBLMXM010000173.1:0-11834 GCA_050257775.1 Hyphomicrobiales bacterium
GTAGACCAGAACTTCGGATTCACGGAGCAGTCGCTCGCCACCCTGCATCCGGGGACCATGCTTGGGATCGGCACGGACGGCATCTGGGAGGCACGCGACCCCGAAGGCCAGCTTTTCGGAAAGGAGCGCTTCCGAACCATCATCCGGCAGCATGCGGGCGACAGTGCCCACGAAGTGGTCACAGCGGTATTCGACGCGGTCGGCCGCTTCTGCCGGGGCATGCCATCAGACGATGACATCACCCTAGTGGTTATCAAAATTAAGTAGAAGTCATCTCAAAAATGCATCTGACACCCGATGGCGGCGTTGCATGCCTCCCGAAATGCTCACATACTGCCGTGTATGCTGCGCTTTCGAGTCGGCCCGCGCCTTGCTCTCGGGCGTGATCTGCGATTTTTGAGATGGCTTCTAGTACTTATCTCAAAACCAGCAGGTCATGCCTAAGGTCGAGGCACCGGCCGACAAAAAGCGCGGCATGCCGTACTGTCATGTGAGCATTTTGAGGCGGCAGGCAATCCCGGCCCGGCGGGACATTTTAGCGCCAGATGTATTTTGGAGATAAGTCCCAATCACTTCGGAGTGAACTTGGTAAACTTAGCGCCTTTCAGGGAGATGTCGGCCATCAGGCCTTTAACGTCGAACACAAAGGCAATGATCGGGTCGTTGATCTTATTGAAGTCAACACGCTCACCGCCGCCGATATTGATCAGAGCCACATTCCCGTCGACACCCACCTCCCAGCCCTTGCTGGTCTGGAACTGCGTCAGGGCTGCTTCGGTCATGAACATGATGACGAAGTCCTTGGCCTCGCCGCCGATCTGCAGGCCGAGAGAGCCGGAAGCCAAAATATAGTAACCGGAGTTCTTGCCGCCGACCCGCAGGGCGCCCTCGCCGTACTCACCGCCGATGATGAAGCCGGCTTTGTAAACATTCGGCATGACCAGGATGCCCTTGGCCTTAGCGGCCGCGTTTTTCCCATCAGGCACCTGTTTATAAAAACGGTCCATGCAGGCATTGACCTCGGCGTTGATCTCCTGCGCCGTCTTGGCCCATGCCTCGGACGCAACTAGCGAGGTTAGGAACGCAAGCGACAGAACCAGGCACGTGGTCTTTCGATTCGGTATCATGCTATCAGCTCCTTTTCCCAAATAGTTAGGAAGCCCCGGCGGGTGTGTTCCCGCAATAATAATTCTCATGAACAGACTTTCAACCCAGCAGTGAAAAATTTTGTGGACTTTTACCGGCGACTTACGATAGTAAAATCACCGTCGAAGGTGGATTATCGCCGGCGAGGAGGGCATGCGGACATGGTGCAACGACGCAAGAGCACGGCAATCCGGAAACAGCAAATCATTGATGCCGCACGAAAACTGATCATCAAAAAGGGTAGTGAGCACCTAACCGTGAGAGCCATGGCCAAGGAAGTGGGCCTGACCGAGGCGGCCATCTATAGGCATTTCAAGAGCAAGCGGGAAATTCTGTCGTTCCTGATGAACCACATCATGGACACCATGCTGCACGACGTGGAACGAACGGAGAACGAAAATACAGTATCACTGGATGCAATCGACCAGACGCTGAAGCGGCATCTGTCTGAAATCGAACAGCGTAAAGGGATGTCATTTCAGGTCATCGCCGAAATCATCAGCTTGGGCGACAGGAAGCTCAACAAGGACGTGTACGAAAAAATCAACTTCTATGTCGATCGCCTGAAAAATCTTCTTTCAGTAGGTGCACGCAACGGTTACGTGAGAGAGGATATCGATCTCGGCGCCTCAGCCCTATTGCTCTTTGGAATGATCCAGGGGCTCGTCAACATTTGGGCCTTGGGCGGCTATAGCTTTGACCTTACCGCCAAATACGAATCGCTCTGGGCGATATACCAGAAAGCCATCAAACCCCGGAAACCTTTCGAACAAGTGTGAACCTCTCCACGGAGTTCCCATCCTCCCGGCCACTGGCCGGCAACGAGCCCGGGCAAACTTCAAAAGGGCCAAGTACCATCTCCGCTGAGTCGAGCTGGATTACAGCCATGCTGCTCATTTAGGCCCCGGTTTGTATTTTCTTGTTCCTTGGTCGGATAGCCTCTTGCATTTCTCGAGAAAAACCCACCGCCGGCTGCACAGGCTTGAGCTCACGAAGTTTAAATATTTTTTGAATGTGATCGATAACTTTCATATTCGAGTGTAATTATTCACATATAAATATATGCATCTTATATGCCATAATATCATTATCTTTCATAACATTAAAAAAATTAAATCGTTGACATGCCTAGAGCTGAAATATAACATGATTGTTATCGTTGACTTATTTAATGAATTCTGGTTCCCGATCGATTATTCCGACCATATTGATTTTAAAGAAAGAAGGAGAACTTGAATGAGCACTCCCGAAACTTCAGCGGCAACCGAGTCCAAAACCAAAACAGGCAAAATCGTCCGAATGGTGCTTCAATGGACCATTCTGGGGCTTCTAGTCTTTACGTGCATCATGGCCGCCATTCGGAAATTCGGCGGATGATGTCAAGCGATCTTGAAACCACAGAACGCGGACAAGGGCCAGGCGTTTCGCACGCCGAAGGCCCGGCGCGCCTTCCTGCGTGTCAGCTATTCGAGGCGAGGCGCAACACCGCCATGAGGGGTCAGAGGGGAATGTAAACCGTATTCAACGATTGTTCACCAAGGGAGACATGCACATGATATTCTCGATGAGTCTTTGGTTCGGAGTAATTTTCGCGCTTTGCGGGTTGGCGCTGGCTGTCCTCCTGGGAATTGTTATTTATCGCGATCCCCAAGCCAAGCTGCGGTCGGTCGAAAAACCCCTCGGGGTTCAAAAAGCCCCCGAAGGAGCATAATTCGTTCAAGATCGGCTTTCAAAACCTCCGATCACGTCCGCGAGCATGACGCAGGCCGGCACGAAATCCGAGCATATCCAGAAAAAATGTGAGGATTTCGTTAGGTCTCCAGCGCCGCTCAGGTGGCAGACGGGATTCTGAAAGCAGTTTTAGGGTTCTCCCGTGAAGTCGAAGCTCATGCGGGTCTGCAGGTTGCCGATACGAATGAAGATTTCCTTCAGCAAGCGTTGCTCGATCCCGGAAAGCTCTTTGGGGTTAATGTAATTATCGGGCGGGGTGCCGTCTTCCAGGATGGCGCCCAATTGTCGGACGAGCCGCAGTTGCATCAAGAAACTGTATCCCTGCTCGATCTCGCTGTAATCCTTTGCCGGGATCAATCCCTTCTGAGTCAGTTGATGCAGCCGCTCCAAGGTGTTCGTCTCCGCAACTCCGTGTTTCAGGGCATAAATCCGGGCATAATCCACAATCGGAAGCATGGCCTGCTTGATATCGAACTTGTTGCGGTGCTCACCTTTTGATTCCACCACGAAATTGCGGAAAAACCCCAAGGGCGGCTTGTGAAGCAGCGCGTTTTGCGTAAGATGCCGGAAGAAACCGGACCACCCCACCAGCGATTCCTGCAAGTGTTCCCGCAACCGTTCGATCAAATCAGCATGGCCATACCCTCCGCGAAAATCAAAAAAAATACTCGAGTAAAGCAAGTCCTCGGCCTCGGCTGCGTGAATCCATTCGGAAAACCGGCGCTTCCATACCGAAAGCGGCTGGCATAGCTTGGGGTTACGCGCCATGACATCGGCGTTGCAGAACGCATACCCGGAGCGGTTTAGGCCTGTGCATACCGCATCGCCCATCCTGAGGAAATAGTCACGCACCGGTGGTTCTTCCGCGGGAAGAATGTCTTCATACACCACCGCATTGTCCTGGTCGGTTTTCAAGGTCTGTTCCTTGCGACCCTCGCTCCCCAGAATCATAAAGACAAAGCGGACTGGCGGAGGGCCCATTTCGCGGAGAGTCAATTCGATCACTCGCTTCAGCACCGCATCGGAGATGGCGGTGACAAAGCGGTTGATGTAACGCGCCGGTGTGCCGGCCCGGATCAGGCCCTGGACCATGACAGGCAGGCGGGTATGGAGCTTGGCCATTGCCTCTACGTCGACGGCGCTTGAAATCTCGCGAATGATAAACAACGGGGACTGTCCCCGGGCGGCCATGACATCCTGGTGAGTCATGATGCCGACGATCCGTTCATCGGCGCCGGTGACGGCCAGGTGCTTGATACTGCCCTGCATCATCGCCATTAGGGCTTCTGAAATCAGGGCGTTTTCCGATATGGACCTGATCGGCGCAGACATGATCTCGGCGACCGGCCGCTCGATGTTTATTCCCCTGGCAATTACTTTGGTTCGAAGATCGTTGTCGGTAACAATCCCAATCGGCTCGCCGCCGGGGCCCCGGATCAGAATGCTGCTCACCGCGCTGCCGCTCATGCTTTCGGCGGCTTTCTGGATGGAGAGATCCGACGTACAAGTCACCAGGCGGCGGCTGCAGATGCCAGCCACCGGCTGATTCAACAGCGGCAGGGACTCCGTCAGGTGAGGCGTGCTCTTGGCGATGACCGCAGCGTAGCTGCGGTCCATCATGCGCTTGCCGAACGCGTCGGTAAAAAACTCGGTGAAGGCCTCGTATCGGCGGCTCAGATCGAAGAACGCCTTATGGGGGATCTTGAAAAATAACGTATCCTCGATCGTACGCAGGGTACGCACGGCCAGCATGTCGTTCACCAGCATGGAAATACCGCCGAACATATCGCCTTCCCCGAGCACGCTGGCAAGCGTCTTGGTCTGGTTTTCCTCGAAGTAGCGTTCCGCGGCGCCCTTATAGATAACGTACAGTCCGTCGATCCGCGTTTCACCCTGGACGAACACTACGGTGTCCTTGGGGAAAAACTCGCTGCTGATGTCCAGCGCGATCGACTGCACCTCTTCTTCCGGAAGAAAGGAAAATGGCGGGATGCGCGACAGGAAATGGGTGACTTGAGACCCGGCGATCGCCCTGGCATAGGATTCATTCTGCATCCTCTCCTTGAAGACCTCCCTGAAGTAGTCGTAAACGAATCGATGGCGGTCGCAAAGATCAAGAAAGCTTTTTTGGGTCATTAAGTAAAGCGAAGCCTCCTCTTCTACGGCCAAACTGCGAATGGATAACCCCGCGTTCATCAAAATCGATATGGCCCCAAAGATGTCCCCTGCCCCCAGGGTTCCCCGCAAGATCTTCTGCCCCTCGGTTTCCAGGAAGATCTCCAGGCGGCCGGATCGAACCAGGTAGATGTGATCAAGAGCGGTACGGCCCTGCACCGCCAGTACGGTCCCGGGCTGAAAGGTCATCAACACAAGATCCGCCGCCGCCCCCTCCACGACCTGCGGGGATAGGCGCGCAAACGGTTGCGTTTTCAAAAGCAGCTCGACTGCGGTTTCGCTCATGCGGCTTCCTTTTTCACTCAGTGAACTCGGGTTTGACAACCCGTATGGATTTCATTTATATACTCGACATTGGATCGCCGCGTCTACCGGATTCTAAACCCCAAGCCGGGCATCGGCCATGACCCCTGACGCTCTAAAAAGCCGACGGTTGGCAGGCATATTCCTCCTCGGCTGGATTTTTTTCAACTACCCGATCTTTTCCCTGTTCAATCTGCCCGCCTTATGGGGAGGAATTCCCCTGTTGTACGCATACGTCTTCTTCATCTGGGCTCTGATCATCGTGTTGATCGTGCTGGTAGCCCGCCGCGATCGTCCACCCGCCGATGCGGGCATCTGATCCCTCATGCTGACGACCGAAATCATTCTTCTCTTCGCCTTCGGCTACATGGGCATACTCTTCGGCATCGCTCATTACGGCGACAAGCGGGCGGCCCAGGGACGCAGCCTCATCAGCAACCCTTACATTTACGCCCTGTCGCTGGCCGTCTATTGCACGGCGTGGACCTTCTATGGCAGTGTGGGCCGCGCCGCGGCCGGCGGGCTTGGATTCCTTCCCACCTACATCGGCCCAACTCTGCTTTGCGCCCTCGGATGGGTGGTCATTCGCAAAATCATCCGCATCAGCAAGATTCACCGCATCACGTCCATCGCGGACTTCATTGCCTCGCGCTACGGGAAAAGCGGCGCTCTCGCCACCGTCGTAACGATCATCGCGGTCGCGGGTGTAATTCCCTACATTGCCTTGCAGCTCAAGGCCATCTCCATGAGCTACACCATCATCACCCAGTATCCCCTCATCGTCATGCCGCGCTATTTCACGGATATCCCCGTGATTCATGACACCGCGTTTTACGTGGCCCTGATCCTGGCCCTGTTTGCAATCCTCTTCGGCACCCGCAAGCTGGATGCCACCGAACGGCACGAGGGGTTGGTGGCCGCCATCGCCTTCGAATCCCTCGTCAAGCTGGTAGCGTTCTTAGCCGTGGGCCTGTTTGTGACCTACGGCATGTTTCAGGGGTTCGGCGACCTTTTCACCAAGGCTGCGGCTCTTCCCAGGCTTCAAGAACTCTTTGTCTTCGACAGCCGGGCTGGCGAATACTTCAGCTGGTGCCTGGAGATTACATTGTCCATGCTGGTGCTGATCTGCCTGCCCCGCCAGTTCCAAGTCATCGTGGTGGAGAATGTCAACGAAAAACACCTCCAAAAGGCCATGTGGCTCTTTCCCCTGTATCTGCTGGCCATCAACCTCTTTGTCCTCCCGGTTGCCTTCGGCGGGGCCATGCAATTCAACACGGGAGTCGATGCAGACACGTTTGTCCTGACCCTGCCCATGGCCAAGCAGCAGGAAGTGCTATCCCTGCTGGTCTTCATCGGCGGCATGTCTGCAGCCACGGGCATGGTGATCATGGAGACCGTCGCTCTTTCGACGATGATCTGCAATGATCTGGTCATGCCGGTGCTGCTGCGGCTGCCCTTCGCGCGCAGCACCCGCGGGCAGAATCTCAGCACCGTCGTGCTGAACGTTCGCCGGGGAAGCATCGCGCTGGTCGTGCTTTCCTCCTACGCCTATTTCTGCTTCATCGGTGAAGCGTTCGCCCTGGTGTCCATCGGCCTCATCTCCTTCGTGGCGGTTGCGCAGTTTGCGCCAGCCATGCTGGGCGGTATCTTCTGGAAGCAAGGCACCCGCGCCGGGGCCATCAGCGGCCTGCTGGCAGGGTTCATCGTCTGGGGCTACACCCTGGTATTGCCCTCCCTGGTAGAGGCGGGTCTTCTGGACGAAGGGCTGGTCACGCGGGGTGCATGGAATTTGGCCACCCTTAAGCCTTTTCAGTTATTCGGCCTGCAAGGCCTCGATCTGGTTGCCCATGCCGTTTTCTGGAGCCTGCTGGTGAATGCATCGGTTTACGTAGGGGTTTCCCTTTTCACCCGCCCAACCGCCCTCGAACACACCCAGGCCGCCCTTTTCGTGGATGTCTTCACTTATCCTGCCAAACCGGAGGACTCCTCCTTCTGGCGCGGGACCGCCCTGGTGACGGACCTGCGCTCGGTGCTGGAGCGGTTTCTCGGGACCCAGCGCACGGACGAAGCACTGAACTCCTTTGCGAGCCAGCGGAAAATACTTTGGGGGCCGCTGTCCACGGCGGACCCGGCACTGGTCACATATGCCGAAACCTTGCTGGCCGGCACCATCGGTTCCGCATCGGCCCGGGTCATGGTCGCCTCTGTCGTCAAGGAGGAACCGCTCGGCCTCGGAGAGGTGATGAACATTCTCGATGAAACCCGCCAGGTGATCGCCTACAGCCGTGAGCTGGAGAAAACCAGCGCGGAGCTGAAAACCGCCAACGAACGCCTGCAGGAACTCGATCGGCTCAAGGACGAATTCATCTCCACCGTCACTCATGAACTGCGTACCCCCTTGACGGCGGTTCGTTCCATAGCGGAAATTCTGAACGCGAATGCGCAGCTGCCTGTGGACCAGCATCATAATCTGACCAGTGTCATTGTCAGGGAAAGCGAGCGCCTGACGCGGTTGATCAGCCAGGTTCTGGATTTCCAGAAGATGAAAACGGGCAAAATGCAGTGGCAGATGAGTTCCGTGGACATGCGGGAAATTTGCCACGAGGCCCTGGCATCGGTCCGTCCGTTGATGGATGACAAGCATATCAGCGACACTCTCGATATGCCGGACCGGCTGCCCGCGGTGACTGGAGACCGCGACCGACTGCTTCAGGCGATCCTCAACCTTCTTTCAAATGCCGTCAAATTCTGCGACAGTTCCGGCGGGCGGATTGAGGTGCAGGTTTCCGCTCAGCCGGACCACCTTCGGATGGAGGTGCGGGACAACGGCACAGGCATCCGGCCGGAAGACCTGGAAATCATTTTCGAAGAGTTCCGCCAGGGACGCCACGACGTGCGCGGGCGTCCTCCCGGAAGCGGGCTGGGGCTGGCCATCACCCGGCGCATCGTTGAACTTCACGGCGGCCGCATCTGGGCCGAAAGCCGGCCCGGAGCGGGATCTACCTTCACCTTCACCCTCCCGTTAATGGCCTCGCCGCCAGTGAACTAACCGCTTCGTCAGTATTTCAGCCGTGCATAGAACGTTTTCTGAGAGGCCTCACGCGCCTGTTTGAACGTTCGAATTCCCAGGGCATCGAGTAAGGGCATCAGCCTGAGAAAAATCTCCGCAGTCCCCATCGCATCTCCCAGGGCCGTGTGGCGCCCCATGATGGTCACCCCCAGCCGCTCGGCAATCGCATCGAGATCATGGGTTGCATGCGCCGGATGCACGACAGCTGAAAGAATCATGGTATCGAGCACGGGATTTCCAAAACGCACTCCGGTCCGCGCCTCCTGCAGTTGCAACAGACGCATGTCGAAGGCGGCGTTATGTGCAACCAGGATGGTGCCTTCGACAAAGCTGTGAAACAAATGAAGCACCTGCCGGGCATCCGGCTGATCCTTGAGCATCTCAGGCTGAATGCCGTGGATACGGATCGATTCGGACCGCAGGACACCCTCGGGTTTTACCAGGTGGTCAAAACATTCCGATTCGAGCAGGCGGCCGTTGACGATCCGCACCGCGCCCAAGGCAACCATCTCATCGCCTTCCCGCGGGTTCAGGCCCGTGGTCTCGGTGTCGAAGACGGTGTAGGTAATCTCGGTGAGAAGCCGGTCATCCAGCTCAGGCGACTGCCCCGGTTGGCTGAAGAGATCGAAGTCGTAATAAACCGGCCGCGCGGTGGGCAGGATGGTCTGCCGCCGCGAGTAAATCCGGACGGCCGGTTCTGCGGCCTCCAGAAGCAGGCACATGCAGGATTGCCCGGCGCTGTTGGAGGGTTGGGACCACAGCTCGGCCCGGTGCCGCTCCAGGATCTCTCCCAAAGTGGAGTTCACGGTCTCATCAGCGACCAATACCGATTGTCCTTCCCAGAGGTGTACGGTCTCCATCCGCAGCGGCGGGCCGTCCCAGGTTAAGTCCAGCCCGACAAACCGCTTCTTGACCTTCGACTCACACCGGAAAGATGTCCCTCCGGTTTCCGCCGCCAGCCGCGCCAAAATGAAGGCGAGCGCCAGCGTCATCAAGTAAGGTTCCGCGTGAATCCAGATGCGGTCATCGACCGAATCATCCGCCAGACGAACTCCCAGCTTTTCCGCGGCTTTTTTGCGGACGGCCTCCACCAGGTCCCTGACGCGGACGCGGGGCAAAGACGCGGGGGAATGAATCGTTCCGGCGTATTCCCCCGTCAACCGGTCCGTGGCCTCGCCGGCGGTCAATGCCTTCTGATGAATGATCCGGTGGAACTCCTCCCGTTTAGCCGGCGGCATGTCGGGGTAATCGAGAATCACCTCGACTGCGGATCGAATTCCCGCTAAAGCGCCGCGTATGCCGATGGCCAGCGATTGAAACAGCGACTCAGCGCGCTGGAAGGATTTCGTCGGCGCCGTAACATCGGTCAAGATCAGGACAAAGCCGGAGATTTCACGCATCGGGCGGAGAATCGGAACCGTTACGACCTGCAGCAGCCGCTGGTTCCGGCCAATCATCCGGAAGAACGAGCTCAGGTCCTGTTGACCGGCACGGAGCTTATCCGCGATATCATCCAGGGCGTGGGCGATGAAAGCCTTACCGATTACCCCGAAAACCGAACGACCCAGTCCGATAAAACCTCCGGCCGGAGATGCCTGCAAGTCGCCCGCTTCATCCCCGGGGGCCTCCAACAGTTGCCGCGCCCGCTCATTGTAGAGCGTGATGAGACCCTCCGAACTGCAGATCAAGACCCCCTCAGGCAGCTCGGCAAGAACCACGGAAAGAATCTTCTTTTCCTCTTCGATGCGTGCCCGGGCTTCGCCGATGCGTTCCTCTACCGAGTCATGCAGTTTCTCGAATTTTTCGGCAGCCTGGTTGATGACGCCGACCAGACTCATCGCTTCGCGGCTGCCCTTTAGATGGATACGGTGCCCGGGGTTGACGCCGTAAATGATACCGGTCTCTTCAGCGATTTGATGGATGGGAAGAATGTAGAACCAGTAAACCCAGTCGACGGCAAAGCCTATCCCGATGAATAGAAGAACAAAAGCGCCGAAGATATAAATGCTGTGGCCTCGGATTAACTCCAGGATGGATTCCCGTTCGGTCATCGACAGCTGCTGCCACAGCAGGAGGGTGAGCCCCAGGGCCACGAGAATGAAAAAAAAGATACACGCCAGAACGACCCACCAGAAGGTACGGTTCTTCTTCAATCGCGGCATTCGAGCAGCTCTTTGACTTTGGCGACAAGTTCCACGTTTGCAAAGGGCTTGGTGACATAGGCGTCCGCGCCGAGATCCAGTCCCTTGGTGACGTTGACTTCGCTGCCCAAGGCGGTGACCAGAACGATGCGGATGTCCTTCCAGTCTGGGTTTTCGCGGATGCGCTGGCAGACTTCGAAGCCGTCCACCACCGGCAGCATGATGTCCAGCAGGATCAGATCGGGGTGGTGCCGGGCGACGGCTTCCATGGCTTCCTCGCCGCTGAAGGCCACCAGCGTCTCATAGCCGTTCTGCTCCATCAAAAACTGCAGGGCCACGATGATCCCAGGCTCGTCATCTACAATGAGAACCTTCTTGGACATGCCTCACCTCGCGACCTGCCGCTGCACGCCTTTCAATCCTTGCGCCCCTGCGCATAGCCGACCGCGTTGAGCGCCTGAGTGATCTCATCGAGAATCACCGGATCATCGATGGTCGCCGGCACCTTCCATTCCTTGTTGTCGGCGATCTTCTGGATCGTGCCGCGCAGGATCTTGCCGGAACGCGTCTTGGGCAACCGCTTGACCACGGTGGCCGTCTTGAATGAGGCCACCGGACCGATGCGGTCGCGCACCATCTGCACCACCTCCTTGACGATCTGCTCGTGCGGGCGGCTGACCCCGGCCTTCAAAACAATAAACCCGATGGGAACCTGCCCCTTGAGCGCGTCGTCCACCCCAAGCACCGCGCACTCGGCCACATCCTGGTGGTCGGAGAGCACCTCCTCCATGGCGCCGGTCGACAACCGGTGGCCGGCCACGTTGATGATGTCGTCGGTGCGCGACATCACAAAAACATAGCCGTCCTTGTCGATGAAGCCCGCGTCGGCCGTCTTGTAGTAGCCGGGAAATTCCTCCAAATAGGACTTCACAAACCCCGCGTCGTTGTTCCAAAGCGTGGGCAGCGTGCCCGGCGGCATGGGCAGCTTGGCAACCAGCGCGCCGATCTCCCCGGCCCCGATCGGCTTTTTATCGGAGCCCAGCACCTGAAGGTCCCAGCCCGGCGCCGGCTTGGTGGCCGAACCCTCCTTGACCGGAAACCGATGCAACCCGATGCAGTTGCCGGCAATCGCCGAACCGGTCTCGGTCTGCCACCAGTGATCGATCACCGGAACTTTCAGCTTGTCCTGGGCCCAGCGCAGCGTGTCGGGGTCCAGACGTTCGCCCGCCAGAAAAAGCGCTTCAAATTTGGACAAATTGTACTTCTTC
>JBLMXM010000174.1:0-7955 GCA_050257775.1 Hyphomicrobiales bacterium
TGTAGGCCAGAAGATCGCCGATGTCTTCAATCCCGTGAAAGTAGCGCAGCACCCGCCAGGAGATGCCGAATAGCCCGCACCAGAAGGCGGTCCCCACGAGCCCGAGCACCAGCAGCCGCGCCGTCCCGCCGCGGGTGCTGCGGGTAAGCCCGCGCGCGAGCACCGGCGTCGTCCGCGGTCTCAGCAGAAGCTTCACATCCTGGATGAGCGTGTTGTTCACAATTCTCTGGAAATTGGTCCATTATTGTGTCGGCAAACAAACATGCCAACACCTTTTCGGGCTCAGGCGGGGCGGGCACCCCGCTCCGCCTGCTCGTCAGATGCTGGAGATCGCCATAATTGCCCAAGTGTCAAATTGCCGGAGGAATAACATCCGCGCGCCCATTCACCGGCCAAACTCGCAGGAAACCCCGTTCAACCCGTGTCGCTCGTGAGGTTCAGGAAAACCTGCTCCAGGCCGGCATTGGTCACATGAGCTTCGCGCTGCAGGTCGGCCGTCGTGCCGCTGGCGATCAACCGGCCCCGGGTGATGACGCCGATCCGGTCGCAGATGTCCTCGGCCACCTTCAAAGTGTGGGTGGACATGAAGATGGTGACTCCTTCGGCCGCCAGGCGTTTGAAGAGGTCCTTCACCATGATGATCGCCAGCGGATCCAACCCCACCATGGGCTCGTCTACAATGAGGACCTCCGGTTCGTGCAGGAGCGCCGCCGCCATGATCAGGCGTTGTTTCATGCCATGGGAATAGGATTCGATCAGCTCGTGGGACCAGTCCGTGAGAGAGAACTTCTGCAGGCTGGCGGCGGCCTTCTCAACGAAGTGGCTCTCCGGCACTCCGTAGACGTCGGCGGTGAACTTCATAAACTCAAGGCCGGTCAGCTTTTCGTAAAGATAGGGACGGTCGGGAATGAAGCCAATTTTGCGCTTGGCCTTTTCAGGCTCGGCCTGCATGCTGACGCCGGCGATGGTAACGGAGCCTTCGGTTGGCGCCAAGACGCCGCCCATCATCTTGATGGTCGTGGTCTTGCCGGCTCCGTTCGGCCCGATGAACCCGAAGATTTCGCCTTTGCCGATGCGCAGGTTCACGCGGTCGACGGCCAGATAGGTTCCGTATGCTTTGGTCAGGTCCGTCAGTACGATCATGATGGGTCCAGGATCTCGATCGTGATCTTGCCGATCACCCCGGCCAGGTCCATGTGCTGCTGCGTGGAGCCGGTGACCAGACGCAGGTGGGTGACATCTGCGGGCATTTGGCCGAAAACCGCATCGGCGGTTATCCAGCGGCCCAGGAACAGAAGATCCCAGGCATGGTAATAGAACCTGCCGTGCAGATACACCAGCCCGGCCTCGATGCGGGCCGGGATTCCAGCGGCCCGCGCCAAGGCCGCCAGCAGCATGGCGTGCTCGTTGCAGTCGCCCATTCGATTTTCCAGGGTGGAGAGGGCATCCGGCAGAGAGAGCACCGGACGCTTTTCGATGTTCAGATGAACCCACTCGACGAGCCGTCGGGCCTGGGCCAGCGGGGTCAGGTGGGGTGAGTCGCCGAGAATCGAGCGCACCAGCGACCGGATGCGCTCATGGTCGGATTGGATGAGCGGCTCCGGCTTGAGAAACACCCGCTCCAGCGCGGCCATTTCCTGCTCCCGTGGCAATTCCGGCAGGTCCGCCAGGCTCTCGCGGCGCACCGTGAGAATGCCGTCGACCAGGCTCTGGCGCCCGCCCCGGAGGTGAAGGCCGTCGGCCGGGATGCCGCCGATCCTGACCCGCAGGGTCTCGAGCGCCGCGGAATCCGGAAGCTCGCGGTTGGAGGCGACCGACGCGAGCTCCGCGAGGTCCTCGCTCGCCGCCGAGCCGAGGTCGTTGAGCGCCTCCTCCCGGCTGGTTCTTTCAAGCCGCATGCCGAGCAATCCACGTTCTCTGAGCAGTTCCCCGTTGTCGCCGATCCATGCGGTCTGAGTCATTCCCCGCAGGCTCATGCTGATGCGGGTCGCCGCAAGCGTGCTCCCCATCAGCTGAATGTCTTCGCGACCGATGACCTCGGCCTGGACCGCACTTTGAGCCATGGTGGACGGATCGAAAATGTCGAAGCTGTACTGGTCGCCGGGTCTCAATCGTTGGGCGGAAAGCGCGTGGATGGCGGCCGCCGCCAGATAGGGTTTCTTCTTGAGAGCGATTTCGACCTTCCGCGCAGCCCCTGCCGTTTCGGTGTATACGCTGAGCGACTCGCCCGATACCGTGCCTTTCGCCGAAAAGCGGAACTGCCCGGAGGCGACTTCGAAATCAAACCGGTTCAGCGATAAGTCGGTAAGCAGATCGGCCCGGGTTTGCAGGTGGAGATCTTGGACCATGCCCATGGAGTTGATCCGCATGAGGATCTTCTCCTGGAGCTCATACCCGGCGTCTTGGGGCGCCAGCCGGCTATGCGCAAAGCCGATTTTGCGGTTGTTCTGGTAGATGTTCATCCAGACTTCCCGGGTGCCGGCGTCTGAGCCCGAGGCCAACAGCAGCGGTTTCGAACCGGAAAAAAAGCGCTCGAACACGTCCATCCGGACCAGCAGAAGAATCAAAAAGAGCCCGGACGCGAGAATGCCCGCGGTCCAAAAGGGCTGCATGCGTTTAGTGGCCATGATGCGTTGCCATGAACCAAAGAAGATCCAAGCGTGCGATCATAAGGTGATCTAAAAGTTAAATTCTAACACGTTTCCGGCAAGACCTGAACCGAACTCTCGCGGAATCTGCTTATAGATATCGCGTGGTGTAAATCCACAAGATATGGGGTGTGCCCCGAACCATCCGAATTTTCGGTATATTTGCCCAGTTTTTTTATTGACAAAAGTTTCGATTTTCAGGATAGTGCCCCCGTCATCATAACAATACGACGTGGTTATGTTCCCAGAGTTGGTTCGTGAGATTTACGAGTTCCCAATGCGTCTTGTTCCCAGGTGAGGCGGATTCACTCAGCAGAGTCAGGAATGGCTCTGCTGTTTTTGTTTGAGGGAGGCGCTATGACTCTTAACACCGAAACGTGGAGCAAAGGCGTATGCAAGAAGGAACGGTGAAGTGGTTCAACAACAAGAAGGGATGGGGGTTCATTCAAAAGGAAGACGGGGGCGACGTCTTCGTGCATTACTCCGCAATCAAAGGCGAGGGGTACAAATCGCTGGCCGAGGGCGAGCGGGTGCGCTTTGATGTGGAGCAGGGCGGCAAGGGCCCGGCTGCGGTGAATGTTGAGAAAGTTGTCTAGCCGGTGTTGATAAACTACTTGCCCGGCGCAGGGATTCGGTGCCGCGCGGCGTTCGGCATTTTTCAGCTCGGGTATTCCGTGAGATCATCAACAACGCAATGGGAGGAGGAGCATTATGCCGGAAGGAGTCGTGAAGTGGTTCAACGAAAAAAAGGGGTACGGCTTCATTAAGAAAGATGATGGCCAGGATATTTTCGTCCACTATTCGGCCATCAAGGGCAAGGGGTTTAAATCGCTGGCGGAAGGCGACAAGGTGCGCTTCGAAATCCAGCAGGGAGCCAAAGGCCCATCGGCTTCGGATGTCGAGAAGCTCTAATCCGAAATCGGCCGGTTGCGGAGGTTGTTGAGATACCATCCATGAGACAGAAATTCTGCATCGCCAGAGATCCCAAGAAGAAAGCGCTGATCATCCAGGAATACGCGGTGATTGACGGCGGCGCCTCCAGCCGGGAGGGCGGCGGCGCCCCGGATGAGCGCTTCTCCTTGCTCTGCGAGCAGGCTTACAGCGCCGAAGCCGTTCAATCCGTCATTCCGAAGGGAAGGGATGCGCTGGTTTCGCTTCTCCGAAACCGGAATTTTTTCCCGATCGGGGTCTACATGGACAAGATCGCCGAGACGGTTTCAGGGCTTTTCGGAGATGCCGGCGGCAGCCGGTCCACGGATCTGGTCTTCGATGATGCGGATCAGCTGAGCGGGGCGTCCGCTACGCCGGCGGTTGACCCGAATGCGCCGGCTCTGGGCGAAGGCGGGCCAGCGAATGTCGAAGAGCTGTTTGAAGACGAAGCGGCAGATGAACAAACGTTCGACGAAGAGCATGGTGATGAGGATTCTCCGGAGGATGTAGAAGAAGAGTAGGCGCAATTCTCCGGGCGGCGGTCTGATTCTATTCCCCGGCCTGCGGCAGCAGGCCGGGGAATTTTATTTGTTCAAGAGCTCTTTGGCATGCTCCAGCGTGACACGGGTGATTTTTTCTCCTGCGAGCATTCGGGCGATCTCGCGGGTGCGCTCATCGGCGGAAAGGGGGGCGATGGCCGTGCGGGTGCGGCCGCTGGCGACCTGCTTGGAGATTCGAAAGTGATGGCGGCCGAACTTGGCGATCTGCGGCAGATGGGTGATGCAGATCACCTGATGGCGGCGGGCCAGGTCCGCCAGCTTGCGGCCGATCACTTCAGCCACCGCACCGCCAATTCCCGCATCCACCTCGTCGAACACGATGGTGCCGACCGATTCGGTGTGCGCGAGAATCGACTTCAGCGCCAGCACCACGCGGGACAGCTCGCCGCCGGAGGCGATGGCCGCCAGCGGCTTCAACGCCTCGCCCACGTTCGGAGCGATGCTGAACAGGGCTCGGTCGACCCCGCTTTCCGACAGCGCCCGCGAGCCTACCTTTAAATGAGCCTCGGTGTGCTCATCCGCCGGAGCCGCGGTCAGCTGCACTCCGAACTCGGTTCCGGCCATTCTGAGCTTGGCGAGCTCCGTGGCCACGAGTGCCGTAAAACGCTGGGCGGCCTCCTGGCGCTTCTTGGACAGGCGCTTCGCCTGTTCCGAAATCTGGGCGTGCAGCTCGCCCAGCCGCGCCTCGGCTGCTTCGATCTCGGCGCCGACATGTTCGATGGCAGCGAGCTCGGATGAGCTCTGGGTCAGCTTCTCTCTAACGGCCTCCAGCGAGCCGCCGTACTTGCGCTTCAGGCGGTTGAGCAGATCCAGTCGCCCTTCCACGGCTTCCAGCCGGCCCTCGTTGAGTTCGACGGACTTGAGATAGGCCCGCAGCCGGTCCACCACATCTTCGATGCGGTAGGTAATCTCGGCACAGGCCTCCGATTGCGGGGTGAGCAAGGGATCGATCCGGCCCATCTTCTCAAGGCTGCGCCGCACCTCGGTCAACCGCTCTACTGCGGACCCGGGTCCGCTGTAAAGCGCTTCCAGGCCGCTGTTGACGGCCTCGTAGAGGGCCCCGGCATTCTTCAGGCGCAGGCGTTCCTGCTCGAGCACCTGGTCTTCCCCGGGCTGTATGGCGGCGGCTTCGATCTCCCGGCATTGGAACTGCAGCAGCTCAATCAGCTCCGCCTGCCGGGCCTGGCGGTTAATGAGCTCTTTGAGTCGTTTCAGCTGCGGCAGAATCTCGTGGTAGAGGGCGGACACCGCCGCGCGCTGGGGCATGAGCCCCGCGAACTGATCCAGGATCAACAGGTGTTCTTCTTCCTTGAGAAGCCCCTGGTGGGCGTGCTGGCCGGAGATGCTGGCCAGGTTTTCGGTGACGTCGCCCAGAACCTGGAGGGTGGCGAGCCGGCCGTTGACATAGACCCGGTTGCCTTCCGAGCGCGAAATGACGCGTCGCACGAGCAGACCCTCGGCGAGATCATAGCCCATCAGTGCGGCGGCGCGGCCCGCGGTCGAATCGGCCGGGACATCGAAGAGCGCCTCCAGTTCGGCCGCGGCGGCACCCGTTCGGATTACGTCGGTCGATGCCCGGCTGCCGAGAATCAGGTTGACGGCGTTGATGATGATGGATTTGCCGGCGCCGGTCTCACCGGTCAGCACCGTAAGGCCCGCCTCGAAGCGGATTTGCAGGTCGTCGATGATGGCGAAGTTGCGGATGGAAAGCTCTTTCAGCATGGCGGATGCCGGCGACGATTTTCCGTTGAGACGACCCAGTAGAAGGCGAGTGCATTATACACGGACCTCTCCGCTTGTAAAGGTCGTTGACACGGCGGCGCCGTATCAATAAGGTCTTGAATCCGTGAAGCAAACTCCTTAAACTGAGTATTAGAGAATGTCATCCCAATTCAAGGGGGAGATGAGCCCATGGCCCGGCGGCGGCCCGTAATCGTGCTGGCCACCCGCAACCCCGGAAAAACAGCTGAGATCCGCGGGTTGCTGCAGGAGTTTCCGGTCGATATTCGAAGCCTTTCCGACTTCGGGCCGATCCCCACGGTCGAGGAGGACGGCACGACGTTTGAGGAGAACGCGTACAAGAAGTCCAGCTTCACGGCGCGAATCCTGGGCTATCCGGCGCTGGCCGATGACTCCGGGCTGGCCGTGGAGGCCCTGAACGGCGCCCCCGGGGTGTACTCGGCCCGGTACGCCGGGGAAAACGCCACGGATGAGGATCGCTGCCGGAAGCTTCTATCCGCGATGAAGAACTGCCGCGAACGCCAGGCAGCCTTCGAGTGCGTCATCTCCCTGGCGGTGCCGTCCGGTCCGGCACTCACCTATGAAGGGCGCTGCGAGGGCTTGATCGCCGAAGCGCCCTCAGGTGCCAACGGCTTCGGTTTTGACCCGGTCTTTTTCTACCCGGCTTTCGACCGGACCTTCGCTGAATTAACGCGCGAAGAGAAGAGCCGCGTCAGCCACCGGGGCAAAGCCCTGCGGGAACTGCGAGAGGAATTCGAGAAGGTGATGATCTGGATCCGGCAGCACATGCCGCCGGGCGAACCCTGGAACCCCTAAAACACCAAACACCAAACACCAAACACTAACCCATTGCCTGCTTCCGAAAAACCTATCCTGGCGGTGTTGTTCAGCCGCCGGATGCTGGTCGCCTTTCTGATGGGCTTCTCCTGCGGCCTGCCCCTGCTGTTGACCCTAGGGGTCCTCCAGGCGTGGATGAAGGAGGAAGGGGTGGACCTCACCTGGGTGGGAATGATCGCCCTGGTGCAGTCGCCCTACTCCTGGAAATTCCTATGGTCGCCGGTGCTGGACCGGTTCACGCCGCCCGTGCTGGGCCGACGGAGGGGCTGGCTGTTGATCGCTCAGTTGGCCCTGATGGTTTCGATCGGCGCGCTGGGCTGGTCTGATCCGGTGGCTCATCCCGGATGGATGGTGGTGAGCGCCGTGCTGGTTGCTTTTTTCAGCGCCACCCAGGATACGGTGGTGGACGCCTATCGCCGGGAGGACCTCGCGGACGAAGAACTCGGGCTGGGGTCGTCGCTATACATCTACGGCTATCGCATCGGCATGTGGGCCGCATCGGGGGGCGGGCTGATTCTGGCGGATTACATGCCCTTCTCCCAGGTGTATCTGGTCATGGCCGCCGGCCTGATCCCCGGAGTGGCCACCACTCTGCTGGCGCCTGAGCCACGGGTCGAAAACCGTCCGCCGCAGTCGCTGCGCGAGGCCATATGGGATCCCCTGGCCGATTTTTTCCGCCGGGACAGCGCGGTGTGGATCCTGGCGTTCATCCTGCTTTATAAGATTGGCGACACCATGGCCGCGGCCATTGCGACCCCGTTTTACCTCGAGATGGGTTTTTCCAAGTCCGAGATCGGCGCGGTGGTCAAGCTCTTCGGCTCCTGGGCGACCATTGCCGGGGCCGTCCTCGGCGGAATTCTGATGCTGAGGCTGGGCATTCACCGCAGCCTGTGGGTTTTCGGGGTGTTGCAGGCGGTTTCCACGGCGGGCTTTGCGGTTCTCACCCGCATCGGCTACAGCCTGCCCGCCCTTTGCGGAGTGATCGCCTTCGAGAGCATCACCGGCGGCATGGGCACCAGCGCCTTCGTCGCCTTCATGGCCGGCCTGACCAATAAGAAGTTCACGGCCACGCAGTACGCGCTGCTCACGAGCATCATGGGCCTGCCGCGGGTGCTGGCCGCAGCACCCACCGGACTCGCCGCCAAGCACCTGGGCTGGGAGGGGTTCTTCATCTTCTGCACCCTGGCGGCCATCCCGGGGATGATGCTGCTGCCGCGGTTTGCGCCTTGGCGGCCGCAGG
>JBLMXM010000175.1:0-5413 GCA_050257775.1 Hyphomicrobiales bacterium
GGCAGGCCGGGGGTAACGCTATGGGCCGGACCGTTCTGCAACCTGGCCAACCCGCTCGCCCTCGAATCGGCCGCCTCCCTGGGATTCAGCGGCGCCATCGTGAGCCCGGAACTCGCGGCAGCGGACTTTCTGAAACTTCCCGGCCGCAGCCCGCTGCCGCTTGGTATCGTGATCGGCGGGAGCTGGCCGCTGTGTGTCGCGCGCGCCGTCGCTTCGGACCTTCAGCTTGAGACGCCGTTCCGCAGCCCCAAAGGCGAAGATGCCTGGGCGGTGCGATACGGATCGCTCTACTGGGTGTTCCCCAACTGGCGTCTGGACTTGCGGGATCAGAAGGACACCCTGCGTAGGGCCGGCTACCGCCTCTTCATCCACCTGATGGAAGCTGTGCCCACGACCATTCGTCTTAAGGACCGACCGGGGCTTTGGAACTGGGAGGGGGCGCTGCTCTGAGTTTATCGCGTTTATCGAGCAGGCGCGTTGGAGGGGAGTAGCCCCTTTCCCAACGCGACTCACGCGAGCAACGCCAGGGACGCGACCAGGTTTTACCTTTTCTTCCGCAGCCGTTCCATGGCCATTCGCAGGCTGGTCTGCATGCGGGCGATGGCCTGGGCCAGTAGGCCGATCTCGTCGCGGGAGCTGACGTCGATCTTGACGTTTAGATCCCCCAAGCTCATGCGTTCGGCGGCGTCCGTAAGCTTCATGATGGGCGTCACCAGGCTACGAGCCGAGAACCAAGCGATTACAGCAGCCAGCAGCGCTGTGATGGCCAGCAGGGCCAACGCAAAGTTCTGGATCAGGGTGAGAGAGTCGAACATTTCGTGCTCTTCCTGCTGGAGGGCGAGGACCCAGCCGAAGGGAGTGCTGCGGACATGGCCCAGGGCTGGCTGGCCGGCCTCATCCGTGAATGAGGTGGTAAGGGTGGTCCAGCCCTTCTTGCGGAACTCTGCAAGGAGCGGCTGGCTGTTCAGGTTCTCCCGCTTCTGCACCATCTGGCGGCTGGGGTGCGAGATCACGAAGCCCTTCTCATCCACCAGAAACGCAAACCCTGTCTGCCCTTTTTTCCATGAGGCAATGTGCTTGGAGAGATCGTCAACGGTCATGGCCGCTGCCATCACGCCGATGACCCGGTTCTCCTCCTTGATGGGGACTGCGATCACCAGGGCGGGCACGTTTGATGTACGGCCGATCACGGTCTGCCAGCTCATGGCCTTGCCAGCCAAAACATCCTTGACATACTGGCGGTCGGCATAGCTGACCAGCGGCTCGCCGTCGTTGCGGGCGACGTTCATGCCGTTCGGATCGACCGTGAAGACGAGATACATCCAGGGATATTCGCGGCCGATGGCCTTGAGGATCGGCTCCTGCCGGTCGCGGTTCATGGACAGGATGTCAGGCAGCTTGGCGGCCGTGCGCAGCATGGTGAAATTGCCGGTGATCCAGCTGTCCACTTGATCGGCGAGTCCTTTGGCCGTTTGCGCCATCAGCGCCTCTGAATCACTTCGGATGCGTGCGCTGGTCTCCCGGAAGGTAATGAACCAGAAGACTCCAAACGGCAGGATGCTGATCAGCAGCATCACGATGATGGTCTTGCTGAACAGGCCGAAACGGGGTTTTACCATGCCGGCGGCGGGCTGATACGGCTTTTCCTCTGGTGTCGGCGGAGCGGTGAACGTCTCGGATGCCCGCAGGGTTGCGGCAGGGTCTTGCGGACCAGAAGGGGCCGTGCGACTCGAGCGGGTAGGTGCCGCGGCGGGTGCAGTCAGCGTGCCGGTCTCGAAGATGGATTCTACGAGGTCGGCCGCCTGCGGTCGAACTACGCTAAACAAATGGCCGCAGGCCTTGCACTTGACCTTCGCCGAATCGGACTTCATACGGGTTTCATCGATCCGGTACCGTTTACTGCAGGCATCACAGCTGACATCCATCATATTCGGGCTCCTGTCTCACGGTTTCATCTTGTTGATGATGGGGATCATCGCCTTCTTAAACTGGATCCGGGTATCTTCATTCGGGATCTCGAGGGCGAGATGATTGATGAGGTCGGCGGCCTGGTCCACCGGAATTCTGGAGGGATCGAGATGCATCTCCGCCACCGTATCCTCGAGCACGATTTGCGCCATGGGCCCGATAGCCCGGGCCAAATTCAATTGCACGGTGTGAAGGAAAGTCTTGTCGAGATGAGGGGCTTTTTTGGCGGCGGTTTCGATGAGGCCCTGCTCGAGCAGCCGCTGGAGGGTCTTCTTGAACGTCGCCGCATCCATTTCCACTTCGGCCGCGATCTGGTAAAGACTCTTGTGTTCGTCGATCACCATGAGAAGGCGGATCATGTCCGCGTCCAGGGAGACGGTCTGGGGGTCCTTGCCCATTTTCTTGCGGAAGTATGGGCCCGGGGCGGTTTTGGAGCTGAAGTCCATGCGTCAGGGTTTGGATTTCTTGTCGAGTTCTTCCTTGAGTTTTTTATCCATCTCCGCGAAGAGGTTTTTCTTCTTGCCGGCCTGCTCGGCCTGCAGGGATTCGATCTTCTGGGTCATGGACCGCTGCAGGTCCTGAAACTTCTTGACTTCATCCTCCAGCTTACGGCCGAATTCACCACGGGGGATATCCTCCAGTTTGCGGTGATCCCGGACGAAAAGCCGCACGCCGAATGAGCCCTGGACCGCTTCGAGAATTCCCAGGTCTTCGAGACGCCGCGAGATGATCCCGGCATGTTCGGTGGAAAATGCGAGCATCCGGCAGACATCTTCGAGGGTTGCCGGCTGGGAATGAAGGTGCTCGTGCACTCGGATGGCCGCCACCAGCAGATGGGCTTCGGAGTAAAGATCTTTGCGTTGGCCTTCCACGGCAATCGTTCATCCTCTCTTGACTTCATTGTTGGTTCAGACTAACATTTTGAGATAATTTGTCAAGCTGAGCAACCGGGCATGGATGTGCCCCTGTCGGAGGATCCGATGACGGAAATTGTCGAGGTACGGGCTAGAGAGATTCTCGATTCACGCGGAAATCCCACAGTGGAGGCGGACGTCCACTTGGCCTGCGGCGCCCTGGGACGCGCGGCGGTTCCGTCGGGGGCTTCCACCGGGACCCGGGAAGCCCTCGAGCTGCGGGACAGGCGCTCCAAGCGGTATGCCGGCAAGGGAGTCGGCTCGGCGGTCTTGAACGTGATGAGCCGGATCGCCCCGGCGATTTGCGGTTTGGATGCGGCGGATCAGAACGCCTTGGACCGGCGTATGATCGAACTCGACGGCACGGCCAACAAATCCAAGCTGGGTGCCAACGCCATTCTCGGCGTTTCCATGGCGGCGGCACGCGCCGCCGCCGCAGCCTACGGCCTGCCGCTTTACCGCTACATCGGCGGGATGACGGCGCACATCCTGCCCATCCCCATGATGAACATCATCAACGGGGGTGCCCATGCGGCCAACACTCTCGATTTCCAGGAGTTCATGATCATCCCCTTCGGAGCCTCTTCCTTCGCCCAGGCCGTACAGATGGGTGCAGAGACATTCCACTGTCTGAAAGCGATCCTCAAGAAGAAGGGGCTCAACACGGCGGTGGGCGACGAGGGGGGATTCGCCCCGGATCTCGAATCCAACGAAGCGGCCCTCGGCTTCATCATGGACGCCATCCGAGCCGCCGGGTACCGGCCGGGGAAGGACATCAGCATCGGCATGGATGTGGCGGCCAGCGAGTTTTACCAGGACGGCCACTATGTGCTGAAATCCGAGAAGCAGCGCCTGAGCTCCGGGCAGATGATCGGGTTGCTGGAAGGTCTGGTTGAGCGCTATCCGGTTCTATCCATTGAGGACGGACTGTCCGAGGCGGACTGGAAGGGCTGGAAAACGCTGACAGACCGGCTTGGCGGCTCGGTTCAGCTGGTGGGCGATGACATCTTTGTCACCAATCCCGGGATTTTCCGCAAGGGGATTGAGCAGGGGATCGCCAACTCCATTCTGATCAAGCTGAACCAGGTCGGGACCGTCACCGAAACCCTCGAGGCGGTAGAGCTGGCAAAGAATGCCGGTTACACCACCGTGATCTCCCACCGCTCCGGCGAAACCGAGGACAGCTTTATTGCGGACCTGGCTGTCGGCGTGAGCGGGGGCCAGATCAAGACAGGCTCCATGTCCCGCAGCGACCGCATCGCCAAGTACAACCAGTTAATCCGCATCGAAGAGGAGTTGGGCGAGGCGGGTCGGTTCTGCCATACCGTTTTTTGACGACTGCGTAAGGAGGCCAATCCCGGCTTCGGGTTGGTGCTTGCGGAGGAGGCATATAGCATCGATCATCGCGGCTGGAAGCCGCTACCTCAGAGGCAGACGCCAGACATTGATACGCCTTGAACTCGGCCTCTTTACACAGCCTTTCGATGCGGACGACGTTTCACACGTTTGTCGATTTCCAGATCTAAATCCCATCAAGGGCCATGTCTCGAAACGTTTTTTGCTCTCCAGGTGAAGCAGTGTTAGGTGCCAGGTGTTAGGCAAGGAAAGACAGCTTTTTCCGACACCCATGCTCCGCCTGACAGCTGACACTTTGAACGTGATACGGCCTTGCCCCTTATCCGATCAGCGAAGCGAATCCGCAAACCCATCGAGGTGCATGCATGGCGTTTAACACCAAGTTTATTTTCGTAACCGGCGGTGTTCTGTCCTCCCTCGGCAAGGGACTCGCCTCGGCTTCCATCGGCGCGCTGCTGGAGAGCCGCGGGCTCACCGTTTCACTGCAGAAGCTCGACCCTTACATCAACGTGGACCCCGGGACGATGAACCCCTTCCAGCATGGTGAGGTGTTCGTGACCGATGACGGCGCCGAAACCGACCTGGACCTGGGGCACTATGAACGCTTCACCGGTGCCACCATGGGCAAGCGCAACAATTATACCACGGGCAAGATTTATTATTCCGTGATCAGCAAGGAGCGGAGGGGAGACTACCTGGGCGGAACGGTGCAGGTCATTCCTCATATCACCGACGAGATCAAGAACTGCATCAAGGGCGTGGCCGACGGGATCGACGTGATCATCGTCGAGATCGGGGGAACGGTCGGGGACATCGAGAGCCTGCCCTTCCTGGAAGCGATTCGCCAGTTCCGGGCCGAGGTGGGCAAGGACAACGTCATTTACATCCACCTGACCCTTGTTCCGTACATCAGCACCTCCGGCGAGGCCAAGACCAAGCCCACTCAGCATAGCGTCAAGGAGCTGCGCAGCATCGGCATCCAGCCGGACATCCTGCTGTGCCGCACCGACCGGTTCCTCTCCAAGGACCTCAAGGCCAAGATCGCCCTTTTCTGCAACGTCGGGGTCGATGCCGTGATCACCGCCAAGGACGTCGGCTGCATCTACGAAGTGCCGCTGGTTTTCCACCAGGAGGGGCTGGATCACAAGATCGTGGAGCTGCTCAACATCTGGACC
>JBLMXM010000176.1:0-10760 GCA_050257775.1 Hyphomicrobiales bacterium
GTTGCCAGCCGATCCGAGATGCTCACATGCCGCCGTGTGTGCTGCGCTTTCGTTCCAACACCCGCCCGATAGCGGGCGGCTTGGATTTTCGGCCATCGACCGAAAAGACAAGAGCACGCCAGTGCATCAGCGTTAAACTTGCAGCCGTGTACTAGGCACGCGGCTTGTGTGACAAGAATCGACTGGAGCCTTGCCCTTTTATAAAGTCCACCTTTCGTCGGCCGCAGCGTGAACCGGCGTCTTTACAACCGGCCCGGCATAGTTACTTTACCGGATCATCGCCAGGCGCGACAGCTGCTAAAAGGAGGCTGATTATGGAAGTGAAAAAAATCCTGTGGCCGACGGACTTTTCGAGCATTTCAGAGAAGGCGCTGCCGCACGTGAAGTCGCTCACCGAGCGATACGGCGCTGAGATTCATGTGCTCTATGTGATCGAAGACACGGCCCACCACGACGGCTGGTACGGAGCGTTTGAGCAAAAACGGGTGCAGGAACTCATGGATCACGCCTATAAGACGGCGAATAAACGTCTGGGGCAGATCTGTGAAAAATACCTGGATAGCTGCCCTCTCTACGTCAAACATGTGGCCGTGGGCGACCCCGCCAGGGAAATTCTCAAGCTGATCGATCGGGAAAAGGTGGATTTGGTGGTGATGGCCAGCCACGGGGCTAAAGGCAATTTCCGATTCGGCAGCGTGACGGACAAGGTGCTGAAGAATTCGTCCGTGCCGGTTACCGTCATACCGGTGGAACCGGCGAAGTAGAACATCGCAATGCCCAGAACCGACTGTTCTCGGGATGCGGGCGGTCAGCCCCCTGAGGTCTGAGGAAATGCGGTGTTGGCATAGAGATATTCCATCTTTTCCTTGTGCTTCAGCTCTTCGTTGGCCATTTTGAGGAGCATCTCCCGGCCCTCGTCCGCTGCGTGCTGGTTGGCCAGCGCGGTGTAAAACTGATAGGACCGCAGCTCGCGGTGGGAGGCCACGAGATAGACCTCAGAGCTGTTCATATCGGTTTTGACTTCAGGCTCGTTCTGGTGCTCGGCGATCTTGTAGTAAACGACGTCGCTCAATTTCAGGCCGCTCGCCCCGAAATCCCCTTTGCGATACTTCATCAGAAACGCCTTGTGCTTCTGCTCCTCGCCGGCGATCCACTGGATGGTCTCGCGAGCCGCCGGGTCTTTAACCTTCCCGTGAATGTCCATGTAAAAGGTGTAGGCATCTTCTTCGCGCTTGATCGCCGTGTCGATCAGCGTCAGCAGCTTTGGGTCCATGGCGATACCTCCCTGGCATGGGTGCGTTGGTTTCTGCCTTATCACAGGTGATGAGTACGATCAACCTGAGGAGTGAAAAGAGGTATCGGGAAGGCTGATAAAAAATAATGTTTCGGTCTTTACCGAAACATCGCACCATGTCACCAGACAGATAATCAAGACAGCTCGTTCTTCACCCCTTCGACGGCAGCATAAGCGGTCGTGACGGCCAATCCCGAACCGCATTTCATGCGCATCCAGTCCTGATGGGCCAGGATGGAGCCGGCGGCAAACAGCCGCGGATGGGCCGGCCGGCCGGAGGGGTCCAGGGGGCGAAAGGCGGAGTCGGTCTCGAGGCCGGCCCGGTTCACGGCATGACCGCGGCGGTCCAAAAAATCCTCTCGATGCCAATCGGCTCTCCTCGCGGGCTGACAAACCGGCAGGTTGAAAAGCGATTCCTTCACGAGTTGCCGATCTGCCTTGAGACCTCCTCCCATGAAGCGCCCCGTGGCCAGAACCACAGATCGGGCCTCAACCAGCTCCTCGGGGTCCGTGCGGCCGGCCTTCAGCCGGAATCCTCCAGCGGGGTCCGCTTCGGCATGGAAGACCCGGTTTTCGAGAAAAAGCTCTACCCCGAGGTCTTTCAGCCCGCGCTCAAAGGTTTCCTTGAGGCGCAGGCCCGGCACGCCGGGAGGCATGGTGGGGATTTCGAACACCGGCTTCCCCAGCCGGTTTTGCAGATCGGCCATGACCTCGGCCGAGCGGGATACCCCCAGTATGGCCGGCAGTCCCACGGCTTCCGCCCCCTGGACATGCGGGCGGATAACCTCAGCGAGTTGGGCACGATGAGCCGCCACCTCGAGAGACCTGGCCAGGCGCTCCGCAAACAACTCACCCGGGGCCGACATGCCCGGCAACTCGATGCGCACCGTCCGCAACCCCGGCCAGGCCGCATCGGCCGTGGCCGCAATCTGGCGTGCACTGAAGCCCTTGAGGCCATGGATGTCCGCCAGAAGGCAGGGCGCCTTGCGCCGGCAGATCTCGATGCCTTCCCACATCGTAGCGGGAACGCGAAAGGTCGGCTTAAAGGTACCCGCCGATGTCAACACCATGACATTGCGGTCCCAATGGCCGGCATAAGGCAGGCCCTTGGATTCGAGAAAGCCACCCAGTTCCTCGAAGGCCGTCCGCATTTTACCGGCGGGAATCCGGGCGTAGGGATGCTTCGGTAGATCCTGGGCGAGTCGGTCGATGCAAGCCCAGGGATCGTCCCAGACCTTGCCTTGTTCCACGGGGTGGACCGCCATCAGGTCCAGAAGGCCGGTGGCGAAGATGATCTCGCCGGTTCGGCCCACCAACACCGTGGCAAGCCCGCGCTTCGCCGCAAAGAACGCGGCGCTCATTCCAGCCATTCCGCTCCCGATCACGCAGAGGTCGCACTGAATGGGCGGGTCGGCGGTCATCGGGTCTCCTCCATCTCCAGGCCCAGATACCCGCAGTGCAAGGCTTCCTGCAGCTCCTCTTGAAGCAGCGCGGTATCCCACAGAATGGGGCGCATCCCGCGCCAGCGGGCACTCAAAAATGACCGTAAATCGACCAGCCCCTGGCGTTCCGCAAGCTTGCCCTGGTCGTAGAGGTGAGCGTTGATGCGCAACCCGCAAAAGGCCCCCTGGCAGGTCCCCTTCCCGACGCGGCTGCGGCGGCCGATGGCATAAAGGCTGGCCGTGCCGCCGTGCTGGCGGATTCCGTCGACGACCGCATCCACGGCGCTGGCGGGCACCATTTCGCATTCGCACAACAGCAGGTCATCGGGCCGGTGAGTTTGCATCCAGAGCCTTGCGGAAAGGCCCGCAGCGGTCCACTGGTTGACTGCAAAGGCCTTCAACGGCTTCACCGCCGTCAGGCACGGGCGGTCGACTCTCAAACGGCTGCAAATCAGGTCAGCGGCTTTCTCCGCCATGAGACGATAGGTGGTCAGCTTGCCGCCGATGATCGAAACGAAATTGGCGACACCTTCTTCCGCGTGGTCCAAGAGAGCAAACCCGCGGCTGAGAGCCCGGTCTTCCCCGGGGCCCCGGGATGCGATCAGCGGCCGGATGCCGGCGTAAGCACGGATGTAGCGGGTGGTTTCCAGCGCTGGCACCATGTCCACTGCGGTGTTGATGATGTAATCGCTTTCCGCAACCGTGGGGACAATCCGGTCCAGGGTTTCCATGTGAATGGAGGTAGTGCCTAAAATCGAAACGGTTCCGCCGGGGACCAGGATGTCGGCGTCCGCGGCCGGGCGCAGGCGGTTGATGACCCTGCGCGTCAGACGCTGATCGGTGATCAGGAGGCTGCCCTTCGAATAGATCAGCGGGACCGTTATACCGGCAAGGGCGGCCACTTCCTTGGCCCAGGCACCGGAGGCGTTGACCACCTGTTCGGCTTCGACCGCGATTTCCTCGCCGGTTTCATCGTTGACCAGCTGGGTGCTGCAGATGCGGCCGCCCTTTTGCTTGAATCCAACCACACGCGTGTGCAGCATCACCCGGCTGCCGAGTTCCAGGGCCTCGGAAATGTTATCCAGGGACAGGTGAAACGGGTCGACCGAAGCGTCTTCCACTTGAAATGCCGCGATCAAGCGCTCGGAAAGTACCGGCTCCATCTCCCGGGCTTCAGCGATGCTGATCGGCCGACAGGCAATGCCGCTGCGCTCGCAGTCGGCGGGGAACTCGGCGGCGTAAGTATCATCATCCCCCTCTACCGCCACGAAGAGGCCGCCGGTGTCTTCGATGCAGTGGGGTGCCAGGCGCTTGAGCAGCGCGTTCTCCCGCCGGCACTCTATTGCCGTCGCCGGGTCGCTGCGCGCATAACGTGCTCCGCTGTGCAGCAGGCCGTGATTGGCGCCGGAAGCCCCGGCGTTGATGTCCCGCCTTTCCACCAGAATGCTGTGAACCCCGCGCAGCGCCAGGTCCCGGGCCAGCCCGACGCCGGTAATTCCGCCTCCGATGATCAGCACTGACGTTTGCAGGCTCATATTCATCTACCGTTGATTTGTACGCGAAGCAGGCGATTTTATCAAAAGACGCCCGGACCCGGAGGGGTCCATGCCTGGCGCAGGGCGCCAGCAAAAGAATCGCTCATATCAGGTTATAACATCCCGGCCCTCTGTGTCCTTGAGATGGAATTCTAAAGAAGCTTATCATAGAAATGGTTGAGGGGGCAAAACCTATTACCCTGGTGAAAGCGGGTCTCATGAAAGAAGGATACGGAGCGTTCCTATGGGGACAATCAGGATCGCAAATCGGAAGCCTGCGGAACGGTGGACGTTCAGGTTTCGATGATTGGGAATGGGAGGCCTATTCTCTGAGCGATCGAGTGCGAGAACGCCTAAAAGATATGGCGGAGGAAGCATGGCCCCTCCACCATATCTTTTCGTTACTGCAATCTTTCGTTACTGCCCGCAGGGGCCGCCGCCGGGGCAGGCCCCACGACCCGGACCCATTCCGTAACCCGGCCCTCGGCCGTAGCCTGGGCCCATGCCGTAGCCCGGTCCTCGGCCGTAGCCCGGACCCATGCCCGATCCGAAGCCCCTGCCGAAAAACTTGGGGTTTTCTTTCCTCATTTTAAGCTGTTGGTCGAGCCTCTTCTGGTCCAGCTGACTATCCAGCCCGGAGACCTCTTTCTGCAGCTCGGCCGCTTTCTTGGGATCCGGGTTTTGCTTGGCCAGCTCGGCTCTCAGTTCCAGCCGCTTCTGGTAAATGTTTTCGCGAAGCTCACGGGTCTGTTCCAGGAAGGCATCGCGCTCCTTCTGCAAGGCGGCAATCTCCTCGTCCGTCAGGTCGCTGCCGTAACCTGGTCCGGCGAACCCGCGCGGGCCATACCCCACGCCTGCCATGGGGCATCCGCCTCCTCGCCCCCAGTCAGCGTACGATGTGGCCGAAAACCCGATGAAACCGACCACCGCCAGAGCCAACAGAATCAATCCGACATGTCTTGCTTTCATTTGAAGACCTCCGTTTGGTTAAATCTGTCCATTGAGTGCTTGCCCATCGTTTGAGCAAGGCCTGTGCCAATCGGATTTTCGCATGCCAAAATAAGATTTCAATAATCTGATATTATTATATAAATCGAATTGCCCGACTCAGGCCTGGGATTTCGGATAAAGATTTAGTTTTCAAGTGCGGATACTATATATCCAGCGCAAACCTACTTTACATGGATACTCTGGATACTTAGTATCCATACCAGATATCCAAAATGAGATAGACCGGATGCATCCATTTCAGCGGGGAGACCGTAAAATACGCGTCGGAACAAGATAGCCAGGCGCGAAGGACATTTCATGCATGATACTTGCTTGTTAGTTGCACTGCGGCTTCATCCGCATCCAGCCTGAATGAAGAACGGGTCCACGGTTTAACGGGACAACCGGACTTATGCTCTCGCAATGGAAAGATAAGAGAATTTGGGCCTGGGTGCCGCCCCGGGTCCTTCTTGGCGCGGTGGCGGTGCTGCTGCCGATATTCGCCTTCGTGACGGTGCAGAATATTCACCGCGAAAAGGAGTTCACGACCCGCCTGCTGCTTGAAAAAGGGGCCGCCCTGATCCGGTCGTTTGAAGCCGGGACCCGGACGGGCATGATGGGCATGCAGCGCGGCAGCTTCCAGCTTCAACGCCTGCTCACGGAAACCTCGCAGCTGCCCGATATCACCTACCTGATCGTGACCGATGCCGCCGGCAAGGTGATCGCCCATAGCGATCTCGATCGCGTGGGCTCAACATACGGAGAAGGGATCGACGTGGCCGCCGTGTCCCAATCCAAGAGACTTCAGTGGCGGATCGTGAAAGGCGCCGGCAGCGCTCCGGTGTTCGAGGTGTACCGCAAATTCGAGCCGGCCGGGCCGCCCATGGGCATGATTAGGGGACCGTTGATGCGCCGGCCGCCGGATGCCCCTGAGCTGCCGCCCGATGTGCCCCGGGCGATTTTTGTCGGGCTGGATATGACCTCCATTGACGAAGCCCGCCGCGCGGATATGTGGCATGCCATCCTCATCGGAGCAATCTTGCTGATAGCGGGGTTTGCCGGCATCACCCTGTTGCTGCTGGCCCAGAGCTACCGCAGCACTCGAACGACTCTCTCCCGCATCAGGGCATTTTCCGACCACGTGGTCGAGAACATGCCGATCGGCCTGGTGGCGACCGACAGCGGTCAGCGGATTGCCGCTTTCAACCAGGTAGCAGAGTCCGTTTTGAAGCTGGCGGCGGCCGCCGCAATCGGAAGAGCGGCCGAGCAAGTCCTGCCGCCGAGCCTATGGGCTCAGCTCAAGGAAAGCGCGACGGCAGGGGCCGTAATTGAGCAAGACTTGGATTGCATCTTGGCCGACGGGCGGCGCATCCCGCTGGAGATCGGCGCCGGACGGCTCACGGACGAAAGCGGCCGGTACCTCGGCAGCATCCTTCTGTTCAAGGATCTGAGCGAAATCCGCGCCCTGCGCAGCGAGATCGCCCGAAATCAGCGCCTGGCAACTGTAGGGCGCCTGGCCGCCGGCGTGGCGCACGAGATCCGCAACCCGCTGAGCTCCATCAAAGGATTTGCCACCTATTTCCGGGAGCGCTACAGCGATAACGCCCAGGATGCCCGGACCGCCTCCATCCTGATCCAGGAAGTCGACCGGCTCAACCGCGTCGTGAGTCAGCTGCTGGAATTCTCGCGGCCGGTCAGCATACTCGCCCGGCCCGTCCGTCTGTCGGGGCTTATCGGCGATACTCTCAAGCTGATCGACTCCCAGGCGCGGGAGAAAGGAATCACGATCCAAACCGACATCGATGCCGGCGCCGGGGAGCTTCGCCTCGATCCCGACCGGCTGAGTCAAGTGCTGCTGAACCTGTTCTTGAACAGCGTGGAAGCCATGAAGGCCGGCGGTGCACTCACGGTACAGGCGGGGGAGAGCGCCGATGGCAGCAGGCTCGAAATCCGCGTCGCGGACACCGGGAGCGGCATCCGGCCTGAAGACCTGTCCCAGGTGTTCGAACCCTATTTCACCACCAAGCCGACCGGCACCGGCCTGGGGCTGGCGATCGCCCATCATATCGTGGAGGCCATGGGAGGCGACATCACGGTGGCGAGCCACCCCGGCTCCGGGACCACCTTCACCCTGAGACTGCCGCTGGTGAAAGCGAACTAGCGGCTAGCTTCGGAGATGAGTTGCTTTTTTCGATTTGCATGCCTTGGATTTTGTCAGTCGGCGGCTTGACCTGATGTCAACTGGTTCGACCTATTATTGGGAAAAGTGCTAACATGGCGGCACGCAACATGATCCTGGTGGTTGACGACGATACAGCCCATCGCACCATGCTGAACACGCTCGTGGGCGGCTGGGGTTATGCGATCGCAGAAGCCGACGACGGCGAAAGCGCCATTCACATGGTGCAGGATCAGGTCTATGACCTGGTGTTGATGGACGTGCGCATGCTCAAGGTCTCCGGACTCGAAGCGCTATCTGCTATCAAGGCCATCAATCCCTCGATTCCGGTGGTGATCATGACCGCTTTTTCATCGGTGGAAACAGCAGTGGCCGCCCTCAAGCAAGGGGCTCATGATTATCTGACCAAGCCGCTCGACTTCGAAAAACTTAAAATCACCATCGAACGCGCCATGGAGCACACCCGGCTGCGGGAGGAAAACCGCCGGTTGCGGGAAAGCCTCGGCCTTCAGTTCGAGCGCAGCCGGATCATCGGCCAGAGCCCGGCCATGCTGAAGCTGCTGGACACCGTCGCCCAAGTGGCGCCCTCGGAAGCGACCGTGCTGATCAGCGGCGAGTCCGGCACGGGCAAAGAGATCATCGCCGGCGCAGTTCACTTCAACAGCCCCCGGCGCGAAGGCCCGTTCGTGCGTCTGAACTGCGCCGCCATTACCGAAACGCTCCTGGAATCAGAACTCTTCGGGCACGAGAAAGGGGCCTTCACCGGCGCCGAGCGGCGCCGGGAGGGCCGCTTCCACCAAGCCGACGGCGGCAGCCTGTTCCTGGACGAAGTCAGTGAGATGCCGCTGTCCATGCAGGTCAAACTGCTGCGCGTTCTCCAGGAACGTGAATTCACCCGCGTGGGCGGAGAGGCGCTGGTGCGGGTGGATGTCCGGGTGATCGCGGCCACCAACAAGCATCTGCCGGATCTCATCGCCGGCGGTGCATTCCGGGAGGACCTGTATTACCGCTTGAATGTGGTCGGCTTGGAAATTCCACCCCTGCGCGCACGCCGCGAAGACATTCCGCTTCTGGCCCAACACTTCCTGGAGACGTTCGCTCGGAGGAACCGCAAGCCGATCAAAGGATTCACTCCCCAGGCCATGGATCGCCTCATCCGGCACGGCTGGCCGGGAAACGTGCGCGAGCTCATGAATGCCGTCGAGCGGGCGGTCGTGCTCTCCCGCACGGACTATCTCACGGAAGATGACTTCCCGGTTATTACCGCGCCGGGACAGGCGCCGCCGGAGGGTCCTCCGGCGTTGATGGCCGCGGCCGTCGAAGACGCCAGGTCTTTGAACGAGGTCGAGAAGGCCACCATCCTCAAAACGCTGGAGGCCGCCGGCGGGAACAAGAGCGAAACCGCGCGCCGCTTGGGGATCACCCGGCGCACCCTGCACAAGAAACTGAAGGCCTACGGCGTGATGCGATAGCAGTCCAAGACGCAGCAAAGTTGGCATTGACTAAGCTTGATAAGCCATTAAATCGTCATCGGCTTGGACGACTTTGTAAGAAGGCCAACGTCAAAGCGCGCGAATCTCGTGGCGGGAGGCGCACTTCCAGTACGCCGCAGCGCCAGCGAGTTGAAGCGCAACGCCGAGATTGGTCTTGTTACGAAGTCGTCAAACTTTACTTGCGTGCCATGAGACTTATGTTAGGGCTAATTCTGCGAGGGCGACAAGGGAAGCCATGGACCAACCGACTACAGAAATCGTGCGCTGCCCCGCATGCAACGCGGGAAACCGGATCCCGGTAGACCGCATCGGCTCCAGCGCCGCGAAGTGCGGCAAATGCAAGGCATCCCTTTTCCCGGAGAGGACCTCGACGCGCTCGGCGGATTCCTACAAGATGCGCTGCAGCCAGTGCGGCGCCCGCAACCGCATTCCCGGCGCCAAGCTCGAAGCCGCCCCCAAGTGCGGCAAGTGCGGCTCCCCCCTCAAGACCGGCGAGTTGTTCACGCCCCAGCCCGTCATGGTGACCGACGGGAACTTTGACGCCCAGGTGCTGAAATCCCCCCTCCCCGTGCTGGTGTTCGCCTGGGCTCCGTGGTGCCCGACCTGCGGGGCGGCCGCGCCGATTATCGATCAGTTCGCCGCCGACGCCAAAGGCCAGATCAGGGTCGGCAAGCTCAACGTGGATGCCAACCCGGAGCTCGCCAATCGGTACAGCATTCTGAGCGTGCCGTCTCTGTTCATCTTCGACAACGGAGAGATGAAGGATAGGATACTCGGCGCCCTTCAAAAACACGAGCTCATGCTGAAGCTGGCCCCTTATATCTAAGAGCGCACGGGCCAGAATTGCCATGCTACCCGAAGAAACCCCCATTGCCATCGCCCGCAGGATCCGCGACATCCTTGAATGCGGCAGTGACCTCTCGCCGGAGGTCATGCGCTTCATCGACACGACCTTTTCGGATCCTTCCGCCGATGAGATCGCCGCCATCCTCGGCGACGAGTCCAACAATGAACGAGACAGCCTGCTCGAACTCCTGTTCTCACCGGATGAGTCGGTCCACCTCGAGATTGAGAAATTCCTGCTGCTTCCGACGGCACATGACATCGATCCGAACCAGGTGGCTGAACTCCTCTGCCGACCGGCCCTGCGGGCCGGCTTTCGCATGCCGGACGGCCGAGGATGGCTGAGAGTCGAAATCACACCGGCACTCGCCGGCCGATTCGTGCACCAGCTCCGGATGAATCGACGCATTCCCGGCTCCATGGCTGCCGCCATCGATGCCCGACTGGCCGGTCAAGAGCGACTGCGCCTGCGCGCCCTGATCCGCGGGGCACGGTTTGATCTTCACCCCCCTCACATGGAATTTCTAAACACCCTCATCGAACGTCTCGGACTTGAAGACGAGGAGGGCTGGGCGTGCTTCGCCTTCGCCCTGGAAGTGCTGGTCGACATCGGACACGAGGCCGATATCTATGAAGCTCTGGCTGAGCGTAAAAAACTATTGACAAGAGCCCTGAACCAAGGCCGGAGGCAACGCGAGCATCTGGCGGTTGCCAACATCGAGTCGCTGTTGAGCCGGGGTCAGCGTCTGACCAACGTCGATGAGGCTGCCATGCGGCGCCAAATGGCTTTCATCGACCAGCTCTGCCTGACCGCTTTCGGACGCATTGCGCCGGTCGACTCCCACGGCATGGAGGCCGCCCTCGAGTTCAGCGACCCGCAGGATCTCACGGATTTCATGCGCCGTCTCACCTGAGCCTGCCGGGGATTCCGTTTGACATCCCATCCGGAAACATTTAACAGGGTGTTGAAAAACAAGCATCAGG
>JBLMXM010000177.1:0-4069 GCA_050257775.1 Hyphomicrobiales bacterium
CCGCGTACGAACCGCTGCGGTTCGTACGTCGCGGGGTTACACCGTCGTTTTCCCCAAACCTGCTCTACGGAACCACGCCGCTAAACGGTCTGGCCGCCTCGGCGGCCAGGCCCCTGCCTGCCTGGCATGCCTTGCGCTTTCTGGAAAAACCGTTATGATGGGCGCGGCATCCGGCGGGATCGGCGACAGCCATGGAAGCGCAGATCCTCAGGTTCCTGGGTGCACTTCGAAAAATCGCTGCATTTTGCTGAAACCCAAGAGTGACGACTTCGTAAAGAGTCGTCACTCCGGTGGACCCCGGATCATGTCCGGGGCACGAACCGGAGTCCAGGCGTTTATAGCCATCAAGAACGGCTGAATTCCGGCTTTCGCCGGAATGACACCGGACAACATTATCAGACTTTTTACGAGACCTCTGAGAATGCCGGCCTTCAAGGACACGCCAGCCGCTCATCTGATCGTCGGCGCAGTGTGCGCGGCATTGTTCGTCATGCTGGCCGGCGGCGGCCTTGTTGGGTATTGGACCGCAGCGGAGATGACCGCGGTCGTCACCGAGCAGTTCAATGCCCAGCAGATGGTCATCGCGCAGACGGTGAAAGCCCGGATCGAGCGGGAGTTCAACGGCATCAGGCATGAAATCATCAGCATGGCGCGGCTGCTGCAGGGGATCCCCAAACCCCGTGTCGAAACGGCAGACGCCCTTCAGCAGACCCTGCTCCATCTCGCGGAGCTCGGGGTGCGCAAAGTGGAAATTGTCGATCGGCCCGCGCACCGGATGCAGGTCAGTGCGCTGCACGGCCCTTGGATGGAGCGCAGCCTTCCGCAGGACAGCCTGTTCGACACCATTCGTTTCCCGGCCGATGTCCGCCAGCCGGTCTGGATCTCGACGGTCCAGCCGTCCGCCGGCGGGGGGGAGATGATCGTCGCCGTGCCGCTGGCCGACGATGCCTCCCGATTGCTGGCATTCCATATCAGCATCTCCGCCATGCTCCCGGCGCTGCTCAAGAACATCCAGTCCGGGAGGACCGGCTACGCCTGGCTGATCGATCAGAACGGTATTTTTCTCTATCACCCGCATGCGGAATACGTCGGCCGCGACGCATTTTCGGTCCGACAGGAAAAATTCCCGAATGTCGCCTACGAACCCATCAACATCATCCAGAAGGAGAAAATGCTCAAGGGCGAACAGGGCACGGGCTGGTTTTACTCGTCCTGGCATCGCGGGATCACCGGACCCATGAAAAAGCTCATCGCCTACTGCCCGGTGGAGATCTCCGACAACCCGCCCCAGCGTTGGTCGGTCGCGGTGGTGGCGCCGGAGTCCGAGATCGATGAGGGCCTGCGGCGGGGAACTCACCAACTGCTGCTGCTCATGGCTTTAGGCGTCGCGGGGCTGCTCCTGGGGGCGGGTGCCATCATCTGGCTGGGGAGCCGCTGGACCCGGGTGCTCGAGGCCACGGTAATTGCCAAGACCGAGGCGCTCGCCAAATCCGAGGAGCAATACCGCTCGCTGGTCGAAAGCGCCGAGGATTTCATTTTCACTGTGGACCGGACGGCATGCTTCCAGTCCCTGAACACGTTTACCGCCAACTTCTTCGGCGGCCCCCCCGAGCGCTTCATCGGCCGCCCCATCGCCAGCGCGTTCCCCGGTCCGGAGGCCGAACGGCTGGCCCGGCTCATCGAGAGCGTCTACGGATCGGGCAAAAGCGTCCGGGAGGAATTCGAGCTCCGGCTGGAAGATCGGCCGACCTGGATCAGCGCCAATTTCATGCCGGTCAAGACCGATGCCGGCGAGGTCGGCACCATCCTGTGCATCGCCCGGGACATCACCGAGACCAAGAACCTGCAGCGTCAGCTGGTGAACGCCGAGAAGCTGGCCAGCCTGGGAACGCTGGCCGCCGGGGTCGCCCACGAGATCAACAACCCGATCGGGGTTATTCTGGGCTTTTGCGAGCTTCTGCTGCGTAAGGCCGAGAAGGGGTCCCAGCAGTACGAGGACCTCAAGACCATCGAACGCCAGGGGCTGCTCTGCAAGGAGACCGTCGAAAACCTGTTGATTTTTGCGCGCGGCGAAAAGCAGAAGCGTGAATTCTCCGACCTCAACGGCTGCGTCCTGGAAATCGTCAAGATCGTACGCCACCTGCTGACTAAGAGCGACATCGACCTGATGCTGCGTCTGGCCGAGAATCTGCCGCCGGTCAGGGCGGATGCCCGGCAGCTGCAGCAGGTGTTTCTCAACCTGGTCACCAACGCCATGGCGGCCATGGAGAACGGCGGTACCTTGACCATTCAGAGTTCGCTGGAACGCGCCACCCGTCGTGCCGTGGTTCAGATTCAGGACACGGGGGCCGGCATCAGGCCCGAGCACATGGACCGCATTTTCGAACCTTTTTTCACCACCAAACCGGAAGGCCAGGGAACCGGCCTGGGGCTGTTCGTGAGCTACGGCATCGTCACCAGCTACGGCGGGACCATCGAGTGCGCGAGCACGCCGGCCAGCGCCCTCGGCAAGCAATCGGGGACCACGTTCACCGTCAAGCTGCTCACCGGCTCAAAAGATAACTTGTCCCCAACGTGACGGAGGAGGAAGGATGGCCGGCCGCATACTGGTCGTCGACGATGAAAAGGACATGCTGGCCCTGCTGCGTCGCATGATCACGGAAGAGCGCGAGTACGAGGTCATCACCGAAAGCGACCCGAAGCAGGCCCTGGTGCGCTTTCGAGCCGACCCGGTGGAGCTGGTCATCACCGACCTCAAGATGCCCGGGCTCGATGGCATCGCGCTGCTCGAGGGGGTCAAGAAGGCCCAGCCCAAGACGGCCGTCATTGTTCTCACGGCGTTCGCCACCATCGAGACCGCCGTTGAGGCGACTCAGAAGGGCGCCTTTGACTACATCACCAAGCCCTTCCGCCAGGAACGCATCCTGCTCACCGTCGACAAGGCCATGCAGTGGCAGGCCATGGTGCAGGAAAACCTGGCCCTGCGCCAGGCGCTGGCACAGAAGGAAGGATTTGCTTCTCTGATCGGCGCCTCCCCGGTGATGCGCTCGATCTTCGAGCGCATCCGCCAGGTGGCGCCTACCATGGGCACCGTCCTGATCACCGGGCCGAGCGGGACCGGCAAGGAGCTGGTGGCCCGGGCGGTGCACCAGCACAGCCCGCGCCACGCGAACAGGCTCGTCACCGTGAACTGCACCGCCATCCCTCCGGACGTTCTGGAAAGCGAGCTCTTCGGCCATGTGAAGGGGGCTTTCACCGGCGCCTGGAAGGAGAAGAAGGGACTGGTGGAGGAGGCCCACGAGGGGACCTTGTTCCTAGATGAAATCGGGGATCTGAGCACGCACCTGCAGACCAAGCTGCTGCGCCTGCTCCAGGAAGGGGAGTACAAACCCGTCGGCAGCACCGTCACTCAGAAAGCCGATCTGCGATTTATCGCCGCCACCAACCACGACCTCAAGACGGACATCCGCGAAAAGCGCTTCCGCGAGGACCTTTATTACCGCCTGAACGTGATCCACTTCGAGCTCCCGGCGCTCAGGGAGCGCAAGGAGGACATCACGCTGCTCAGCCGGCATTTCCTTTCCAAGTACGCCACCCTTAACCAGAAGCCGCTCAGGGACATCTCTCCGGCAGCCATGCAGGTGCTGATGTCATACGATTTCCCCGGCAATGTCCGCGAGCTCGAAAACATCATCGAGCGCGGGGTGATCTTCTGCCGGACCGACACGCTTTCGGTCGAGGATCTCCAGGTTGACTCGGCCGCGGGCATTGCGGCCGAACCCGCCCCCGAGGCCGCAGATCTCCCCTTCCGCGAGGCCAAGGACCTCGCCATCCAGCATTTTCACCGCGCCTACATCCGCAGGGTCCTGGAACAGTTCGGCGGCAACATCAGCCGTGCGGCCGAAGCCGCCGGGATCCAGCGCCAGTACCTGCACCGGCTGATGCGCGAAGCGGGCATAGAGGCCACCGACTTCAAGCTCAAATAAGGAAAGCCGCGCCGAAAACCCGGATCGGCGTTGCGCTTCATCCCGAAGTCGCTGCGGCGTACTTCACGTACGCCTCGCTCCGC
>JBLMXM010000178.1:0-6814 GCA_050257775.1 Hyphomicrobiales bacterium
GGCAGTGCCATCCGCTTCGAGGAGATCGGCGAGCAGCTCAAGCAAGTCGATATCATCATCAGCTCCACCGGCGCCCCAGGCTTCGTCATCACCCGCGAGCAGGTCAAACCCGTCATCCGCGCCCGCCGCAACCGCCCCATCTTCTTCATCGACATCGCCGTGCCCCGTGATATCGACCCGGAGATCAACCGGCTGGACAACTCCTATGTCTATGACATCGACGACCTGAAGGGAATCATCGAGGACAACATCGGGGACCGCCAGAAAGAGGCCATAAAGGGGGAACGCATCATCGATGAAGCCCTCATCCGCTTCCGTGAATGGCACGAGGCCCTCGACGTCGTCCCCACCATCGTCGCCCTGCGCAAGAAAATGGAAGCCATGGCGGAAACGGAAATCAAACGGACGGTTCAAAGCCAGGGAATATCCGCGGAAGGCGCCGAAGCCCTGCAGCGCATGATGGCCGCCTTCATCAACAAGGTGTTGCATGAGCCCACGGCGTTCCTGAAAAAGGACGCCATGCTGGGCGACAAGTCGGCGCAGATCGACACGATCAGGAAGTTGTTTAAACTGGATGAGTGACTCGAAGTGGTTTCATAACCCCGTCTGACACCCGATGGCTGCGTTGCAGGCCTCTCGAAATGCTCACATACTGCCGTGTATGCTCCGCTTTCGAATCGGTCTGCGCCTTGCCCTCGGGCGTGATCCGAGGTTGTGAAGCCACTTCTAAGGAGGTGGCTAATGAAAAAAACCGCATTCTTGTTTCCCGGCCAGGGCTCGCAAGTCATCGGGATGGGTGAAGACCTGCATCGGGAATTCGATTTTGTCCGTGAGATTTTCGATATGGCCGAAGAGATCACCAAGGTGAATTTGTCGCGGCTGTGCTTCAAGGGGCCCATGGAAGAGCTGACGCAGACGGTCAATCTGCAGCCGACCCTCACCGCCGTCAACCTAGCCTGCCTGGCTGCCCTTCGGCGCCAGGGCGCCGATTTCGCCATCTGTGCCGGTCACAGTCTGGGGGAATACAACGCCCTTCACGCCGCAGGCGTCATCGCGCAAGAAGACACGGTCCGGCTGGTGTTCCAGCGCGGACAGCTGATGCATCGGGAGGCGAGCCGGCACCGCGGAACAATGCAAGCCATTGTCGGCCTGAGCATGGCGGAGGTGGAGGCCCTCGTAACGGAGGGCCAGCAACAGGGGATCGTTTCCGTAGCGAACCACAACATGGAGACCCAGATTGTGATCACCGGAGCACCCGATCCGGTCGCCCGGGTGGGAGCCATGGCCGCCGCCAAAGGGGCCAAGGCCGTCCCTTTGAAAGTGAGCGGAGCCTGGCACAGCGAGATGATCCGCGGCGCGGAAGCCGAATTCAAAGAAGCTCTATCCAAAACGGCCTTCCGGGCTCCTCAGAAGGAGATTATATTGAACGTCACTGCTGCCGAGGCCACGGATCCTGCCGAGATACGGGCGATCATGTCCCGACAGCTCTGCAGTCCGGTACGTTGGTACGACAGCATGTGCCGGATGAAGGCGGCCGGTGTCGAGGTGTTCGTGGAAGTCGGCCCCGGGAAGGTATTGACGGGCCTGCTGCGGAAAATCCTGCCCAGGGATTATCCGGCCCGTATTTACAATGTGGGCAGCCTTGCTCAGTTGGAGGAGTTTCTGAAGGCCGGCGTCTAAGCAGGATCCGGCAATTTTCTATTTACATCATTAAAGAGCTGTGATATTAATATTGATTCTTAAATTAATAATTGATGATCCCACATCCAATGATGGGGCCGGCCATGAAAAAAAAGGATCTGGATTTTTTCAAGAAATACTTGGAAAACCGACTGCAGGAACTTCTGAACCAGGCCGATGATACGGTTTCGGGGATGACTGCTACCAACGAGAATTTCCCGGACCCGACGGATCGGGCTTCCCTCGAGGCTGACCGCAATTTCATGCTCAGGATCAGGGACCGGGAGAGCAAATTGATCAAGAAGATCAAGCAGGCGCTCGAGCGGATCGAAAACGGGACCTACGGGATCTGTGAGTCCTGCGGGGAAGAAATCTCGGTTAAACGGCTCAAGGCGCGACCGGTGACCACCCAATGCATCGAGTGCAAGGCCAAAGAGGAAGCCTTGGAGAAAGCGCTTGGAATTTAGGCCTCAACCCTCCATAGATCTCCACATCCATTCCACGGCTTCCGACGGCACGCTTTCACCCGCAGATATCATCGCCCTTGCCCTGCGCCTTCGGCTGGGAGCCATTTCCATTACGGACCACGACTCTCTCGCCGGTTGCCGGGAAGCCCTGCTCGACGGGGTTCCCGATACGCTCGGCTTCTTGACAGGGGTGGAAATCAGCGCCGAACCTCCGCCCTCCTATCCCGGCGCCGGCAGCATTCATATCCTGGGCTACGGGATGCGCCTGGACGATCCCGAATTGAACCGGACGCTGGAGAAACTGCAGGATGCCCGCAAGGACCGAAACCCGCAGATCATCGCCCGGCTGAACAAGCTGGGGATTGCCATTCGCCTGGAAGAGGTCGAAAAGGAGGCCAGCGGCGGCCAGCCGGGCAGGCCTCACATCGCCAAGCTGCTGGTGAAAAAGGGCATCGTGAGAACCATCGATGACGCCTTCGACCGCTACCTCGGCGACGGCAAGCCAGCGTACGTGGACAAGTTCCGAATCGAGTCCAGCCAGGCGATCGGTCTGATCAACGCCGCTGGCGGCATCCCGGTTCTGGCCCATCCCTCGCTGCTGGATCTGGAGAACGATCAGCAGCTCGACGAGATCCTGCGAGAAATGATATCCATGGGGCTGAAGGGCGTGGAAGTCTATTTTCCCGCGCACACCCCGGGGCAGACCCGCTGGTACGCTGAGTTGGCGAAGCGTTACAGCCTGCTTATGAGCGGGGGCACCGACTTTCATGGAGACATCCAACCGGAGATCCAAATGGGTGTCGGCAGAGGGGATCTGCGAGTCCCCTTCGAGCTGTACGAGAGACTGATTGGGAGCTGATCCCGCCTTTGCCGGTTCACCGCGCCATCCGTTCGTGATTTTCGATTTTCATCCGCATCATCACTACTAGGACCTTCCCATGGACAACCAGGCAGAGATCTCAGCGGTCGAAAATCTGATTCATTACACCTTCAAGGACAAAAACCTGATGGAGGAGGCCCTGCGGCACAGTTCGTTTGTCAACGAGCTCCCGGATGCCGCCCTGAGGGACAATGAACGGCTGGAGTTTCTCGGAGACGCCGTGTTGAACCTAGTCGTAGGCCATATCCTTTTGACCCGCTTCGCGATCTGGAAGGAAGGCGATTTGTCACGCATGCGGGCCAACTTGGTCAACGAGCAGCAGCTGGCCAAATTGGCGCGCAGCCTGGTCCTCGGCGCATCCATCAAACTCGGAAAGGGTGAGGCCCAGTCCGGCGGACACGAAAAAAATTCGATTCTCGCCGGGACGCTGGAGGCACTGATGGCCGCAGTCTATGTGGATGGGGGCTTTGAGGCAGCCTTTGCGATGATTCAACGGGTGTTTCTGCCCCTGGTGCAGCAGCTCGACGATGGCAACGGGCACGCCGATTTTAAGAGCCAGCTTCAGGAATTGGTGCAGGCCCGCCCCGGGACGATGCCGAGCTACGCCGTCATCCGGGAGGAAGGCCCCGACCATGACAAGACCTTCTGGGTGCAACTGTGCGTGATGGACATCAAGACCCAGGGCACAGGCAAGAGCAAGAAAGCCGCCGAACAGGATGCCGCCCGCCAAGCACTGGCGCTGATCAAGCCATGACGACCCGCCCCTTCATCGTGCCGGTCTTTATTCCCCATGCGGGCTGTCCCCACCGTTGCGTCTTCTGCAACCAGAGCGCCATCACCGGCCGGTTGGGCGCTCAGACCGACTCCGGCGACTGGCGGGTCCACGCCAGGGAATTCCTACGGTTTGGCCGAAATCACGGCCGACCGGCGCAAATTGCCTTTTACGGAGGAAACTTCCTGGGCCTCACAGCGGAGCACATTCACCGGCTACTCGCCCAAGCCGCGGATTTTGTCCAGGCAGGGGAGGTGCAGGGAATCCGGTTTTCAACCCGGCCGGATACGGTCAACCAGCAGGCTCTTGATCTTCTGGAAAACTTTCCGGTTCAGACCGTTGAAATCGGCGCGCAATCCATGGACGACGATGTGCTCACCTGCTCGCGGCGAGGACACTACGCCGCGGATACGGGCACCGCCGTTAACCTGCTGAAGGACCGGGGCTACGAGGTCGGGCTGCAGATGATGGTGGGACTGCCCGGCGACGACAGGGGCCGCCTGATGGCGAGCGGCCTACGGATCGCCGATCTGAAGCCGGCCTTCGCGCGCATTTACCCCACCCTCGTCCTAACCGGAAGCTTCTTGGAAACCTGGTACCATGAAGGCCGATACCGGCCGCTAACGCTCGACGAAGCCGTCCAGCAGACGCTGCCGCTCTATCGTCTTTTCCGGGAGCGCGGAATTCCCGTCATCCGCACCGGGCTCCAGCCGACCGAGGATCTCGCTCCCGGCGGCGCCGTGGTGGCCGGCCCGTTTCATCCTGCCTTCGGGCACCTGGTGCAAAGCGCCTGTTTCATGGATGCCCTCCGCGACGCCTTGCGTCGCCGGGGTATTGCCCATGCCATTCTTGAAATCCGAGTGCATCCCCGGAGCGTGACGCGCCTGCGCGGCCTTAAGAATGCCAACTGCGCAACCCTCAGGCAGGAGTTCGGATTATCAGAAGTGAGAGTGCGGCCGGATGCGGAACTGGCCGAGGATGTGATCGGACTTCCGGATGGACGTGTCGTCTCCGCCTACGCGCCCGGATAGAGCGTTGGCCTTGGTGCCATTGCGTTTCTTTGTTCAGGACCGCCCGCCGGGGCAGTTTTTCCGGCGCACACCCGCGCGATCTTCGTCGCGCACCTACCGTGGGAGCCCACCGGCACGCAGACCCGCGGCCAGTCTGCTGCGATCTTCCCGATGGCAATAGGGAAAGTTTTCCTCGACGTCTCCGGCCGAAATGTTCGGGACGAGGTCAGTCAGTTGGGTAATCGCTCTCTTTGCCTTGTCCGCCTCGCCTGCAAGGCCATATGAAGCTGCCGCCATGATATATAAAGCAGGATGTCCGGGGCGTTGTTGGATGGCCAGCGTGGCGGCCGCAGCGGCTTCGGCATACCTGCCGGCTTGAAAATGAGCGAACGCATAAAATAGCTGATACTCTTCCCCAAAGATATCGCGGGGACTTAATCGCACGCCGCGGTCGATGCACTCGATGGCCTGGTCCGGCCGTCCTCCAAAGGCATGGGCAGCACCCAGCAGCGCGTGGGCATATGCGAAGTTGGGGCTCGCTTCGATGGCTCGACTGAACGCAGCGACTGCCTCTGAATCACGCCATCTCGCAAAAGCCATGAAGCCATGCGCAAGATAAGCCCAGGGTTCGTGGGGATCACACGCGACCGCATGATCTGCCTCTGCAGCGGCTTCCGCAAGGGATAGATCGCGATTCTCCCAACCCTGAAATGAACGCCAGGCCAGACATACGGCGCGCAAGCCATGCGCTTGTGCGTAGCAGGGATCCAGCTTGCCCGCACGGTCGAGCATACTGAGAGCTTCTTTGGTACTTGCGTCCGAATGCTGACTGTAGAGGAACATGCCGCGGACAAAGCTCTCCCAGGCATCCAAGTTTCGTGGCGGCTTGCGTTTCACGCGGTCATGCTCGGCCGCGTAAAGTTCAGGCTGAAGGCATCCGATCACGCTTGCGGTTATTTCGTCCTGGATGGCGAAGACGTCGTCAATCGCCCGATCGTAGCGTTCCGCCCAGAGGTGATTGCCCGTCTCGGCTTCGACGAGTTGCGCGGTGATCCGAATGCGGTTGCCGCCCTTGCGCACGCTGCCCTCGAGGACGTAGCGAACCCCTAGCTCGCGCCCGACCTGACGTACATCCACGTTGCGGCCCTTGTACGTGAAGCTCGAGTTGCGTGCGATCACGAACAGCCATCTCAGCCGCGAGAGGCCGGTGATGATGTCTTCGGCTATCCCATCAGCGAAGTACTCCTGCTCGGGGTCGCGGCTCATGTTGGGAAAGGGCAGGACGGCGATGGATGGTTTGTCCGGCAGCGGCAGGGCGTCGCCCGGGGAAGGTTCCGCTTTCGATTCCGCCGGAATCCGGACCCGGTAGGCGTGCACCGGTCGCGCGATGTTCTTGAGCTCGCGCTCGCCTAAATCCTCGAAGGCGAGGTCGAGACGGTCGCGCACCTGATCGTGGACCGCTTGCGAGACGAGCACGCCGGCCGGTTCAGCAAGGCTTTCGAGCCGCGACGCGACGTTGATGCCGTCACCGTAAATCCGGGCCTCGTCGTGGATGACATCCCCCAGGTTGATGCCGATGCGGAACAGCATCCTGCGATGCTCGGGCACATTCGCGTTGCGCGTCGCCATGGCGGCCTGGATCTCGACCGCGCACTCTATCGCGCCGACCACGCTGGGGAACTCGGCAAGGATGCCGTCCCCGGCCGTGTCAATGATGCGACCGCCGTGGCGGTCCACCAGCGGCAGGATCACGGCCTGGTGGCCCTTGAGGTCGCGAACCGTGGCGGCCTCGTTCTCGCCCATGAGCCGGCTGTAGCCAGCGATGTCGGCGGCCAGAATGGCGGCGAGCCGGCGCTTGATCGATGCTTCTTCGTCCATCACCTGATCTCGGATTTCCGTGGTCGGATAAGAGGATACGCGGATAAACGGCGATGGCCTATTATGTTCGCACGGCAAAAGGCTGCTTTGGCGACGGGATCGGCCCGGGGCTACGCCCGAATTTAAA
>JBLMXM010000179.1:0-3984 GCA_050257775.1 Hyphomicrobiales bacterium
GTCCTGGCGCGCCGGCCCGGCTGGGTTTTCACCCGCTCGCAGATCGTCGATGCCGTGCGCGGCAGCGATTATCCCGTCACCGACCGCAGCGTGGATGTCCAGGTGGTCGGCTTGCGCAAGAAGCTGGGAGCTCACGGTCATTACATCGATACCGTGCGCGGAGTGGGCTACCGCTTCAAGGAAAACCCATGAGAAAGCCCAGGAAGCTGGTCTGGCGCCTGTTTTTTTCGTATATCTTCATTGCGCTGGGCGCCTTGGTGACGGCCAGCTGGTACTTCACGCACTCTCTGGATGCGTTTCTCGAGAGAGAGACCGCGGTCGAGCTCTTCGATCGCGCCCGCCTGCTTGAAAACCAGATCGTGCGGCATCTGGACCCTCCAGAACCGGCTGCAGTGGATGCCATCTGCAAGCAGTCCGGAAAGGCCTCGGAAACACGTTTCACGGTCATTCTGCCCTCCGGCGCTGTTCTCGGCGACACATGGGAAACGCCTCAAAACATGGACAACCACGCCGACCGGCCGGAGATTGCCGGAGCCCTGGCCAGCGGCAAGGCTACATCCAGGCGCTTCAGCAACACCCTCCAGCAAAATGTCGTTTACGCGGCCGTCGCAGTTAAGAAGGATTCACAGCCGATCGGTGTGGTTCGAGCGGCCATCCCGCTTGCACGCATGGAAACTCAGGTCGCGCGGATACGGACGGAGCTTTGGGTCATCGGCGGAATCGTCGCCCTCCTGGCACTGGCGGTGACGCTCGCCATTTCCCGGCAGTACGGCCGTAAGATGGATGAACTCAAAGAGGGGGCTGCGCGCCTGGCCGAGGGCGATCTATCTCATCGCCTGGACATCCCCGGCTCAGAGGAACTGGCCAGTCTGGCCGAATCCCTGAACCGCATGGCGGCCCAACTGGAAAGCCGGCTGCAGACCGTTGTCAGCCAGCGCAATCAACTGGAAGCCGTGCTCTCCAGCATGCTCGAGGGCGTCATCGCCGTCAGCCGCGACGAGCGCATTATCAGTGTCAACCAGGCTGCGGCCAGGTGGTTTGATATCGACCCTGAAAAAGTCCGGGGCCGCAGCATCCCCGAGACGATCCGCAACCTTGCTATCCAGAAGTTCGTCACCCGATCCTTGAAAAGCCAAACCCCCGTGGAAGACGACGTCGCGGTGTACCGCAACGGCGAGCGCATCCTGAATATCAAAAGCGCGCCTCTGATCGACATGGGGCCGGAGCCGATCGGTATGCTCATCGTGTTCAGCGACGTCACCCAGCTCCGCCGTCTGGAGGACATGCGCCGCGACTTCGTCGCTAACGTATCCCATGAGATCAAGACGCCCCTTACGGCGATCAAGGGCTTCGTGGAAACGCTTCACCAGAACACCGTCGACGCCCCGGAGGAGAAGGCGCGCTTTCTCGGCATCATCTCCCGCCACGTAGATCGGTTGAACAGTATCATCGAAGACCTGCTGATGCTCTCGCGCATTGAAAACGAGGAAGAGCGCAGCGATATCAAGCGCGAAAAGACCCGGTTGCGCGACATCTTCCAGAACGCTTTGCAGATCTGCCGACCGCGAGCTGATGAGAAGCGGATCCAGATCGAGCTCGGGGGAGAAGAGGGGCTTTCGGCGCGGGTGGACCCGGTGCTCCTTGAGCAGGCCGTGGTGAACCTCCTGGACAACGCCATCAAGTATAGCGATCCCGAAAAGAAGGTTCACGTCCTATCCAGGGCCTCCGGAAATGAAGTCCAGATCCGCGTGCAGGACCATGGGATCGGGATCGAGAAAAAGCATCTGCCGCGGTTGTTCGAGCGTTTCTACCGCGTCGACAAGGCCCGCAGCCGGGCCTTGGGCGGAACGGGTCTGGGGCTGGCGATCGTCAAGCACATCGCTCAGGCCCAAGGCGGACAGGTCACGGTCGAAAGCAGCCTGGGAGAGGGAAGCGTGTTCACCATCCACCTACCGCGGGACCCGGATGTCTCATGACGCTTTCTTGCCACCTTCTGGCTCCCAAGCAGGAAAAAGCAACCCGGCTTGACCATGCGAGCCTATCGATTGTCCTAAAACACTTTGGAGATCGCCCTACAACGACCTGCCAGAGCTAATGCCTCTGATGCGAGGCGGAAGTGGTGGTTGCACCCCAGGGCTAAGATCAAGGCGCGCGAGTCCTGTGGAGCGAGGCGTACTTGCAGTACGCCGCAGCGACAGCGGGATGAAACGCAACGCAGAGATTGGCCCTGCGGTGCAACCACCCACCATCAGCCGAAACGACCGGTGATGTAGTCTTGAGTCAGCTCGTGGCGGGGGTTGGTGAAGATGCGTTCGGTTGGGCCCACCTCGATCAGGTCCCCCAAGTGAAAGTAGGCTGTGCGCTGGGACACCCGGGCGGCCTGCTGCATGGAGTGGGTGACAATGCAGATGGAGTATAGGGCGCGCAGCTCGTCGATCAGGTCCTCGATCACCGAGGTCGCGATCGGATCCAGCGCCGAGCAAGGCTCGTCCATGAGGATGATCTCAGGGTTGACCGCGATGGCTCGTGCAATGCAGAGCCGCTGCTGCTGGCCGCCGGAAAGCCCGGTGCCGGGCTGATCCAGGCGGTCCTGGACCTCCTCCCACAAGCCCGCCTTCTTGAGAGAGGTTTCGACGATCCAGTCCAGCTCGGACTTGTTACGAGCCAAGCCGTGGATGCGCGGGCCGTAGGCGACATTCTCATAAACAGACTTGGGGAAGGGGTTGGGTTTTTGGAACACCATTCCGACCTGGGCCCTGAGCGGCACGACATCGACATTCTTGTCATAGATGTTGACCCCGTCCAGGACGATCTCTCCGGTCACCCGGCAGCCTTCGATGGTGTCGTTCATGCGGTTCAGGCAGCGGATGAAGGTCGATTTGCCGCAGCCCGAAGGACCGATCATGGCCAGCACCTCAATACGGCCGATTTCGATCGAGACGTTCTTGAGCGCGTGCTTGTCACCGTAATACACGTTGACATCGCGGCAGACCATGCGTGGGTTGTCAACTGTAATGGTCCCGACGGTCTCGCGATTTTCGCGACTGACTCGGGGTTTGCCCGCTTCGCCGCCAGCCTTGCCTTTCGGGTCGGTTTCAGCCATTGTGCCTGCCCGGGCGGTTTCGTCTAAACGTGTCAATGAGAGCATGTTTCGGCGTCCCGGAATTTACTAAGAGCACCCGGATAAGTAAAGATTCACTTCACGCCCCCCTCACCCTTTCTTCTCCCCCAAAATTGGGAAAAAGGGTTAAGGTGAGGGAGGATTTCGGTCAAGACCAATACGCAAACTTCAGCAACCAGCGCGGGGCTCTACTTCACTGCCATCACGGTTTTCATTGCATTGACATTCGCGGTCACCTGCTTGCGCTCCGCATCCGGCATGGGAATCAATCCCTTTTCGCTAAGGTAACCTTCTTTGCCCCAGGCCTTCTCGCTGGTGAATTCGGCTATATATTCTTTAATCCCGGGTATCATTCCGACGTGCGCCTTTTTCACATAGAAAAACAGCGGCCGGGACAGGGGGTATTTCCCGCTGGCGATATTCTCGAAGGTCGGCGGGTTGCCCTCGACAAAGGCCCCCTGGATCTTGTCGGTGTTTTGATCCAGGTAGCTGAAACCGAAAATTCCCAGGGCATTCGGATTCGTGACCAGTTTCTGAACGATGAGATTGTCGTTCTCGCCGGCCTCGATATACGCTCCGTCCTCGCGGAGGGAGGCAAACACCTTCTGGAACTTTTTAGCGTCATCCTTGGATAGCTGTTTCAGGCTTTCGAACTTGAGAGCGCCCGGCTCCATCGCCAGTTCCATGAAGGCGTCGCGGGTGCCCGAGGTCGGCGGGGGTCCCAGCACCTCGATTTTCACAACCGGAAGGGATGCGTTGACATCTTTCCAGGTCTTGTAGGGATTGGGAACGAGATTGGCGCCGCCCTTGGGGTCCGGAACGTCCTTGGCCAGGGCCAGAAAGAGATCCTTAGTGGTCAGCTT
>JBLMXM010000180.1:0-9132 GCA_050257775.1 Hyphomicrobiales bacterium
GCAAATACATGTACCATAATGGAGATATCAACGTCGTAGAATGGGGTGGAGACGCAAGCGGTGGCAAATGGCAATTCTTGTTGGGCACTGGTAAATGGGAAAACATCAAAGGTGGTGGAACTTGGAAGGTCTTCCTGCGCGCTAAACCTATCGTAGAAGGAACTGGTCAAAGTTGCATGACTATAATAGGGACATACGAACTAAAAAAATAGTTAGGAGGCAAAAAAGGGTGATCCTTGTTTAGAGATTACCTGTGATGACTCAGACCCGATCTGACAGCCATCCCTTCTGAGGACCGGTTTTAGGCTGCCATTGGCAGGCCGCCGTTGTTCATATCCAACCGTTTCTTCTTTGCCAAGGGTAGATTCTCCAGGAACGTCGCCATAGGAGTCCGCCCTTGACACCGTTTGCCCTGATGGGGACGCTCAGTGTTGTAGTACTCCAGCCACTGATTTAGGTCCTTCTGCAGTTCTTCCAAAGTCGTGTAGATCTTGCGCCGGAAGGCGATTCGATAAAACTCATCGAACACCGTTTTCTGGAAGCGTTCGCAGATCCCGTTGGTCTGGGGACTCTTGGCCTTGGTGCGGGAATGCTCGATGTCATTTAAGGCCAGGAACAGCTCGTAATCATGCGCGTCGGCCCGGCCGCAGAACTCAGTGCCTCGATCCGTCAGCACCCGCAGCAGCGGAACCTCATGCTGGTCGAAGAAAGGCAGTACCTGATCGTTGAGCAGATCCGCCGCGTTGATGGGCTGCTTGGTGGTGTACAGCTTGGCGACGGCGACCGCCGAGTAGGTGTCGATAAAGGTCTGCTGGTAGATGCGCCCCACGCCCTTGAGGGTGCCGACGTAGAACGTATCCTGAGAGCCCAGGTAGCCGACATGCTCGGTCTCGATCTCCCCCCAGGCGATCTTCTCCTCCTGGGCTTTCTCCAGGGCCCTCAGTTGGCACTCGGTCAGGACCTCACCGCTACGAGCTACACGCTCTTCCAGTGCCTTTAACCGCTTCTGGAAGGTCTCCAGCCCATGACGCAGCCACACGCAGCGTATTCCGGCCGCTGAGATGAACACCCCGCGCAGGCGCAGGGTGTCGCTGGCGCGCTTCTGGCCGAAGGAAGGATTCTCGAAGGCCAAGGCCACCGCCGCCTGCTCGATGTCCTCCGCAACCCGGTTGCGCAGATTGGGACGACGGCGACTGGTTTCTCTCAGGGCTTCGATGCCTCCTTCTTCGTGGGCTTTCTTGATCCGGTAAAACGTGTCCCGGCTGCAGCCCATCACCCGGCAGGCTTCGGAGACACTCTTCAGGTAGCTGGCTAACTGTAGCAATCCGAGTTTGTTTTTGATAAGTTTCTCAGCGGTAGTCATGGCTCTCTCCTTTCTGGGTTGCTTTTGGCGAAGTTTTCTCAGAAAGGATAGCCGTGACTACCACTCAACTCAATAGCTGAGTGTCAGATCAGATCGTAGCTAAGACAGCTTATTTTACTATCTCAAGGTCGGCCGTCACCAAAAAATCACAGTTGATTTCGAGGGATACATAGCCAGCCTTCCCAAAAATGCCACAATTTGTATCCCTTACGTTTTCGTTGATGGCAAATGGGTCAAAACGAATGAAGCCGGCCCAGATTCTTTGCCAAAGACCTGAACATCCATCACCACCATCCGAATGGGTTCCTTTTGCGGGGTGAGGCTTCTTTAAGACCTGCAGTCAACGTGTCTTTGCCGCCTCAATCCTTGCGCATGAGCGCGGCCACCTCGTCTAGATTTTGCCTCGCGGTGTCAAACCCCGGATTGATGAGGAGGGCGCGGCGAAAGTCGTCTGCGGCCTCCGCCAGACGGCCTTGCTCTTTCAGTGTCAAGCCCAGGTTATTATAGGCCTCGGCGTAGTCCGGCTTGAGCCGGATCGCCTCGGCGAATTCACTCGCAGCACCCACCAGATCCCCCTGGTTTTTGAGCGCGACTCCCAGGTTGTTATGGGTGCCCTCAAAATCGGGTTTCAGCCGCAGGGCTTCCTGGAAATGGCGGATGGCCCGCGGATAATTCTCCTGAAAGAGGTAGGCAATTCCCAGGTTGTTATAAGCCATGTAGTTCTCTGGCTCGAGTCGGATCGCTTCCTGGAGCTGGCGTATGCCTTCCTCCAGACGGTCCGATCGGATCATCACGTAGCCCAGGTTGTAGCGGGCATCGCCGTAATTGGGTCGAAGCTCGATGGCTTTTCTAAAAAAGGATTCCGATTCGGCCAGCCGTCCTTTTTCGATCAGAGCGACGCCTAAATTATTATAGGGTCTTGACTTGAGTGGCGATTTTGAAATGCAATCCAGCCAGAGAGTCACGGCATCGCTCCAAATCTGGCTGCGTTGGTAGGTCCATCCCGCCCACCCGGCTGCCACTGCCGAGAGCACTCCGATCGCCACCCATTTTAGCCGTACCCGTTTAAGCAGGAATGCAACAAAGGCTACCACCGGCATGACGCTCGGCAGATAGGTGCGATGCTCGAAGACGGTCTCCAGCCGGATGACGGAGGACTCGATCGCCAGGTTCCCGAAGAACCACAGAATCGCAAATGACAGCAGCGGTTCGCGACGTGCCAGCCGGAGGGCCAGGAAGAGAACGGCCGCGATGACCAGGAGCGCCACCAGAGTGCTTGGCGGCGCGAGCAGGGAATCCGAGGCCGGGAAGTCATAATCCAAGTTGAGCCGGGCGGGGTCCGGCCAGAGCATCAGGCTCATATAGACGCACACCACCCGCAACTGGGTCAGCACCCGTTGCCACGCTGAAAAATCTCCACCGGCATACGGGTTGACTATGTGTTCAAACGGATTCCGGCCCCCGATGAATACCAGGCTGATAACTGCTGTGAGGAAACCGGCTATCGCAATCCCGGGTAGGAAGCGCCGCAGCCAGGACCGGTCGAATATCTGAAAGAAATACCATTCGTAGAGCAGAAGGAAGGCCGGCAGAGTGGCCGCGATCTCCTTGGAGCCGAGTGCCAGAAGGCCGGCGAGCCCGCAGCCGGCCAACAGGGCAGCCCGCGCGCCGGTAGATGTTGCCATGCGGGCTTTCGCATAACAGAGCATGGACAGCATGTAGAACATGACGGCCATGCTGGTCATGCGTTGGACGATGTAGGCCACGGACTGGGTGTGAAGGGGGTGAACCAGCCAGACAACGGCGGCAAAAGCGGCGGCGAGACCGGTTTTTTCAAGGTAAGCGGCCATGGCCGGGGTTTGGAGAGTCGCCCGTGCCAGCGCATAGAGCAAGAATCCATTGGTGATGTGAATCAGGAGATTTACGAAGCGAAAGCCGACGACGTTGTAGCCGTTGAAGTAGTAGTTGAGGGCGAAGCTTAGATTGGCGACCGGGCGGTTTACAATCGGGCTCTTGAAGGCCGCGGTGTATAGTTGATCCCAATTCAATGACGTAATCCGGATGTGACGGTTGTCGGTGATGTTGGCCTCGTCATCAAATACAAAAGGACCGGGCAGGGCGCTCGTATAAATTAAGATCACCAGTATCGCCGCGGCGGCGACCATCAGGAATTCATAAGACGAGTTTTTTATGTTCACTGGGCCTGTCTTGTCACCGTGTGCTGTGAACCTATGGCCTTATCCCACCCATTAAAGATACCACCAAACTGTTCCTAAAGCTCTAATTTTTCTGCAACGCAGGAGAATTCAACAATAAATTGACACTTTTAGGGATCCATACTATCGTGAAACGATAGGACTCCGTTGGAAATGCCGATGAACAGCAAGAACAGGCACGACCGGCTGATGAACTCGATCCTTATCACGGGGATCGCGATCTCATGCTTTTATTGGGTGTGCGAATCGTTCATGTTCTTTTTCCTTGCGCCGGAGGCCAACTTCATCCAGCACCTTCTGGGGCCGGACATGTTCAATACCTGGACTCGGTTGCTGGTGCTGTGCCTGTTTGCCATTTTTGGCTCTCACATCCAGTACACGATCAACAAGGAACGCGAGGCGGATGAGGCCTTGCGGGAGAGTGAGGTGAAATACCGCACCATCCTGGAGAGCATCGAGGAAGGGTACTTCGAAACCGATCTGCTGGGCAATCTCTTGTTTTCCAACGGCCCACTGCGCCGCATGCTGGGCTACGAGCCCGGCGAACTCTTGAAGATGAACACTCAGGACTTCACGACCCCCGAAACCGCAGCCGCGGCCGAAGCCATTCTCGATCGGTTGCAGAAAACAGGCGAAGCCGCTTCCATTTCCGATTATTCGGTCATCCAGAAGGACGGGACGCCGAAGCAACTGGAGCTTTCAATATCCCTGATCAGCGATAATGCCGGCCGCCCAACCGGTTTTCGCGGAGTGGTGCGGGACGTGACCGAGCGCCGCCGGGTCGAGGAGGAGAAGAAGAAGCTTGAGGCCCAACTCCAGGCCGCTCAGAAAATGGAGGCGATCGGGACGCTCGCCGGGGGCATCGCGCACGACTTCAACAACATCCTCATGGGCATCCAAGGCAACGCCACCTTGCTTGAAATGCGTCTGGACCCCGCGCATCCGGGCCGCGAAAAAACCAAGAACATCGAGAAATACGTCGAAAGCGGGACCGAGCTGTCCAAGCAGCTTCTGGGTTTCGCCCGCCGTGGGAAATACAACGTCAAAGCCTCTGACATCAACGATATCATCGAAAAGACCGCTTCGATGTTCGCCCGCACCAGGAAGGAAATCCGGGTCCACAATCAACTCGCCAAAGACGCCTGGACAGTCGAAGTGGACCGCGGCCAGATCGAGCAGGCCTTGCTCAACCTGTACATCAACGCCTGGCAGGCCATGCCCAACGGCGGGGACCTTTTCCTGATCACTGAGAATCTCACTCTTGATACAAATTACGTCCGTCCGTACAAGGTAAAACCGGGGCGCTACGTCAAGGTGACTGTGGCCGATACCGGTGTCGGCATCGACAAAAAGGATCTCGGGCGTATTTTCGAGCCCTTCTTCACGACCAAGGAGATGGGGCGCGGGACCGGGCTCGGGTTGGCCTCGGTGTACGGCATCGTCAAGGGCCACGGCGGTCACATCAACGTGTACAGCGAAGCCGGCCAGGGAACCACCTTTAACTTTTACCTGCCGGCCTCGTCCCGGCCGGTGGCCGAAGAGGTCAGGCCAGTGAGCACGGTCGCCCGCAAGGGAAAGGAAACGGTCCTGCTGATCGACGACGAGGAAATGATCATCGATGTCGGCACCGGGCTGCTGGAGGAGCTGGGCTACACGGTGATTCCGGCGCGCAGCGGCCCGGAGGCGCTGGAGATCTACCGTACGCGACAGGCGGACATCGACATCGTGGTCATGGACATGATCATGCCCGGCATGGGGGGCGGCAAGACCTTCGACCGTCTGAAGCAGATCAATCCCGGGGCGAAGGTGCTGCTCTCCAGCGGTTACAGCATCAACGGCCAAGCTTCTCAAATCATGGAACGCGGTTGCGATGGGTTTATCCAGAAACCATTCAACCTCCAGCAGCTGTCGGTGAAGCTGAGGGAGATTCTGGATAAAAAATGAGTGCCTTCATTCCCCCACCACCGGGTCCCTGAGAATCAGCTCAATTCCCCGTGCTGCCGATTCGGCGGCTTGAGGGAAAATTCCGGTCAGGCCGCGCACGTGCCGAAGGTTGTCCGCCGTTCTTAGTATCAGCATGGCCAGATCCCCTTCTTCCATCTCCGAAGTCCGCACCACCCGCTCCCAGGGGCTGGCGTTCGCCCAGGCCCAAAGCGCGGCCGCAGGCCGAAGATAAAGGCCACGGGCTTCAAATCCGCCTTCCAGCATCTCATTAAGAAATGGGGAGATGCGGCGGGTCATGCGCTGAAAGCACGTGAGCAGCGACTTGGGACAAAGCCGTTTGTCGATGCGCTCATCGGTCTGCTTCTCGTTCACGAACACCGTGATCATGGCCGTGAGCAGGGCCGGATCATCCTGTGGAAACAGGCCTTGCCGGAAGCCTTCCGCGATCATCAGCGGCTGATCCACCCGCAGCCGGGCCGCCCACAGCCCTTCTTCGGTCAGCTGCTGTCGGTCATCGACGTAGCCCTTCGCAGCCAGAAACTTCAGGTGGCGTTTGAAATCATGCCACAGGCGAAGGTGCTCGTCGTGCGTCGCCCGCCGGCCTTCGGTCTTCTGGCGAATCCGGTAGGTGGCGAAGGAGTTCCGCAGAAGCTCCTCGACCTGGTCGGGGGTGTGAGAGAGCAGCAGGTTGAGGGTCATCGAGAAGTTGATCCGGATCTGGCTCACCACATCCGAGGGCGGGGAGTTCAGCAGCCGGCAAATATGCCGGATGTCCATGAACCGGCCCGGGATGGCCAGGGCAAACCCGATGTGGTCCATTCCGCGGCGGCCAGCGCGGCCGGTCATCTGGTGGAACTCGGTGGGGTCCAGGGGTAAAAACTGGGTTCCGTTAAAGCGATCGGAGTTCAGCAGAGCGATGGTGCGGGCGGGGAAGTTGACGCCGGCGGCCACCGTCGTGGTGGCGAACACCGCGTCCAACAGGCCTTCGGTCATCAGCCGCTCGAGCACGATTTTCCAGGATGGCAGCTGGCCGGCATGATGGGCCCCCACTGCCAGGTGTTCCAGGTGCCAGAGCTGGCGGTGCCGGGAGATCCGGGGACTCTGTTGAGCGAGCTCATTCAGCCTGGACGTGAGACGGCGTCGGCGATCCAGGTCGAGCACCGGGTTGTCGCGGCATGCGTCTAATGCCTGGTCGCAATCGGCCCGGGATTTCAGAAAGAAGATCGCTGGCAGCAGATCGTACCTTCTGAGGACGTCCAGGATGCGGCCGAATGGCGGCAGTTTCGCGCTCCGAGTCATGCCTCGGTTTTTCCGGCCCAGCACGTCCCGCACCTTCGGGTGAAGCGTCGGCGGGCGACCGCTGCGAGATGGGGCCATCAGCGGGAGCAGCAGACCCGTCGGGAGCAGGAAGAGCGGGAACAGCGGGACCGGGCGCCGGATTTCTTCGACCACCGCGCACGGCCGGCCGCGGATAGAGGAGAGCCAGGCCGCGATTTCGCTGCCGTTGCCGATGGTGGCTGAAAGCAGGAGGAGAGGGATCCGGGCCGGCAAATAAATCATGACCTCCTCCCAGACGACCCCTCGCTCGGAATCACCCAGGAAGTGCGCTTCGTCGATCACAACGAAATCCGACCCCAGGGATTCGCCGCGGTGCATGGCATCGTAGAGCTGGTTGCGCAGAATCTCCGTGGTGCCGACAACGATGGGGGCGTCGGGGTTCTCCTTGCGGTCGCCGGTCAGAATGCCCACCTGATCGGGCCCGTAAAGCCGGCTGAAATCCGCGTACTTGGCGTTGCTCAAGGCTTTGAGGGGACAGGCATACCACGCGCGGCCCCCGCGGCCCTGGATGCGGCTGATGGCCTGTTCGGCGATCCAGGTTTTGCCGGAGCCTGTCGGCGCCGTGACCAGGCAATCCGAATGCGCTATGGCTTCGAGGGCATCAAGTTGAAAACGATCAGGGGTGAATGGCCGGCTTTCCGGCACACCGATTGCGGCGAATACGCGCTTGAGGCTGGCGTCTGCGGCAGGAGTGAAGCGCGGCGCCATGACCGGGGCGGAGTGTTTTCTGCGCGGGTAGTTTCGGGATCGGTGCATCGCAAATAACGAGTCCCTAAAGTCGCTTTACCATCTCCTTCACCCGTGTCTTGGCCGGACTTTCGACTTCGTAAGGTGAGATCCCTTTGAGGTCTGCTTCGATCAACCGGTCATCCTGCGGCAAAAACCCAAGAAATTCGAAGTCGGGCAGGTTGGCTCTCAAAAACTCCTCATCCGCGGGGTTGCGAATCTTGTTGCCGACGATGGCAATGTTTCGCAGGGCGATTTCCGCGGCCAGTTGGCGGATGTGCTCGGCGGTGTCGATGCTTCTTCGGCCCGGTTCGACAACTACGATGAGCCGATCCACCGCCTTGGCCGTGGCGCGGCCCAAGTGCTCGATGCCCGCCTCCATGTCCATAACCACCACCTCGTCGCGCTGCAGGACGATGTGCATCACCAGGGCCCGCAGCAGGGTGCTCTCGGGACAGATGCACCCGGAGCCGCCCTTCTTGACGCCTCCCAGGCGCATTAGCTTGATGTTGTCGAGCTTGGCCGAGAGGGCATCCGGCAGATCGTCTACCTGGGGGTTGAGCTTGAAGTAGCCGCCCATGCTTCCGGGCTGTGCGCCGGTGCGCTCGCAAATCAGTTCCTTCATCTCTGCGATCGGAACGATCCGGTCGGCTCCGGCAATGCCTAAACCAGAGGCAAGATTGGCATCCGGGTCCGCATCTATGGCCAGCACCTTTTTCCCTTGGTCGTTCAACGTCCGGATCAGAAGCGCTGCGAAGGTTGTTTTCCCCACACCGCCTTTGCCGCTTACAGCGAGTTTCATAGAGGATATCCCTTAAGATCTGATGGTTGCAATACTTGATGGCTATCAATGAGTTTCTTACCGCATTTTATGTAGTATGCGGGAATGCAGGAGCGATTTTCAGCCGCGATTAATCTGATTAATCCCTGAAAACGATGGATCGCGGCTGGGAGTCGGTCCGATAAAAGATATAACCTTTAAGGCAATTATGATTGGAATATAGCGCAAAGGAGGGCAGAAATCAAAAAAACAGCAGAGGCGGCTAAAAAAAGCCGCCCCCGATGTGTGTGTTGCGATGGGTCAAATTACTTGCGCTATCTGCTCTACCGTCGCCAAGAACCCGGCTGAGTCGCAGTTGACACATACCGGTTGAGGGTAATAGCGGTGCCTCTGAAGTTGACAGTGCCGGTACCAGGTGAGCCGACACTACCTTCGGTTGGGGCTGCAGTCCATGTATAATCCGCCCCTAAATTTGGGGTAGTTCCACCCCCTGATGCAAGCATACGAGTCCATACTTGACTTTCGCCGCCGCCGCTATTGTTCCAGGCCGTAGTCCCAGTATAGGTAATTTTGACATCTGCCCATGCCAGGCTTTCGCGGCCGTTCAGCTCCGAAACGGCAGCATCGATCGCTCGCTGCTTGGCGCTGCTTTCAAGGTCAATGTATCGCGGAACTGCCACAGCTGCAAGGATGCCCAGAATGATTAACACCGCGATAATTTCCACCAGGGTAAAACCGCTCTGGTCCTTAAGAATTGATTGGCC
>JBLMXM010000181.1:0-4474 GCA_050257775.1 Hyphomicrobiales bacterium
GGAATATGAAAAAAAATAGATTGACACGGGCGGAGCCGCATGGGAAAAACTGTCGACAGTTGACCGCCGACATCCATGCCGAAGCCACTCACAAAATTGTTTGCGGAAGAAATCCGAACCATGCGAGCGCGCTCGTTGTCTTCCGCGATCTCCCGCCACCTGGAGGGCCTGATCCTCTCCGGAAAGATCAAACCCGGAGACAGGATAAACGAAAGCCGGCTGGCGGCCGCCCTGGAGGTCAGCCGGGCACCCATCCGGGAAGCCTGCCGTCAACTCGAAAAGCATGGGATGGTCGAAGTCTTCGCTAATCGAGGCACTTTTGTGCGGTCGATCCAGCCCAAGGAGGTTGTAGAGCTCTACGACATCAGGGCCGCGCTTGAAGCCCTGGCGGGTGAACGCGCGGCTGAGCGGGTCACGCCGAGAGCTCGAATGGAACTGCGAGGCCACTTTGCCGCCATGCAACGATGCGAGAAGACGGGATCCGTCGCCGATTACTATGCGGCCAACGCGAAATTTCATTCAACCATCATCCGCGCCTCCGGCAACGCGAGCCTGTCAAGCCTCTACGACAGCATTTGCAAGCAGGTTCAACTGTTCCGCAGAACCAGCCTTTCGTTGCCGGGGCGCTTGCGGGTTTCGCTGGACCAGCACCGGGAAATTCTCGCTGCAGTGCTGGAAGGCAACGGGGACCGGGCGGGGCTCCTGCTCAGAAACCACGTTCTCGACGCCGGACGCACCCTCGTGTCGGCTCTGGCCGGGACGAAGCGGACCAGCAAAAGAAAGTCATCCCATCGAACAAGGAGGGCATCATGAAGAGCAGGCAGGTGGCAGTGTTCTTTGCGGTCGTCATGTGCAGCTTGATTTTCGGTGCGGCCCAGGCCCAGGATAAATACCCGACCAAACCCATTACCATCATCAGCCACACGGCCGCGGGATCGCCGACGGACCTGATGGCGCGGCAGTTAGGCAAGGCGGCCGAACCGCTCCTCGGCCAACCTGTCGTCGTTGAAAACAAACCGGGCGGCAGCGGCGCCATGCAGGTCGCCGCCCTCTTGTCGGCGCCTGCCGACGGGTACACGCTTGCGGCCGTGACGCCGACTCAAATCGGCGCCTGGGAAAGTACTCTCAAAGGCAAATTCAGCATCGATCAATTCGCCTGGATCGCCCGGGTTGAAATCGACCCTTACATATTTGTGGTCCAGGCCGCAAGCCCGTGGAAAACACTCAAGGAATTCGTCGAATTTGCAAGGAAGAATCCCAACAAGCTGAAAGTGGGAGGCTACGGCGCGGTGGGTTCCGGCCATAATGTCGCGTTCAACATTCTGGCCAAAGCTGCCGGTTTTCAGGCGGTGTGGATGCCGTACGAAGGCACGAACGCTGCCGTGACCGCGTTGTTGGGAGGGCATATCGACGCGGCCAACTCGAACCCGGGGCAGGTGTCCCAGCAGGTGGAGGCCGGCAAGCTGCGGGTTTTAGGCGTCATGTCCGAAACCCGGTTAAAAGACCTCCCCCAAGTCCCGACCTATGCTGAGGCGGGCTACCCCGTCGAAGGGGGCTGGGCCCAGTTCAGGGGCATCTTCGGGCGGAACGGCATACCGCAGCCGATTCAAAGCCAGTTGAGCGAGGTCTTCATCCGAGCAATCAAAAGCCCATCGTTTCAGGATTACCTGAAAAAGACTAATCAGGAAGATGGGAGCATGGATCTGAAGGCCTTCACGGAATTCGTCAAGAATCAACGAAAACTTACGGTTCAATGGTACCAGGAGCTGGGAATAAAATAAATCCACCTTGCCGAACTGGTGCGAAAATGAAGATGGCTCTTGCGAGAATCTGGATGGGTGGGATCCTGGCCGTCTGGGCGGCTGTTTTCTTCACCATGGCTCTGTATTTCGACAAGCCCCTGAATCCTTTTGATTCAGGGGCCGCCGCCTTTCCCATGCTGATTTCGGCCAGTCTCTTCATCACTTCGGTCTGGATGATGATCCAGGAATTCCGACGCTTGCCGACCTCCGAACCGGTTCGGGCCAAACGATTCGGAGCAAACCTATTCTCAGCCGTGCTCATTATTCTTTATGCCTTCTCGATGCCGTATGCCGGCTATTATCTGTCGACGCTCGCATTTATCCCCGCTTTTCTTCTGGCCAGCAACGAGCGCCGCTGGAAACTGATCATTGCGGTCACGGCGATATTATTGGCTTTCACCTACCTGTCGTTTGATCGATTGCTCGGGGTTTCCTTGCCGAGGTTCGGAGCTGCTTTTGTCGAATAAGGAAGGAGCACATGTTTGAGGGACTGGTTCGGGGATTCCTGCTGATCCTCACCATCGACAAGCTCCTGGCCATGCTCGCGGGAACGTTGGTGGGATATTTTATCGGGGCCATGCCCGGGTTGACTCCCAGCATCGGCATCGCCCTGATGGTCCCGTTTACTTTCGGACTCGACCCGGTGGTATCCATGGTCATGCTGGTCAGCCTGTACATGTCGGCCGAATACGGCGGAGGGATCACGGCCATTCTTTTGAATGCCCCGGGAACGGCCGCCGCGGCCGCTACGGCCTTTGACGGTTACCCCATGGCCCAGAAAGGCCAGGCCGGCAAGGCCCTGACCATCTCCATTCTGGCATCCGGGTTCGGTGCCCTGTTGAGCACGATCCTGCTGATCGTCACCGCCGTACCCCTGGCTGATTTTGCCATCGCCTTCGGGCCTTCCGAATACTTCGCCCTGGCCCTGTTCGGGCTGAGCCTGGTGAGCAGCCTGGGAGGCAAGTCCCTGCTGCGCGGCTTCATCGCCATGATCATCGGGCTGCTGGCCGTCACGATCGGCCTGGATCCGATCAACGGCTCCTTCCGCTACGTCTTCCATCTCGACCTTCTGGAAGGCATTCCCTTCCTGCCGGCGCTGATCGGCTTGTTTGCGCTGTCCGAGGTGTTCTACATGCTGGAGGATGTGGCGGACCAGTCCGTCGCGCCAGAAAAGATCAGGGGGCTGGGAGTGGAGGTCGGCTTCCTCAAAAGCCACTGGTTTACGTTCGTGCGCTCCTCGGTCATCGGGTACATCATCGGGGTCATCCCCGGGGCCGGTACGACCATCGCCTCCCTGGTCAGCTACAACGAAGCCAAGAGAGGTTCGAAGTCGCCCGAGACATTCGGCACCGGGAATCCGGAAGGCATCATCGGGTCGGAAGCCGCTAACAATTCGGCGGTGAGCGGGGCCTTGGCCCCTATGCTGGCCCTTGGCGTTCCGGGGTCGGCCAGCGCCGCGATTTTGATCGGGGCACTGACCATCCAGGGGATCCAGCCGGGCCCGTTGCTCTTTTCCAAGAATCCGGAGATTCCGTATTCGATTTTCGCAACCCTCTTGTTCAGCGTCCCATTCATGGTCGCAATCGGGTTGGCCGGCTTGAGGCTGTGGATGAAGGTGACCGATATTCCCAAGAGCCTGCTCGCCACCTGTGTCACGGTAATCTGCGTCATCGGCGCTTACGCCAGCAGCAACAATCTTTACCCCGTGTGGGTCATGATCATCAGCGGCATCCTCGGCTACATCATGCGCAAGGTGCACATCCCGATGGCTCCCATCGTCCTGGCGCTGGTGCTGGGCTTCATGATGGAGGTCAATTTCCGCCGGGCCTATATCCACTCCGGGGGCGACCTGTCGGTATTCATCACCCACCCCATCACCCTGATCCTCATCATCCTCGCCCTGGTGACCGTGATCTGGCCGGTCTGGCGCGATATCAAAACCAAGCGGCTGGCCGCGAAGAAACCGGCCTCCGACGATGCCTGATTTTCCCATGAGATAGATTCCACCAACCATGAAGGGGATTTGTGCAGATGAACCCGGAAACTTTTGTCACAAGAGAAGCAGCTGCTTTCACGTATAACCTTAAGTTTAAGGACCTGCCCGGCGAGGCAGTACGCATCGCCAAGCGCTGTGTTCTCGACGGCCTGGGCCTCATGGTGGCGGGCTCGGACCAGCCCTGCACCGCCATCATCCGCCGGCACTCCGCAGGTCTGGGCAAGGTGCCGGAGGCCAGTGTTTTAGGGGGTGAACCGAACCTGATGGCGGCGCCCCTGGCCGCCCTGGTCAACGGCACGGCTGGCCATGCCATGGACTGGGACGACACCCAGCTCTCGGTTACGCCGGACCGCATTTATGGGCTTCTGACCCATCCCACCATCCCCTGCCTCTCGGCCGGCCTAGCTGTCGCGGAGAAGTTGGGGAGGGTTTCGGGCAGGGATTTCCTATCCGCGTTTCTGGCCGGTTTCGAGGTCGAGTGCAAAATCGCCGAGGCCATCCGCCCTGATCATTACAAGAGAGGCTTTCATACGTCCGGCACCGTCGGCACGTTCGGCGCAGCCGTGACCGTCGGCAAGCTGCTGGGGCTGTCCGAATCCCAGCTCTGCCACGCTCTGGGTGCATCGGCCAGCATGGCGGCCGGCATCCGGGCGAGCTTCGGCACCATGATGAAGCC
>JBLMXM010000182.1:0-18783 GCA_050257775.1 Hyphomicrobiales bacterium
ACCGATGTTAAAATTCTGATGCCCCCCGGTAATGTGTTCGAACCATACCCGCGCGGCTGCAAAGAACGTTGAAAAGGAGGAAGAGAGTGCTCGAAAAATCGGATCGTGTAAAGCGTTTGTCAAGTTCTGAACGTTCACAAAGACCGACCACCATCCCCAAAGACGCCATTCGCTTGGACATGGGAGAACCTGATTTTCCCACACCCGCCCATATCCAGGATGCCGCCGCGAGCGCCATGCGGGACAATTTCACCCATTACGGGAATGCCTACGGAGAACCCGCTTTGAGGGAGGCCATCTGCTTGAGTCTCCAACGGGATTTCGACGTGAAACGCAGTCCGGATAATGTGCTGGTCACCGCGGGGGGCATAGAAGCCATTAACGTCATCTCTGCCACCTATCTTAACCCCGGTGATGAAGCGCTGATCCCGGACCCCGAGTATTCCGCCTATGCCGACTCGGTCTCACTTTTCGGCGGAACTCCGGTCTTCGTCCCTCTTACCAGGGATTTTCATATCGATTTTGAGGCCCTGGAGAAACGTATCAGCCCAAGGACCAAGATCGTTTTCATCTCCAGCCCCGGCAACCCGACCGGCCGGGTCCTGCGGGAAGAGGAAATCCGGAACCTGGCACGCCTCGCTGTCAAGATGAATCTGCTCCTAGTGCTTGATGAAGCCTACCACAAGTTGATCTACGAGGGGATCAAGTTCCTTTCGATCTGCCAGATTGAGGAGGTCCGAAGCCGCGCCATCCTGCTGAACAGCTTCTCCAAAACGTATGCCATGACCGGTTGGCGGGTAGGGTACATGGTGGCAGAAGCCCAACTCATCAAAGACCTGGTCACCTTTCACAAGGCCACGACGATCTGCCCCAATGTGCCCGCCCAGATGGCCTGTGCGGCTGCGGCCGCCGGTCCCCAGGATTGCGTTGAGGCCATGCGGCAGGAGTACGAAAGACGAAAGGTCCTGGTAGAGAAGAAGTTAAAAGAGATCGAAGGGCTGGCCACGCCGCCCTGCGAAGGGGCCTTTTATCTGTTTCCTCGCTTTGACCACTCTTTGACCAGTGCGCAAATGGTGGATTATCTGTTCAGCAAGGGGATCATGGTTCGCAGCGGCACGGAATTTGGAGACGGCGGCCAAAAGCACTTCCGCATATCCTTTTCCACGTCTATGGAAGCCCTGGAACTGGGGATGGCGCGTCTCAAACGGGCTCTCGATGACCTGGCCGGAAAGTAGGGTTGCGCCATACGAAAGATTTCCGGACGGGGATGTTGTTCCCTGCAACCGGCGCCGGCGCAATGTGCAGAGTTCGAAATCACCCGTTCAGCACGACGCTCAGGATGGTGCCTGGTTATTTCCCGCCGGTTTTGAGCGGGCTGCTCGTCTTTTTCGGGACCCGCATCACGCTCAGGGGACTCCGGCGGAACGATTAGTTCCTGGGAAGATGGCTCTGAGATCCGGATGTCCAGCATAGCCGACTGCCGGTGCGTCAAGAATGGCCGGCTCGAAGATGCCTTAGGCGAAAAGCGTCGTCTTGATCGAATTGCAGCGCTGTGAAGGTGATGAACAGTAGCTCGATTTCGCCCGCGATCGCTTCCACCAATATTCTCTCCTCCCGGCTCAAATTGTCTCGCGGGAATATACATACCACTGTGATGTCTAGATTTTCTTTGTCGCATCGGATAACCGTTTGACCAGCTACCGGCTCTTCATCGACAACGGATTTGTTGGCGATGTGCGGGTAAAGGGCAACTTCTCCGCCGCGGGATTCCAAATGCTCGGTGATCGTTCGCAGGGACTGGCGCTCGATGATTCGGACCACCACCCATTCGGTGTTGACGATGGACAGCGCTTTTCGGGCAAACACGCGGAGAAGGTTCTTGAAATCGTTCCGGTTTTCCGGCAGGCGGTTCAGCTGGAAAAAGACGGAGCGGATTTCCTGCAGCTGTACATTGACCTTGCCGATATATTTGAAGGCCTCCGTGAGGCGGCTCAGCAGGGTGTCGTTGTTCATGGCGAGACGCTGCATCATCTCCCGATGGGCGTTCAGAGCTGTCTTGTACCGATGGGACAGCGCAAAGGCTGCGCTCAGCAGGGCAGCGATCAACAGCGCCTGCAGCACCTCCTGTTCGATAAAAACGTGACTCGTCATGGCGACCCCTCGGCGGATTAGAAACGGCACGCCGACCACCATGAGTATCAAAAACACGATTGCCGATAGGTAAAAGACCTCCCAGCGGCCGGCCTTTTTCAGCGATGGGAGCAGTCTGTCCATAAAGCCCAGCATCTTCCTGATGAGCATCCGATTGAATAGGTGGCCGATTCCGTAGTAAAATATGGTCGAGACGGCATGGTCTGATTTTTTTGCCGTGGCGCCTTTTGAAGCTGCCTTCGGTGATAGTCAAAAAAATCTCTCAGAAGGAGACCATCCATGGCATTGCCGCCAGAGGTAACAGAAGTCGGGTTAAACACGATTTCATTCGGGCTGCTACTCGTATATCATCTTCGACTGTACCAGCAGGTGAGGCAAAACCCACTGACCACCGCTATCGGTTTGACCAATCACGCCAGACGAGCCTGGGTGCAAAGCATTATCGGGGAAAAGAGGGACATCCTTGCCATCCAAACCTTTCGCAATTGGGTGATGGCTTCTACATTTCTGGCCTCAACGGCTATCCTGATCTGTTTGGGGCTCGTGGCATCGGCGTTCCGTACGGAAATCACCTCCAGTGCGACTCATGCGCTCAATGTGTTTGGGCATCCGAGCGAAACCCTATGGGTCATCAAGTTGCTCCTTCTCTCGGCCCTTTTCTTTTATGCGTTTTTTAACTTCACTCTGTCCATTCGATATTATAACCATGCAAGCTTGCTGATTAACGTGCCTCACGAACTTGAACCATCCAGCAGCGCCGATTCGGTCTCCTTGGTCTTAAACCACGGCGCATTGCATTATACGTTGGGGATGCGTGGGTTTTACCTGGCGATACCCTTGGGGTTGTGGCTTTTCGGTCCCTTCTGGATGTTGGGCGGATCGATTTTGACCGTCATTGTCCTTTACCGGCTGGATCGGGAGGTCTAAGCGGATGAAACGTCGCCTACTGCAGCTCGTTTTTGTCGAAGGCAGCGAGGCAATGCAAAGGGCCGGCGACCGAGCAATCCAGCCCTTTGCATTCAGCTTACCCGATGCGGATTTCGATATGGCCTCTTAAGAAGCCGGCGCATTGCTACTTCATACCCAATTTGGCCAACGTCGCGCTATCAGGTTTTCCGGTGGACTGGAGGCCGTTTTTCTTCTGAAATGACTCGATAGCCGCCCGAGTGTGTTTCCCCATCAAACCGTCCTCTTTGAGATTATAGCCTTCCTTATTGAGAGCTTTCTGAATGGCCATCGTTTGATCGTTGGGTGCAGCCTTCATGGCCTTGGTTGATGTCATTGTTGATTTTTCAGCAGGCATCTTCGACGTCCCAGCCGCCAAGGAGTTTGAAGCTGCGACCATGGCGAAAATGAAGCAAAAAATCGATAGCGTAATCACAGAACGAGCTGTACCTTTTTTCATTGTTGTTGTCTCCTTTCACATATATCGAAATTCAAGCCATACATCGTGGTCCGATTGGGCCATCCCTTCCGGTCAGGATTTCCATAAGAACTCAATGGTTTCAAACCCGCTTGCCACCTTCAGGTCTTTCACCTCACGGTGATTGCGGAAGCTGGCTTCGACCCGGTAGTCTCCCTGGGGCAGTTTGGCAAAGAACCATGGACCGTTGGAAGTGGTCTCCAGAAGCATTTTGCCGCTGTGGTCTACGATCTTCACGGTAACGCCGGAGACATAGTCCCTTGGAGCCTCGGCAAAGACCATCTTGATGTTGTAGTTCTTCGCCATTGCATCCATATCCATTCGCTCACTTAATCCCACGCCGCCGGATGCGAAGGAAACTCCGTTGGTTTTGCCTTCCGTGATGAAGGATGAGGTAGCAGAGCTCGAGGCCAGCGGGCTCAAAACCAACATGACACACCCCAACAGTAGAACGCACAATTTCGTTTTCATTTTTCCCTCCTCGGCGAGGCTTCATCGAGCCTCGCATGGTTGGACCCGATCCGCCCGGAGACAGAACGACTGTTTCACGGCCTGCGGCTCATGCTTAACGAACATGAGCGAGCACGGCAGCTTGCGGTGGATCTTCTCGTTGAGCTGTTCGAACATCATCTGTTCCAAGTGTCCCTCGGCATGGGCGAGCATGACAAGAAGGTCGATTTTCTTCTCCTTCACATAATGCAGGATTTCCTTTTCCGGAGACTTTTCGGCGATGCTGACCTGAATCGACAACCCCTTGGCCTGTTCGGCTGCGATCATGGCGTCCAGATCCTTCTTGATTGTGGTGCGCATGTCCTTGTACTCTTCCTGAATGGCCTTCAACGAAGGCAGCGCCAGCTGCCAGTGGTCGAGGTTGAAGGGGTCATGCAGCAGGTGCAGGACATGGAGTTCGCCATTGAAGCACCGGGCTAGCGCGATACCGTAATTAACCGCCTTGTGGCAGTGTTTGGTAGACTGGGTGACGACCAAAATGTTCTTGAAGACTTTCATGGATCAATCCTTTCGTTAACTGTGCAGTATTGAATTTGTGGAACGCACCCCTTAAGGTTTTGCATTCGGCCTGCTGAAACAAGGTCATCCGGACGTAGCCCCACTGGCCGGTTCGGTGATCCAGCGCAAAGACCACCAGCGGTGACTTGAGGAACAGGAAACTGGACCGGTTGACAAGCCCATCGCCCCCGATTACGGTCTCACCGTTCACCGTGCTTCAACCCCGCTGTGGTCGCAGAACTCCTTTGTCTGTATCAAGCCTGACTAATATAGAGTTCCGCTGCGGGACAGGGAATCGGTGTTTGTCTGATTCTGTTGTAGGGAGGAGGCTGTGATTTTATGTCAGTGTTTGCCTTACGTGGAGACAGACGCGGTTCAATCGATTATTGCAAGCCATGCTCGAAAGGCAGATCATGCCCAATTGACAACGCATGCCGATTTGGAAGCGCAGAACCTGCAGGCTTCCGCCAAAGTCGGTTCAATCCACCAGTTCGCTGAGGGGGTTTTACTTCTTTGCACCCGTCTTGTCGGATATACCCACAAGGCTAATGAAAAATACATGCTTCACCCCATTGCCGGCCAGGCTGTTGGTTGCCTAATAATGTGCGAAAGCCCATAAATAAACCTTGACGAATCCGCCGTGGTCTTTCGCTTAGTTCGTTATCCAGATCTTGACGATCTGTCGTGAATCTGGCATCCAAAGCTAATGCAATCCAACGATGTAACTCGATGAAGAGCCTTTATAGTCGAAGTCTTCATTACCTTTTGCAAGGACTAGGAGATTAATTGAGGCGAACCGCGGCTCAATCATGGTCCTCGCGTGGATTTTATGGTAGTTTTTCTTTTACCGGTTCAACTTTGCCAGATAATCCCGATTCAGTTAACTAAAACACAAGGGAGGGTAAAATGTCCAAGCTCAAAATCGGTTTTGTATTTTCGATCGTCGTGTTTTTGTTGGCCTCCAACAGTGCTATTTCCGGCACCCTGGATGATGTTCGAGCGCGGGGGTATCTCCTTGCGGGGGTAAACGGGGCGGTTTTCGGCTTCAGCATGCCGGACGAAAAGGGTGTCTGGAAAGGCTTGGATGTGGACACGGCCAGGGCCATCGCGGCCGCGGTGTTCGGCGATGCCGGCAAGATCAAGTATACGGCCCTTACGGCCGTTCAACGGCTGCCGGCGCTTCAGTCCAAGGAAATTGACGTGTTGTGCCGCAACACCACCATCACCCTGACCCGCGATACCCAAAACGGGCTGAACTTCGTCCACGTGAACTATTACGACGGTCAGGGTTTCCTGGTGCCTAAGAAGCTGGGCATCAAAAGCGCCAAACAGCTCAGCGGCGCCACGGTCTGCGTTCTGCCCGGGACCACCACCGAGCTGAACGCGGCCGATTTCTTCCGCAAGAACAGCATGCAGTGGAAGCCGCTGGTCATCGAGCAGGGCTCCGAGCTGAACAAGGCCTTTTTCGCCGGTCGCTGCGACTGCCTGACCTCGGACCGCTCTCAGTTGGCCGCGCAGCGCTCGGTGGCGCCCAACCCGGCCGACTACATGCTGCTGCCCGAAGTGATTTCCAAGGAACCTCTGGCCCCTGTGGTGCGCCATGGCGACGACCAATGGTACGATATCGTCAACTGGACGGTGAATGCCATGATTGAGGCCGAAGAGCTCGGCATCACCTCGCAGAACGTTGATGAGATGCGCAAGAGTAAGGATCCGCAGATTCAGCGCTTCCTGGGAGTGACGCCCGGCTTCGGCAAAGACCTCGGTGTGTCGGAGGATTGGGCCTACCAGATTATCAAGCAGGTCGGAAACTACGGCGAGGTGTTCGAGCGCAACGTGGGCGTGAAAACGCCGCTGGGGTTGGAGCGGGGGTTAAACGCTCTATGGACCGATGGCGGGCTGATGTATGCCTATCCCTTCCGTTGATGCTTGCCTTGAGGGGCGCCCCGGACACTAAGGGGCGCCTGCCAGTCGGCGTCTGCGCGCCGGCTGTGTACGCCTCCTCATGTCCGCGGCGTATGCGGCCAGAGGCTGTCTGAAGGATTGGAGCCAAACCGGTTGCGGCCGGCCGAATCGTCCTGCAAGCACCCGAATTCCATGGATAACGTCCATACGTCCAAAGTTCCTTTCTGGCTGAACCCGAAAATACGGGCCATTTTCTACCAGATCGGAACGGTGGCGTTGGTGGGGGCGCTAGCGTGGTACCTCGTATCCAACACCCTGATCAATCTCCAGAAGCAATCCATTGCCACCGGCTTCGGCTTTTTAGCCAAATCCGCCTCCTTTGAGATCGGGGAATCGCTGATCCCCTATTCGGCGGCCGACACCTATGCCCGCGCGCTGCTGGTCGGCGCGTTGAGCACACTGAAGGTGTCCTTTGTCGGTATCGTATTCACGCTTATCCTGGGGGTGTTCATCGGGGTCGCCCGGATTTCAAGCAACTGGCTGGTCAGCCGCTTGGCGGCGCTTTTCATCGAGGTCATGCAGAACATCCCGATTTTGCTGCAGCTGTTTTTCTGGTATGCGATTTTCTATGAAACCTTCCCTCCTCCGCGCCAGGCGCTTCAGCCGTTGGCGGGCGTTTTTCTGTCCAATCGAGGAGTGGTTTTTGCCGTGCCGCGGCACGACCCGGTCCATGTTTACATGCTGCTGGCCGCGGCGGCCGCTGTGGCCTTCATTTTTGCATTGAACCGTTGGGCACGCCGTCGCCGGGCTCGCACCGGGCGTTCTTTTCCGATGTTCCGGACCTCCATGGCGCTGCTGGTGGGCCTGCCCGCAACCGTCTGGCTGGCAGGCGGCGCCCCGCTCGCCATGGATGTCCCGCACCTGGCGGGTTTCAACTTTATTGGCGGGCTGACTGTAAGCCCCGAGTTCATGGCCTTGCTGCTCGGCCTGGTGCTTTACACCTCCGCCTTCGTGGGCGAAATCGTGCGCGCCGGGATTCAAGCGGTGAGCCGGGGGCAACGCGAAGCTGCGCTATCGATCGGGCTTAAGCCAGCGCAGGTTCTCCAGCTTGTGGTTTTGCCTCAGGCCTTGCGCATTATTGTTCCGCCCCTGACCAGCCAGATGCTCAACCTCACGAAAAACAGCTCGCTGGCAGTGGCCATTGGATACCCGGACTTCGTTTCGGTCGCCAACACGACGATCAATCAGACCGGCCAGTCGATAGAGGGGGTGGCCCTGATTATGACGGTCTACCTTCTTTTCAGCCTGAGCACCTCGGCATTCATGAACTGGTATAACCGTCGGGTGGCCCTGGTCGAACGGTGACGCACCAATGACGGATCAATCATCCACTACCGTAGATCTCGACGCCATCAAACCACCTTTGACCCAGGTGGGGGCACTTGGCTGGGTGCGCGCCAACCTCTTTAATAGCTGGTTCAATTCCCTGGTAACCCTGCTGAGCTTGTATTTTTTGTGGAAGATTGTGCCGCCGCTGGTGGAGTGGGCGCTCTTCGACTGTGCCTGGTTCTCCTCCGCCCAGGGGTGCCGAGAGATCTCCGGCGCCTGCTGGTCTGTGGTCACCAAGAATCTGCGATTCATCTTGTTCGGTTTTTATCCGTACGATCTGCAATGGCGGCCGCTGGCCGCCATGCTGATCCTCTTCACGCTGCTCGGCCTAAGCCGCAATCGGCGCTTCTGGAACCGCTATCTCGGCTACGGCTGGCTGGCCGGGCTCGCCGTCATGGCCGCGCTGATGCACGGCGGGGTGCTCGGCTTGGCGTCCGTGGAAAGTATGCGCTGGGGAGGGTTGCCCTTGACTCTGCTGATCGCACTTTTTGCCCTGACCGCTGCCTACCCCTTGGGGGTATTACTGGCCCTCGGCCGGCGGTCCAAAATGCCGGCCATCAAACTTTTGAGCGTCGTCTATATCGAGGCTATCCGTGGGGTGCCTTTGATCAGCCTGCTGTTCATGGGTTCGATCATCTTTCCTCTCTTTCTTCCGGAGGGGGTTACCATCAACAAAATCTTGCGGGCGCTTGTGGCCATGGCCCTTTTCACCGCTGCGTATATTGCGGAGGTTGTGCGCGGAGGGCTGCAGGCGATTCCGCGCGGGCAATTCGAAGCTGCTCAGAGCGTTGGTCTCCCGTATTTTCTGACCATGCGCTTGGTCATCCTGCCCCAGGCGCTGAAGATCGTCATTCCGCCGACGGTAAGCATTTTGATTTCGGCCTTCAAAGACACCTCACTCGTGGTGATCATCGCACTTTTCGACCTGTTGAAAACTTCCCAGACGGTTCTCTCCAACCCGCAGTGGATGGGCTTCAGCCGCGAGATGTATGTGTTCGTCGCCATTCTTTACTTCTTGGGCTGTTTTTCGATGGCCAGCTACAGCCGCAGACTGGAACGGGAATTGTCGAGCGGGCAGTAGCGGTGATCGTTTTCTCTTAAGGAGGGTAGGCAGCATGGACGCGACTGACTCGGGCAACACCGCCACCCCGCCGGACGCCCCTCCCATGATCGAGATGACGGATGTGCACAAATGGTATGGGGACTTCCACGTTCTCAAGGGCATCAACCTGCGGGTGCTGGCCCAGGAGCGAATCGTCATCTGCGGGCCCTCCGGCTCCGGCAAGTCCACCCTGATTCGCTGTATCAATCGGCTGGAGGAGCACCAGCGCGGCCGGATCGTGGTAGACGGCATTGAGCTTACGCAGAACATCAAGAACATCGAGAGGGTACGCGCCGAGGCCGGCATGGTCTTTCAGCATTTCAATCTGTTCCCCCATCTGACGATCCTTGAAAACCTCACGCTGGGGCCGATCTGGGTGCGCAAGGCGCCCAAGAAGGAGGCGGAGCAAAACGCCATGCACTTCCTGGAGAAAGTCCGCATTGCGGACCAGGCCCTCAAATACCCCGGCCAGCTGTCCGGAGGGCAGCAGCAGCGGGTGGCCATCGCCCGCAGCCTGTGCATGGCGCCGAAGGTCATGCTCTTCGACGAGCCCACCTCGGCCCTTGACCCGGAGATGATCAAGGAGGTCCTGGATGTCATGATCGAGCTGGCCCGCGAAGGCATGACCATGATCGTGGTCACTCACGAGATGGGATTTGCCCGTAGTGTCGCCCACCGCGTGTTATTCATGGACTTCGGCCAGATCGTGGAAAGCAACACCCCCGAGGAATTTTTCAACCATCCCCACCACGAGCGCACCCGGCTTTTCCTGAGCCAGATCCTGCATTGATTCTTATGAAACCGATCATCGCTATTTTAGGTCGTCCCAACATGCGCAAATCCTCCATGGTCAACCACGTCGTAGGCAATACGCTCATGGTGGTTGCCGCCCCTCGTCCGCCAACGATCGGTTGTTCTCCAGCAAAAGCCAGAGCCGCGCTCTGACTGTCCCTTGGAGGCGTTCATCAATTGGGTCGGCCGCCGTCACGATGTCCCGGTATTCGGCCTTTCCGTTACGTTCCCGGATCTTTTTCGAGGGCCATCCAATTCTCGATTCAGCCGAATCAAGTGTCAGGGTGATGAGGGTGTCGATCGGGAGAGGAGAGGATGAAAATGACCGAGCCGGTCTTGCCCGGGCAGAGCCGCCGGCGAGGCGGCGAAGCTCAAAGTAACTTTCTGCAACCGCTAAAATAAAATCATTTTTATTTTATTGATGTCTCAAGACATATATGGATCTGTTGGTTCAATCCACCAGATTGAACTTGATGGCATAGTGGGTCAGCTCCGCACTGCTTTTCATATCCATTTTCTCCAGAATCCGGGCCCGATAGGTGCTGATCGTTTTTTCACTGAGCGACAGCTGCCCGGCGATCTCCTTCACGGTTTTCCCCGAGGCAATCATGCATAGGACTTGATACTCGCGGTCGGAAAGCGCTTCGTGCGGCAAGCCGGTAGCACCGGTCTGCAGGCTGAAGGCCATTTTTTCGGCAAGTGACGGGCTCACATACTTGCCGCCGCGATATACTTTTCGGATCGCCCCCACCAGTTGTTCCGGTGCTGCTGATTTCATCAGGTAGCCCGAAGCGCCGGCTTTCAGCACCCGGATGCCGTACTGATCCTCCGGGTGCATGCTCAGCACCAGGATGGGGAGGTCCGGGTTTTCGACTCTCAGTTGTTTCAAGGCATCGAGCCCCATGAGACCCGGCATGGTGATGTCCAACAGCACCACGTCAACACCCCCCATTCGAATCAGCCGCAAGAGTTCATGGCCGTCTCCGGCCTCGGCCGCCACTTTGATGTCGGAGGCCTCGGCCAGTATCTGTTTCAATCCGGCACGGACAATGGGGTGGTCGTCGGCGATCACGGTCTTGATCATTGTGGGCTATCCCTCCTGAGCAAGCGGAATGGTTACGGTCACCGTGGTCCCCTGGCCTGGATGCCCGCTGATAACAAACTGCCCTTTTAGGGCATGCGCCCGTTCCCGGATGCCGATCAGACCGAAGGCCTTGGGGTCCTCGGTTTGCGCTTCGGTAATCCCCCGGCCGTTGTCCTTGACCACTAGGATCAACCGACCATCCTCCACTTGCAGCCGAACACTGACCCGGGTGGCCTGAGCGTGGCGAATGACATTGGTGAGCGTCTCTTGGAAAATTCGAAAGATCGCCGTGGCATACTGGGCATTCAGCGCCGCATCCTGAAGCGCCACGTTGAGGACACACGGTATCCCTGAGCGTTTCTGAAATTCCTCGGCCTGCCATTCCATGGCGGCGGCCAGGCCCAAATCGTCGAGCAGTCCCGGTCGAAGCTCTCCGGACAGCCGCTGGACGGTTCGGATGGTCTCGTCGACGAGCTCGTCCATGGAACGGGTCTTTTCATACAGAGGCCCCTTCTCCTGGTCCAGCCGGCGGCTCAGCCACGCAATGTCCATTTTCAGGGCGGTCATTGCCTGGCCCAGTTCGTCGTGTATTTCCCGTGAGAGTCGGGTTCGCTCCTCCTCGCGGATGGACTGCAGATGCGCGGAGAGGTTTCGCAGCTGCTCGCGGGAGCTTCGCAGCTCCTGATCCGTCCGGCGGCGAAGCGCATCTCGATTCTCCAACGCAGCTGCCATATTGTCGAAGGCCGCTGCCAGTTCGTTCAGTTCGCCGGTTTGGCCGGCGATTCCGGTTCGGGCGCTCAAGTCCCCGCCGGTGAGCTTTCGGGTCGCCGCGAGCATAGCCTGCACCTGGCGGAGAACAAAGATATCGATCCCGAACCAGGCCGTTATGAAGGCGAGGAAGGTCCCTGCTCCCAGCAGGCTCAGGTTGTTGACCAACTGGCGGTTTGCTTCCTCGAATACGACCCTCTGCGGAACGCCGAGCAGAAGATGGACCTTTTGGTTCCTCAAAGTGCTGTGCAATTCGGAAAAGGCGTAAAACCAAGGCTGCCCGTCCGGACCCGGCAGTGTCAACATGCCTTTCGGCAGGGAGCGGAAGGCCTTGACGAGCTCGCTTTGGGTCAACGATCGACCCACCCAGGCATCGGGATCGGGATAATGGGCTAGAATCACTCCCTGTTCGTCCACCTGGTCCATGATCGATCCGCTGGGCAAATCCCTCTCGATGCTTAGTTTGAAGCGGTTGAGCCATTGGATGTCCAAGGCGGCAAATGCGACTCCCATGAGTTGTCCGTCGCTGCCAACCACTGGATAGGAAAGCACCACCATCGGCTTTCGGGTGTGGTCTCCGCTTTGGTAGCTGCCGATGGAGAATTCACGCCTGGCCACGGCGTGCCTGAACCAAAGCAGATCAAGGGCATCAAAATCGCCCGTGATCGGCACGGCGCTGCAATAAAGTTTTCCGTCGTTTGTAACCACACCGAGGTTGGTATAGCGCCGGTAGTGGCTGAGCAGTTCGGCCAGAAAGGCGCTGCACTCGGATGGCGACAACCAGTGACCCTTGAGGGCTGAGGCCGTACTGATCAGCATCTGACGGCTGCCATCAAGCATCTGTTCTTCCTCCCGAGCAGCGAACTCAGCCATCGTGAGGACGCTATTCTCGATGAGAACTACACTTCGCTGCTTCTGCTTTGAAGCCGCGAAAAACATGAGACCCGCCAGGGGGAGCACGGCGATGAGCACCAGAACGATCAACCGATAGCGTAGGTGTCCAAAGCTGAAAGGCATTACGTGGGCCTCAAGCTTAACGGTGACATGATAAGGATTGCAACCACGGCTTCGCCTTCCGGCAGGATGAAGACTCGAACCGCCGGGTAAACATTGCGCCGCCATACATAAGAGCAAGCCTTTTGCCGCTTCCCGTGACAGCCGAGTTCAACAGTTGCCGTCTATAATAAAGTCCGGCATTTGCGTTTGTCAAATTGCTTCCACAGGACGCATTTTGGGGGACCGGTTTCGAACGGTCAGCCGGAGAAACGGCCAAAAACACGCACTCCAAAACTCAGCTTGACATACTAAATTTGCGCCCTGTATACAGTCATTGAACACGATTCAGTATCTGGGTCAGTCTCGGAGTTTTTCCCAGTCATGCCCGATATCACCCGGCACATGCGCGCTTGCGTCGCCCCAGGGAGGAGCGGTGAACCTCTTTAACGATTTGACCGTGCTGTCGCTTGAGCAGGCCACGGTGCTGCCCTATCTCACTTACCGCCTGGCCCAGGACGGAGTGAACGTCATCCGCCTTGAACACCCCGTCCACGGCGACCCCAACCGGATGGTCGGCGACAACGTGCTGGCGGAAGAGCGCATGAACGCCTATTTCCTGTGCATTAATGCCGGCAAGAAAGCCCTGAGCCTGAACCTGGCCGAACCGGAAGGTCAGAGTTTGTTTCGTTCGCTGATCCGGAAGCTGCCCGTAGACATTTTCACCACCAATCAGCTGCCCCGGAACTACACGAAGCTCGGGATCGACTATGACAGCCTCAGCAAAATAAAGCCCGACCTGATCTGGCTGGGAGTCACCGGCTTCGGCCCTGACAGCAACGAAGCCGCCTACGACCCCATCCTGCAGGCGCGCTCCGGCCTGATGGAGTTGACCGGCGAGAGCGGCGGCGATCCCCAGGTGCTGGGAATCCCGCTCCCGGACATGGGCACCAGCGAGCATGCCTACGGCCTGCTCATGAAGGCGCTCTATCGGCGGCAGGTTACGGGTGAAGGCGCCTGCATTCATCTTTCGATGTTCGAATCCTCGGTATCGTGGCTCACGGTGCCCATCGCGCTCACGGCCAGTTTCAATAAAAGCTTGTCTCGCCGCGGCAACACCCATGAGTTTTTCTGCCCGGTGTCGGTGTACCCCACAAGAAACGGGTTTGTCTACCTGGCGGTCGGCAACGACCGGCAGTGGAAGGCCATGGTATCGCTGGAGATGTTCAAGGCCCTCGACCGGCCGATCTATGAAACAAATGCGGGTCGCATCGCTGACGTGAAAAACCTGAACCGGTCCATCAGCGCCATCACGCGCGACCACACCTCAGAGGAACTGCTTGAAAAGCTTATAGCGATCACGGTCCCCGCCAGCAAAATCAATACGATTCGCGAGGTGCTGGAAGACCCGCTGGTCTCCCGCCGGCTGCTGTTTTCAACGGACCCGGTAACTGGAACGCGCATCATCCTGGCCCCGCCGCCCCACATGACACCCTTTATTGGGCAATCCGGCCGCGAGCTCTCGTTTCCACCGCGTTTGGGGCAGCACAACCAGGAGATTTACGGGGCCGTACTCGGCCGCACGACATCCGAACTCTCCGAGCTCAAGGTTAGAGGCATTATCTGATCCCTGACTTGAACGATGCATAAGGCCAGAATCAGCAACGAGGACCACCGCCAGATGCTGCATCACATTTGCCGGCGGGATGCCGACCCGGTGGGAGCAACTGGTCCGGGAGCACATTCTGAGGGGCCAGGAGATGGTTCTGAAGGTCCTCGACCGCGATGCGCTCGCGAAGCCATCCCAGGATAGGTGAGGACATGTCCGCCAAGACCATCAAAATTCTCGTGGGCAAGCCGGGGCTGGACGGCCACGACCGGGGGGCCAAAGTGATTTCGCTGGCCTTGAGAGATGCGGGTATGGAAGTCATATACACCGGCCTGCATAAATCCCTGCAGCAGATCGTGACTACGGCCATTCAGGAGGCGGTGGATGTCATCGGGTTGAGCATCATGTCCGGCGCCCATCTGTCCATCTGCCGCAGGATGCTGGAGTTGATGCAGGCTGAAGGCATTGCGGACATTCCCGTTGTGGTCGGCGGCGTGATTCCCCAGCAGGATGTTCCCAAACTGAGAGAACTGGGCATCAAGGGTGTCTTCCCCGGCGGAACTTCCTTCGAGGAGATGATAGCTGGGATTCGCAGCGCGGCCCGCAAGTCCTCGTGAACAGTGGCTAAAAAGTCAACAATCTGAGGATATCATGGGTGTTGCCAGATACATCAAGGACGAGAAGGACGCCATCCGGGACGTGATTTACCAATCCGGCATCCGGATCAAGCCCAGTTATTCTCCCAGGGATCTCGAAGAAGTCGGGTTCGACTACGCCAAAGACCTCGGCGATCCGGGAGAATTCCCGTTCACCCGCAGCCTGCACCCGCTGGGCTACCGCAGCCGGGCCTGGACAACCCGCCAGTACACGGGGTTCGGCACACCGGAGGAGACCAACCAGCGGTTCAAGCTGATGATCTCCCATGGGCAGACCGGTCTGAACGTGGCATTCGACCTGCCGACCCAGATGGGCTATGATTCGGATGACCCGCGGGCGCTGGGGGAGGTCGGCCGGGTCGGGATGGCGGTGGATTCGCTGCGGGACTTCGAAACCGCGTTCAAGGACATTCCCCTGGACCGGATCGGCTCCGGCCTGACGATCAACGCCGTAGCCACCATCATGCTGGCCATGTACGAGGCGGTCGCTGAACGGTTCGGCTACCCCAGGGGAAAGATCAGCGCCACCCCGCAAAACGACATTCTCAAAGAAATGATCGGCCGCGGGGCCTGGATCTTTCCGGTCGATCCGGCCGTGCGGTTGGTGGGCGATGCCATCGAGTATGCGGTGAAAGCGCTGCCGCGCTGCAATCCGGTCAGCGTCTGCGGCTACCACATCCGGGAGTCCGGGGCGACACCGGCCCAGGAAATCGCGTACGCCTTCGAGATCGCCAGGGCCTACATCGAAGAGGTGCAGAGCCGCGGCCTCCAGGCCGATGAGTTCGTCGGCAGCTTTTCCTTCAACCTGAACGTCTTCGGCAATCTCTGGGAGCAGGTCGCCAAGTTCCGTGCGGCCCGCAAGCTGTGGGCCAAGATGCTCAAGGAAGAGTTCGGAGTGGCGGAGAAGAAAAATCTGTTCCTGCGGGGGTTGTTCGGCGGCGGAGGCAGCGGGCTGACCAAAGCCCAGCCGGAAAACAACATCATGCGCAGCGCATTCTACGGTCTCGCGGCGGCGTTGAGCGGGGCCCAGACCACGGCGCTCTGTTCATTCGATGAGGCTTACACCATCCCGACGCCGAGGGCGGCATTGCTCTCCCTGCGCACCCTCGAACTTATCATGGATGAAGTCGGCCTGCGGGACACGGTCGATCCTCTGGCCGGGTCCTACTTCATCGAAACCCTGACCAAGCAGATGGAGGTTAGGATTCTTTCTGAAATGGAGGAGGTCCGCAAAATCGGCGGCATGCGTCGTGCGGTCGCCGACGGCCACATCCAGCGCAAGGTGTCCCGACAGGCATACGAGTTCGAGAAGGGCATCCAGAACGGAGACTACATCAAGATCGGCGTCAACAAATACACCGAAAGCGCCGAGGGCCAGCCGGACGTGGAGCTCCATGCCTATGATGAATCCTGGGCGGAAGAGCAGATCGCCGGACTAATTGAGCTGCGCCGCACCCGGGACAACCGCGAGGTGACCCGCACGCTGAAACAACTCGAGCACGTGACCCGCGCCGGTAAAAACGTCATGCCCTGTTTGGTGGACTGCTGCCGGGCCTATGCTACCGTAGGGGAAATGGCCGGGGTGCTGCGGCAGGTATTCGGTGAATGGGAAGAGCCGAGCATTTTTTAAGTAACGAGTAACGAGCAACGAGGAACGAGTAAGGGGCAAAGAACGAGCAGATGGGATTGTCCATGATGTTTGGGGTGAGGTGACTGCCGAGGGCTTCATTCGTCATGACGCTTTATTCGGTTTTTGAATCTTCTCGTTGCTCGTTGCTCATTACTCATCACTTCCTTTGGGAGGTTTGATTGGCCAGGGGATCTTACCGGCTCGGTTGCGACATCGGCGGCACCTTCACGGACTTCGTGCTGGTTAACGACCAGGCCGGCCAGTTTTACGTCCACAAGTGCCTGACCACCCCGGCGGATCCGTCCGATGCTGTGGAGCAAGGCATGCGGTCCCTGTTGGACCAGATCCCCGGGAAGAAGCCGGGCATCGACGAGATCATTCACGGCACCACTCTGGTGATCAACGCCATCATCGAGCGCAAGGGGGCCGCCACCGGACTGATCACCACCCGCGGCTTCCGGGATGTCCTCGAGCTCGGCCGCGAGCTGCGCTATGACGCCTACGACATTTTTGCCGAATATCCCCAGCCGCTGGTCCCGCGCCGGCTGCGCCAGGAGGTTCGTGAACGTATTGCGAGCGACGGTCGTGTGATTCAGGAGCTCGAGCCGCAGGAGGTTCGGAACGTAGTAGGCGAGCTGCGTCGCGCGGGCGTTGAGTCCCTGGCGGTCTGCCTGATCAACTCTTACCGCAACCCGGTTCACGAAAAACAGATCAAAGCCCTGATCGAACAGGAATGGCCCGAGGTCTTTCTGTCGACCTCGGTGGAGGTTCTGCCCCAGATTCGCGAATACGAGCGCACCTGCACCACGGCCACCAACGCCTACGTCAAGCCGATCACCGCGCGTTATCTGAGAAGGCTTTCCGAACGGCTTGAATCCCAGGGGTTCAGGGGTAAGCTCTACATCATGCTCTCGAGCGGCGGGATCACGTCAGTGGAAACCGCCCGGGAATTCCCGGTGCGAATCATCGAGTCCGGACCCACGGCGGCGGTCATCGCCTCCCAGCACTACGGGCGGTTGTTCAAGATCCGGGACATTTTTTGCTTCGACATGGGGGGAACCACCGCCAAGTCCTGTTTGATTCAGAACGGCCAGGCGGGGCTGGTTTCAACCTTTGAAGTCGGCCGGGTGCAGCGCTTCAAGAGGGGCAGCGGGCTGCCGATCCAGGTCCCCGTGGTGGACCTCATGGAAATCGGTGCCGGCGGAGGAAGCATAGCCCGGATCAGCAAGATGGGGCTGCTGCAGGTGGGTCCTCAGAGCGCCGGCGCCGACCCCGGTCCGGTCTGTTATGCCCGCGGCGGCCAGGAGCCCACGGTCACGGACGCCGACCTGGTCCTCGGCTACCTGGCTCCCGATTACTTCCTGGGAGGGACCATGAGCCTGGATAAAGCTGCCGCTGAGCGGGCCATCGCCGAGAAAGTCGCGCGACCCCTAAGGACGTCGCTCTTGACGGCCGCATTCGGCATCCACGACCTGATCAACGAGACCATGGCCGCGGCTGCCAAGACGCATATTGCCGAAAAGGGCGGCAACCCCAAGCTCATCACGATCTCGGCCTTCGGCGGAGCCGGACCAGTGCACGCCTACGGGCTGGCTAAGAAAATCGGGGCCTCGGCGATCATCGTCCCGCCGCTGGCCGGAGTAGGGTCGGCCATGGGATTCTTCACGGCACCGGTTGCCTTCGACCTGTCCCGCAGCCAGCGTACCACCCTCGACGATGCCGATTTCAGTCAGATCGAGTTGCTGTTTCAGGAACTCGAACACGAAGGGGCCACGATCCTGCGGCAGACCGGCCGGCGGCAGAAGGTTGCCTTCGAGCGCACTCTGATGATGCGGTTCGTGGGGCAAGGCGCCGAGACGGACGTGACGATTGAACGCAAGCCTTTTCACAGGTGGAGCAAAACGCTCATCCGCAAGCGGTTTGACGCCGTCTATCAAAGGCTTTACGGCCGGACCTATCCCGAGAACGCAGTGGAGTTCGTCACCTTCAAGGTGCGGGCGAGTCTTCCGGAAAGGCCTTTTCGCCTTCCGTCCCTGGTACGCCGAAAGGGGAGGATTGCCGAGTGCGTCAAGGGTCGGCGCCCGGCCTTTTCCCTGCTCAAGAAAAAGTTCGTCCCCTTCACGGTTTACGACCGCCTGAAGCTCTTCCCCGGCGCGCGGATGCCCGGGCCGGCCATCATCGAAGAAAAAGAGTCCACCATCGTCATCGGCGAAGATGCCCGGGCGAGGGTGGACTCATCCGGGTTTGTATGGATTGACATCAGATAAAAAGTA
>JBLMXM010000183.1:0-2701 GCA_050257775.1 Hyphomicrobiales bacterium
AGAACTTGCAGGTCATCGTGGACGAAGCGGTCCCGGCCTTCAGCCAGCTCAAGGATGTGGCCACCGGCGCGGCCGTGGAGATCGAGGGGGCCCTGGTGGAATCGCCCGGCGCGGGGCAGAAATGGGAAGTCAAGGCCTCCGGCGTGCGGCTGCTCGGCGCGGCCGACCCCGAAACCTACCCCTTGCAGAAAAAGCGGCACACCGACGAGTTCCTGCGGACCATCGCTCACCTCCGTCCCCGCACCAACAAGTATGGCGCACTCTTCCGCATCCGCTCGGAGAGCGCCTTCGCCGTTCACCGGTTTTTCCGGGACCGAGGGTTTTACTATCTGCACAGCCCTATCATCACGGGATCCGACTGCGAAGGCGCCGGCGAGATGTTTCGGGTGACCACCCTGCCGATTTGTCCGCCCCAGCCCTCGGAGCCGGTCGGCCCGTTCGCGGATGATTTTTTCGGCCGGGAAGCCAGCCTCACGGTGTCCGGCCAGCTCGAGGCCGAACTGTTCGCCTGCGCCCTGGGGAACGTGTACACCTTCGGCCCGACCTTCCGGGCCGAAAACTCCAACACCCCGCGCCACGCCGCCGAGTTCTGGATGATCGAACCGGAGATGGCCTTCGCCGATCTCAACGACAACATGGACCTCGCCGAGGACCTGGTGAAAGCCATGACGGCCCATGTGATGGAGAATTGCCGCGATGATCTCGAGCTGTTCGCCAAGTTCGTGGACAAGCAGTTGATGGCGAGCCTGGAGACCATCATTGCGGAGCCCTATGTCCGTCTGCCTTACGAGGACGCCGTCGGCATCCTGAAGGGTTCCGGACGCACATTCGAGTTCCCGGTCGACTTCGGGGTCGATCTCCAGACCGAACACGAGCGTTTCCTCTGCGAGGAGCATTTCAAGAAGCCGGTCATCGTCTACGACTATCCGCGGGAGATCAAGGCTTTTTACATGCGCCTGAACGAAGACGGCAGAACCGTGGCCGCCATGGACCTGCTCGTGCCCCGGGTCGGCGAGCTGGTCGGCGGCAGCCAGCGCGAGGAGCGCCACGAGGTGCTCGAGCGCCGGATCCTGGACAACGGCATGAAGCTCGACAGCTACTGGTGGTATCTCGACCTGCGCCGTTTCGGCTCGGTGCCCCATGCCGGTTTCGGACTGGGGTTCGAGCGCTTCCTCATGATGCTGACCGGAGTGACCAACATCCGCGATGTGATCCCGTTCCCGCGCACGCCCAAGCACCTGGAGTTCTAATGACCCTGTAAGAAGCCCAATCTTTGCGTTGCGCTTTGTCTCGCAGTTGTTGCGGCGTACGGTGGGTACGCCTTTCGCCGTGGGACACGCGCGCCTTGACTTTGGACTTCTTACGAGGTCCTCGAAACGGATGGGGAGTTTCAAAATTCTCCATGGAAAAAAAGAAGCTATACGGGAATACATTGAAGGAACAGTACCTCGCCAGTGCGCGGGATCGGATCGCCACCTTTCTGCTGGCGGCGGGCGAGGTGCGCGGGGCCATCCTGAACGGCACGCGCATGATGAACGAGATGCGCGCCAATCATGAATTGGGAATCTTGGAAACGCTGGTGCTGGGCCGCTCGTATTTGGGTATCGCCCTGATGGCGGCCGGCCTGAAAGGCAGTGACCGCGTTGCCCTGCAGATCAATTGCACCGGGCCGATCAAGGGGCTGAGCGTGGAGGCGAATGCCTTCGGCGAAGTGAGGGGTTATCTCAAGCGGGTCCCCATCCCGATCGACAAACCTTTGGATGATTTCGATCTCTCCCGTTTCTTCGGAGCCGGTCTACTATCGGTGACGAAGACGCTGCAGGATGCCAAACAGCCGTTCACCGGCCAGGTGGAACTGCGCTACGGCAACATCGCCCAGGACCTGGCGCACTACTACTGGACGTCGGAACAGATCCACACGGCGCTGAACCTGAGCATCAAATTCGACAAGGACGGGGAAGTTACAGGGGCCGGCGGGCTATTCCTGCAGGCCATGCCCCATGCCGGAGACCGCCTGACCACCGAATTGGAAGCACTCGTCCTAAACTTTCCTTCCCTGGGAGAGGTGTTCACCAGCGCGCAGACGCCTGAAGCGGTTGTGCAGAGCGTGTTCGCAAGCTATTCCCCCAATCTCCTGTCCGACCGCCGGGTCGAATTCATGTGCCACTGCAGCCGAGAACGGCTTCGCAGCGTGCTCACCATGCTCCCGATTAATGACCTCAAGGACCTGCGTGACAACGGCCCATTCCCTATCGAAATTCGCTGCCACAACTGCAACACGGCCTACGCATTCAGCCGGGAGGAGATGGAGGAGATATACGGCAGCCGCTACCCCAATAACTGAAGGGTCCAAGGGGTCAAGTGATGTTGAATAGACCTCGTAAGGGTGGATGAGTTCGGTGAGAGCATCATCATTTTTGGCCGTCGGCAAAATTAAAAAGCTGTTCTAATCAGTTGCTCCGTCTTCAATCGTCTGCTTCTCTTACCCTCGACCCCTTGACCCCTCGAACCCTTGAACCCTTTATGTTTCACTTCTTCTCCGGTTGCTGATTGGCCTGCTTCTTCAGGCTCTGAACCATTTGGTCCACTGACATTCCTCCCGGAGCCATGGCCATGGGGTTGATCTCCAGCAACCCTTCCCAGACCTGGATGGCCCCCTGGGTGTCATGCAAATCGTGGAACAGGACGATACCCTTGTTGA
>JBLMXM010000184.1:0-5603 GCA_050257775.1 Hyphomicrobiales bacterium
GCTGCTGGCTATCTGGCATCCATTTTTTTCAACTCACTCCACAGGTAGTTATCGAACTCCTGGAGGTTTGCAAACACCTTGAACGCCGGCAAGGCATTGAGGATGTCGAACACTTTTTTAACTTGCGGCGGGAGGTTGATAAACGCGATTTTGCCCCCTCGCTGTTTCATGGCATTTTTCGTCTTGACCAGCACCCGAATTCCCATGCTGTTGAGATAGTCTGCGCGCTCCATGTCGAAAATAATCACCTCGGGATTCTGCTTGAGGACCGAGTCGATCTTTTCCTCCAACATCCCCTGGTCGGTGCCATCGATGGACCCGATGGGGGCCACGACGAAGATGCCCGGACTCCTGATGGCGGTATTGACTTCGAGTGCCATGTGCCCTCCTTGAATCGGTGTTTTTCGGCGAGTTGCTCTGACGCGAATTATTTATGGCTCTAACTCATGACACTATTTGCGCTATCGTCGAGTATGCCCCAGATCCGTTCGATCCAGTCGTGATGTTCGGGTTTCATCAAACACGACCGCAGGCAGACCACTTCGGGCCGGTCGAAGTTCACATCGCTCCATCTTGCACGCAGTAACGCGGACGGGTACTTGAAGGTCGCCAAATGCAGGTCTTTTTCGGCAGCTGCGCGAAACAACTTCTGCGACCGCTCCGAAATCTGGCTTGCGCTGCGGCCATGCGGAGCCGCCACCAGGATGTCCAATTCCGGCGGGAAGATGGTCTTGAACCGGTGATCCAGGCGGATCTTTTCGTATAACGCCAGTGCCGCCTCGCGGCTCTTGCGCAAACCCTGGGAAAACTCCCCGCCGGGAACCAGCGGCAGGAGCTTCTGGGTTGCCCAGAGCGCAACGGCGGACGCGCCCGGCCGGGAACACTCCAGGCTGATCTCTCCCAGATGAAGCTCGGCCGAGGTGAAATACGTGTATGGGGAATCATGCTTGTAGAATTGGCCCACAGCGGGGTCTCGGAAGAGTATGCACCCGCAGCCATACGGCTGCAACCCATGCTTGTGCGGGTCGATGACGATGGAGTCGACTGCACCCAGCCCGTCAAAGGCCTCTTTCGTCTCAGGTCTCAAGTTGTCGACCAGTTTGAAATAGCCGCCATAGGCGGCATCGGCATGCACGCGAAAACCGTACTGTCTCCTCAGTTTTAGAATTTCCGCCAGTGGATCGACCGAGCCTGAACCGGTTGTACCGATCGTCGCGACGACCGTTCCAACGCCCCCGCCGTCAAGCGCCTTTTTCAGAGAAGAGATATCCATCCTGGCCCGATCATCGCAGGCAATTGATTGAAAGGGAAGCCCGAGCACATCCGACAACCTCCGGTGGGTGTAATGGGCCTGTTCGGAGGCGACCACCTTTTTCCCCGGGCCTATCAGCTTTCCGGATATCCACAGCGCCTCCATGTTGGCCATCGTGCCCCCGCCCGTGAGATGCCCCAGGAAGCGATCCCACCCGAAAAGCGCTGCGAGTTCGGCGACGGCTTCTTTTTCCAATGCGGAACTCGCCCGGCCTGCATCCAGGGCATGATTGTTCGGGTTGATCCAAAGCGAGAGCATATAGGCCATGCGGGCGACGGGATGGGGAGGCTTGAGCATTTGCCCGGCATAATAGGGGTGAAAATAGGGATAATTATTCCTCATGATCTCGGCCAGCTGCATCATTACGCGTTCGGCTGCCCCGGAATCGAATGCATGCCCTGCATCGGGCAAGGAGGCGAACCCCCCTTCCAATCTATCCAGCGCTTTTTCCAAGATCCTGAGCGATTCTTTATCAAACTGCATTTCAAGCCCCTGCCGATATCACATCGGCCCCATGCTCTTTGAGCAGCTCCCTGAGAATCGACCTGTGGCATCTGCCTTCATCTTCGCAGTAGCACCCCAGGGACATATGGGTCTGGTGGGAAAGGGCAGCCAGAAGGTGCAACACGTTTCTCGCGTCCGGCCGGCTCATTTCCAGACGAAACTTTCTCTTGAAGACAGACCACGACCGGTCATCCTGCGACGATCGTCCTTGCTTCAACAGTTCCTCACTGGGCGAGAGATTGGGGAGCCAGACGTCATAAAAGTCTCTCTTCGCGAATTCCGACTTGGGGATACCCCGAGGAGGCCGGCGAACCGTGCCCAGGCGAAGCCCTTCACCGGCCTGCCGCGGAGAGCCCAATCTGACGATCCGGATGGCCATGGATCCCTCCTTTCAAAAGACGAACAGGTTTAGCTTTGAGGTTTCTTGGTTCTCGCCATGTCCACCGCGTGGGTGGCACCCGGCTGCAAATTCGATATTGCCGGGTTCTGCGGGGTTGGTCAAGGAGGGTTAAAAATAGTTCGACGACCCTACGTCGGACGGGACCGGTGCTCAAGCCGATTTATTAGCGGGCACGCCCTTCATGAAGTCACAATGGCTGCCCTTGCCACCGATTCGATGGCGATCGCCGCCACGGCAGTTCCGTAGTCCAGGTCGATGTTCGACATGTTGTCGTGGGTGTCGTGGTAGCCGACACGATTGATGTCATAATTCTCCATGAATAGCACAACCGGGATGCCCGTATCGGAGAAGATCTGGCCGTCGGTGTTGAACAGGGAACTGCGCATGTCGCGCGGCAGACGGATTTCACCGTGCAGCCGCGGATGCCGGGCGATATCCGGAATCTCGAGTCCGTTCCGGCTGCGACGGCCCCTTTTGCGATGGAGACGTTCGGGTTGACGATTCCACCGGTCTGCCCCGGCATTCCAGATCATGTTGGCCACGTGCGCCTGGTAAGCCAGCCACATCGATTGCGGGCTGAACCCCGGAGAAATCTGGAAGATATCGCGGTCGCGGTCCCGATTGTGAGCGATCATGTCGAGGACGTAAACCCCTTTGACTTCGACCTTTGAGAGGTCACGCGGCTGCTGACCGGGCATGTGCAGCTTGAGAGTGCCTTCCACCAGCGACTGCGCCAGATGACGCGCACCCATACAGTCCGACGGGAACTCTTCGCCGGTCAGGTGCACCAGCCACACATCGCAGTTCAGTTTCCCGGCGCGGCTCAGCTTCAAGAAGACCGGCGCCGCCAGCATCAGGGCCGCTGTGGCGGAGTGATTGTCGTCCGCGCCGGCTGCGGCGAGGCGTGCCAGCCGGCCTCCGCGCTCCTTGTAGTAGAGGTCTTCCATGTAGGCGGTATCATAGTGATCGGCCATGATGACCGCACGGGAGCGATCCCTCCCGGGGATCATCACCAGCAGGTTGCGTTCCCGGATTTTTCTCAGTTGATTGGCCAGCCAGCCTTCCATCCAGGGATAGTCGAAATCCGTCTGCCAACGGAAGGGCAGTTCTCCCGCAACGGCTCTGCCCCGCATCCCAAGTCTTTCGATGAGTTTTCGATAGTAGACCAGCAGCCAGTCCCCCAAGGCATCCAGGTCGCGTTTCTTGTGCTTCAGGAGCTTCTGCGTCGGGGCATCGCGCACGCAATCCGCGTTTTCCTTGTTGATGAAACGTCCGGTGGCCAGTTTGGCGATGGTTTTCCAATAGGCGACTTCAAAGGCACGGTTGGCCGTGTAGCGGTAGGTGATCGGCTTCGGCAGCGGATCCAGGCCGAGGTCGCCTTGGGGCGCAATGATCTGCCGCAGGGTGTGATAGAGCAGGAATCCGTAAGACGTCGGGCTGTTCCAATTGGCGACCTCCTTCAGCCACTGCTCGAGGGTCTGGTCTTTCGGAACAATCACGATATGCCGGGCCGCCTCCCAGGGCAGGATCCGCTTCCCCAGAAAATTCGATACCTCCATGAGTTTGTGCGCATTCAGGGCGATCTGGTGGTCGCGATGCCCGTACCCCTTTTTGTAACCGCGCGTGGTAGCCATGTACTCGGGCCGCCTCTGAAGTTCGGGCCAGAGCTCGACAGGCGGCCCCGGGTTCGTCGAATCGGCATTCCGGGCCGTCAGGTAACCCAGCGGTGCGTCATCCAGCAGCCTGGGTTTGCGGGTATGAAGGTCGCGAAAAGCCACCATGGGAAGGTGCCAGATGACTTCGTATTTTCCGACCTGCATGGGCGGATAATAGAATCGGTAGCCGAACCGGCCGCCGTCGCGCAGCACACCGGCCGCACGCTTGAGTTCTTCACGGCCGGCGTGTGGCCCGTCCAGAAGCATTTCGTATTGCTCGGTCCAGATCTGGGAGTTCCGTGCCATCGGCTTGCCGTAAAGCCCGACCACCTCCGGGTCGGAGCTGAACAGCACATGCGCCAGGCGGATTTCCTCGCCCACCACGGCCAGGTCGTCCTGAAAGCGCTCCATGCGCTCCCAGCGATGCGTGCGCCGGTAGGTGTTGCGAAACTTGTCCCGCACCACTCCCGAATCCGGACTGCCGGCACGAGGTTCGTGCAGCCAGCCCGACTGCAGGATGCGCAGCCCGCGCGGGTGTTCACGACGGTCGCACACGTTGAGCAAGGGGATCTGCATGGCCTGTGCGAATTGAGACCGCAGTCTTAAAAAAGGAGGCGCGCCCCAGAAGATCAGGCTGCCCGGAAAGGGCAGCAGATGAAGTCGCCCTACCAAATAGGCAGCGCGGACCTCTTTAGATAAGGATCCAAACGGACGGAACGTGAGAAGGTAGGTGACTCCTTTTAGGGATTCTCCCTCTCGGAAGAGAAAAGGGGCCGTCCAGCCGGGGAGAGGATCCTGCCTCCACAGTTTGCAGACGGATTCTCCGGAGCCGGGTAGGATGCGGAAACCTGCGCGCCGCAAATCGGTCAATCGCTCGGGCTTCTCGCCGTAGGCGCTGCTCAGCAACCGGCGGATAAAGTCGACGGCGTACTCGGGCCTCCGCTCCCGGCCGGGAGCATCATAAAAGCTTTTCCAGAAGGCCCGGTCCGGGCCTTGCTCACTGCCCCCGAAGAAGGTCCAGCGCACGCGACCCTTGTCGTCCTGGGTCTTCGATAAGGCCAGCGGCATGAACGTCACGTAGCGCTCGTGCGGGATCGCGCCCGGCAACCCGGCCAGTTCCTCGGGCCAGTAGCGGTTCCCCCGGAGTTTTTCGCGGTTAATGCCCTGGGCCGGCTGCTCCCGGTCGAGACGATCCAGTGCGGCCAGAACCTGCCCGGCAATATGCTGCAGGCCCGGCCCCAGTTCAAAGACCTGTTCGCGCTCGCTCACCAGCCAGGCATGAGGGTTATCCGGGCTGCGGGGGGCCGGGTGGTTTCTGCCATAGGGCCGCCAGCCGATCAGCGGTGCCGGCATCATTTCGGAATAGGCCATGATCTGGCAAGGGTTCGCCTTCCCATACCTTGGGACATCCGTTAATAGTTTTTCCCAGCCTTGCTGAGTCATGCGGCCCTCACGTGTTGAATTACCCTCTATCACGAAGGGATTCGAGTCTTGCTTAGGAGGATATGCTTTGCGCCGGCGAACAGGATATACGCGACCAGACGGCCGGCCCTCTAGTCGACCTTCTTCCAGGTCTTATCGGGATCGAACGACATCATCGCCTTTGCGGCCGCCGCGGTGTTTTGACCCAGGTCTTTCTCGTAAACCACCCCTGCGTGGTTCACCATAAATGTCATCACACCGGAATTTCCATACTGAGCCGGATACGCAACCACGGCAAACCCACCGATCA
>JBLMXM010000185.1:0-19869 GCA_050257775.1 Hyphomicrobiales bacterium
CCTGATCGCCGCCATCCGCGGGGTGCCGCCGGGAGTGAATCTGCCGAGCCCGCCGACCCACCAGACCAAGTACTCCATCGAGGAGTCGGTGGCCAAGATGATCCAGTCCATGTCCATGGCCTGGGGGTTCCGCGTGCCGGTGTACCCGAAGATTTCCGGCACCTCCACTGCGATGGCGGTGCTGAACAACCTGACCCGCAACCCGTATGCCGCGGGGCTGGCCATCGACGGCGAGGACGGCGGTACGGGCGCGGCTTACAACGTTTCCATGAACCACATGGGCCATCCGATTGCGAGCAACATCCGCGACGGTTATCTGACCCTGGTCAAGCTGGGCATGCAGAACCAGCTGCCCCTGTTTGCAGGCGGCGGCATCGGCAAGAGCGGAAACCTCGCCGCCAATGCCGCCGCCCTGATCATGCTGGGGGCGAGCGGCATCCAGACCGGAAAGTACATCATGCAGGCGGCCGCCGGCTGCCTGGGCTCGGAGTCGGACCGCTGCAACATTTGCAACATCGGGCTCTGCCCGAAGGGGATCACCGCCCAGGACCCGCGCCTCTACCGGCGACTGAACGTGGAGGATGTCGCCCAGCGCGTGGTGGACGTGTTTCTGAGCTTCGACACCGAACTCAAGAAAATCGTGGCCCCGCTGGGCCGCTCGACCTCGCTGCCTATCGGCATGTCTGACGCCCTGGGCGTGGACGACCCGCATATCGCCGAGCGGCTGAGCATCAAGTATGTCGTTTAGCGACGGTCCGGGGCGGCTGGAACGGCCGCCCCGGCTAACACGAGGGATCAAGTATCGACCCTCGGCGATCACGGCCGCCAGACCAGGGGCTGCGCGAAGAAGTAGATCCTCGGCGCCAAAGCGAGCGCCCGGAGCAACCATATGAGCGAAACCAAGCAGAGCAAGGCGACACCCGCGGTCCTCATTGCCGGAAAACAGGACGGGGAGCGCGTGCGCTCCCGCATCCTGGAGGAGCAGGTCCAGAAGGCCCTCGCCGAAGGCCACCGCCGGCTGGAGATCGATGCTTTCGGCCAGCACGGCATCGGTGGCCGCCTCTGGCGGGCCGGCGAAGATGTCGTTTCCATCCGCGTCACCGGACACCCCGGCCAGCGGGTGGGGTCCATGGGATTTCCCAACACCGTGATTGAAGTCTTCGGGCCGGTATCCGACGACGTGGGCTGGCTGAATGCCGGGGCCGAGATCATCGTGCACGGCAACGCCGGCAACGGAGCTGCCAACGCCATGGCCCAGGGCCGGATCTATGTCGGCGGGAACATCGGCGCCCGGGGCATGACCATGACCAAGCACAACCCGCGCTTCAGTCCTCCGGAGCTGTGGGTGCTGGGCTCGGTGGGTGACTATTTCGGAGAGTTCATGGCCGGCGGCATTGCCGTGGTCTGCGGCCACGAGGCGCAGACGCCGGACAACGTGCTCGGCTACCGTCCGCTGGTCGGCATGGTCGGGGGAAAGGTTTTCCTGCGAGGGCCGCATGCCGGTTTCAGCCAGGCCGACGCTCGCTCGGCGCCCATCGGCGATGCGGACTGGGACTGGCTGGTGGCCAACCTCAAGGTGTTTTTGAAGAAAATCGGCCGCTCCGAGCTGCTGCGTGCCTTTTCCAAGCGCGAGCAGTGGCAGCTTCTGGTCGCTCGCAAACCCAACGAAAAGGCGGGACGGACGGTGCGCTCTCTGCCAAGCTTCCACCACGAGGTCTGGGACGCGGAGCTCGGCCAGGGAGGGCTGATTGGAGACCTCAGCCGGATCGACCGCAGCGTGATTCCGGTGATCACCAGCGGCGTGCTGAGGCGGTTTGTGCCGCTGTGGCAGAACCAGCTCTACGCCGCCCCTTGCGAGGCCGGCTGCCCGACCGGGATACCGGTCCAACGCCGCTGGCAGCTCGTCCGGGAGGGCCGGCTGGACGAGGCCATCGACCTGGCGCTGGCCTACACGCCCTTTCCGGCGTCAGTGTGCGGATACCTCTGCCCCAACCTGTGCATGCAGTCTTGCACCCGGCAGAGCGCCGCGATGGCGCCCGTGGACACGACTCGAATCGGCCAGGCCAGCATTCGCGCCAAGCTGCCTGAATTGCCGCCATTGAGCGGCAAGCGTGTCGCGGTGATCGGCGGAGGCCCGGCGGGTCTTTCGGTCGCCTGGCAGCTGCGGCTCAAGGGGCATGAGGCCACGGTCTATGAAGTGGCCGGGCGGCTGGGGGGCAAGTTTGTCCGGGTGATCCCGGAAAGCCGGATCCCGCGCGAGGTGATCGACACCGAACTCGACCGCATCAAGGAGGTCGTGCCCCACGTTTACTTTCAGCAGGCCCTCGGCGCAGCCGAGGTCGCCCAGCTGCGCGAGGATTATGATTACGTGGTGATCGCCGCCGGCGCCCAGCGACCGCGCATGCTGCCTATCCCGGGCATCGAACGGGCGATCTCGGCGTTGGATTTTCTGGAGGCCGCCAAGGCCGGCAAGGCATCCTGCGGCCGACGGGTCGTCGTGATCGGCGCGGGCAACGTCGGCTGCGACGCGGCCACCGAGGCCGGCCGCTTAGGTGCCGTCGAGATCACGCTGCTCGACGTGCAGCCGCCGGCTTCTTTCGGCAAGGAGCGCAAGGCCGCCGAAGCCGTGGGGGCCCGATTTCGGTGGCCTGTGGTCAGCCGGGAAATCAAGGCGTCGGCCGTGGTCCTGGCCGACGGCGAGGAAATCCCGGCCGATACGGTGATCGTCTCCATCGGCGACATCCCGGACCTTTCCTTTCTGCCGGAGACCATCGCCGCCGAGCGTGGATTCGTCAAGGTGGATGCGGACCACCGGACCAGTGATCCCAAGGTTTTCGCCATCGGCGATGTGGTCCGGCCCGGCCTGTTGACCGACGCCATCGGAGCCGGCCGGCTGGCGGCTCAAACCATTTGCGACGCGCTGGACGGCCGGACGCCGGCCCCCTTCCGGCGGAAGATGATCGAGAAGCGGCGGGTGAGCGCCGAATACTTCGATCCGCGCATCACGGCGTTTGCCGACGTCTACCAGTGCGGATCGCAGTGCCTGTCGTGCGGCACCTGCCGGGACTGCGGGGTCTGCGTGGCCGTCTGCCCGCAAGGGGCCATCAGCCGGAAGGACCTCGGCGGCAAGGCCTATGAATACATCGTGAACGAAAACCTGTGCATCGGATGCGGGTTTTGCGCCGGAGCCTGCCCGTGCGGGGTATGGGACTTGATGGAAAACGCTCCGCTGGAATAGCGGTCCAGAAATCCCCCCCAACCCACTATGACAGAGGGCCGAAGGGGGGTTTCTTACTATTTCTGGAGAAAGAGCCTTATATGTCGAAATACGTTCTGTCGACGGCAAACGATGCGCCCGAGAAGCCGCGGGAGTCTTGCGGCATTTTCGGCATCTGCGGCCATCCCGAGGCGGCGGCGGTGACCTACTTCGGCCTGTATGCCCTCCAGCACCGGGGCCAGGAGAGCGCGGGCATCGCCGTGACGCGCAACGAGAGCATCTTCGCCCACCGCGGAATGGGCCTGGTGCCGGATGTCTTTGACGTCAATCACCTGGAGGAACTGGAAGGCTGCTGCGGGATCGGGCATGTGCGGTACTCCACCACGGGAAGCTCCATTCTGACCAACGCGCAGCCGTTCATCGTCCGTCACCGCAAGAAGGCCTACGCCGTCGGTCACAACGGCAACATCACCAACGCTCATATCCTCAAGGAGGATCTCGAACAGGCGGGTTCGATCTTCCAGTCGACGATGGACAGCGAAATCATGCTGCACCTCTTCGTCAAGAACCTGAAGCACGGCTTCGAGGAGGCCCTGGTCAGGTCCGTAAAACGGCTGGAGGGCGCGTTTTCGTTTGTCATGCTCACCAGCCGGGGCGAGGTCATCGGCATCCGCGACCCCCACGGCTTCCGGCCGCTGTGTCTGGGTGCGCTGAACGGCAGTCACGTGCTGGCATCGGAAAGCTGCGCCCTCGACCTGGTCGAAGCCCAGTTCGTGCGCGAGATCGAGCCGGGGGAAATCGTCATCATTACTACCGACGGCATTCGCAGCATCCGCACGCCCGCCTCGCGCCGGCGCGCCTTTTGCATCTTCGAGTTCATCTACTTTGCGCGGCCCGACAGCACCATTGACGGCCGGAACGTCTATCTCATCCGCAAGGCCTTCGGCCGCCGGCTTGCCCGGGAAGCGCCGGTGGAGGCCGACTTTGTCATGCCGTTTCCGGATTCCGGGACTTACGCGGCCGTGGGCTACTCCGAGGAATCCGGCATCCCTTATGAAATCGGGATGATCCGCAACCATTACGTCGGCCGGACCTTCATCCAGCCCACCCAGAGCATGCGGGACTTCGGGGTGCGGGTGAAGCTCAACCCCGTCAAGGAACTGCTCAAGGGCAAGGAGATCATCATCATCGACGACTCCATCATCCGCGGCACCACCGTGAAGACCCGTGTCAAGGCTCTCCGGGAGCTGGGGGTCAAGCGGGTGCACATGCGGATCTCCGGCCCGCCCCACCGGTTCCCCTGCCACTACGGCATCGATTTTTCCACGCGGGGCGAGTTGATTGCCGCCGGCCGAACCGAGGACGAGCTTTGCCGGCTGCTCGACCTCGACACGCTGCACTACCTGAGCATCGAGGGCTTGCTGGAGGCGACCGGCGTCCCCGGTGCGGAGAACCGCTTCTGCAAGGCCTGCTTCGACGGTTGCTACCCCGTCCGCTTTGACGAAAGCCTGTCGAAAGGATGTCTCGAGTCGACTTGATCGCAGATCTCTGCCATTGCGAAAACTTGTCCTTTGGGCCCCCCCGGTGTAAAATAGATTCAGCGTTGTTGAATCCGTAGAGGTCATCGGGGGGCGGTCATGATCGAGTCGAAGTATCTCAAGGACAACATCGAGAATATCCAGAAGCTCATGGCGATTCCCGCGCTGCGGAATTTCGAGACCCGCAGCCTCGGCAAACTGCTGAAGCTCAGCAAGATCCGGGAATACGACGACGGAGAGGCGATCATCCGCGAGGGCGACCGGGACACCTGGCTTTATTTCCTGCTGTCCGGAAAGATCCGCATATCCAAAGAAAACCTAGCGATCGGCATCATCGACAAGAAGGGCGAGATCTTCGGCGAAATGCGCATCATCGACAGCGGCCACCGCTCGGCCACGGTCTCGGCCCTCGGCAAGGCCGTCTGCCTGGCCGTCGACACCGCCCCCAAGAGCCGGTTCTCCACCCAGACCCCCGAGGAGGAGAAGCTGGACTTCCTGCTTCTGCTGTACCGCATCTTCGCCGAGTTCATGTCCATCCGCCTGCGCGTGACCAACGATGAGCTGGTTGCCGCCAAGAAAAAAATTAAACACCTCATCTCCAAACTCTGATGGCTGCCTAATAAGCCCAAGCTCTGCGTTGCGCTTCGCCTTGCGGGCGCTGCGGCGTACTATAAGTACGCCTCGCGCCGCGAGGCTCGCGCGCCTTGATCTTGGGCTTATTAGGCAGCCATCAAACTTTTGACTCTACTCGTGTTACAGCGCTGTTTTCCTTGAAAGCTGATACCGGTTAAGGTTATTGTTCTTGCTCGGAAGGATGCCGGATATATGGTTTCGTCTACGGTTGAATTTTCGCGCCAGGCGGCGAATGTCTTTCTGCACGTGCTGACCCGCTGCAACCTGCGCTGCCGGCACTGCTACATCAACCCCGCGCAGCATGGGCGCAGACGTCTCCCCGTCGAACGCATCGAGCGTTGGCTGGAGGCCTTCGCCGAGCGCAGCCCTCGCGCGAATCTCGTCCTGCTCGGCGGGGAGCCCACTCTGCACCCGGATCTGCCGCGGGCCGTGCGCCGCGCCCGGCAGCTGGGTTTCGCCAGCATTACCATCGACACCAACGGCTACCTGTTCCACGACATCCTCGGCAAGGTGACCCCTTCGGAGGTCGATGTCTTCAGCTTCAGCCTTGACGGTGCCACCGCTGGAACCAACGACCGCATCCGCGGCAAGGGGTCCTTCGAGGTTTGTCTGGACGGCATCCGCCGGGCGAAAACCAAAGGTTTCAACATCAGCCTCATCTACACCGTCAGCAAAGCCAACTTGCACGAGCTTCCTCGGATGGGGCCATTGTTGAAGGATTTGGGGGTCGAGCGCCTTTTCATCCAGGTGCTGGGGCTGCGGGGCCGGGCGGCTATCCGCGGATGCAAGGCCGACTCAGAAGAGGTTCTGCGGGTATTGCCATCCGAGTGGCGAGAGCAAGTGCCGGCGGCAGCCGAGGCGATCGCGCGGCAGGGCATCCGGGTGATCTACCCCAAGGTCTTTCTGACGCCGGAGGAGAGCTTCGAGTGCGCGGGGAGGGTGGCCGACAATTATTTTGTCTTTCCGAACGGTCGCGTGTACCGCTGCCCGCTCTGCGAGGACTTTCCCGTTCACAGCCTGATGTTCCAGGATGACCATCTGGTGGATGCCCCACGGCTGAATGAGAACGACTTTTTCCGCCTGAACATCGCCGAAGGCTGCATCATGCACGCCCTGATCCAGCCGGACAAGCCTTTTGACAGGGAATCGGGCGGTCCCTACTACCAGATTGCCTGCTGCCTGTTGAAAGAGCAAATGCTTCCCCCTTAGGCCGGAATCGCCAGGGGTCGAACGAGGAGAACCCTTCCATGGAAGCGCAAACCCTCCGGCAGCAAATCATTGCGCTTCTCCACGATCAGGAAATGGATGCCCGTGAACTCTCCCAGGAGTTGGGACTCAAGGAAAAGGAGGTTTACGAACACCTGATCCACGTCGAACGCTCGGTCGCAGCCGCGAGGGGGCGATTCGTCGTGACTCCCAGCCGGTGCCTGCTGTGCGGGTATGTGTTCGAGGACCGCCGCCGGTTGACCCGCCCCGGCCGCTGCCCGAAGTGCAGACGTTCCAAGCTTCAGAATCCGTCTTTTCGCATCGGATCCAAAAAGATGGGGCCTGGAAGCACTTAAGAGGCAGCCTTGCCGAAGGCGCAGGCGGGGTAGCGGCAGACCTCGCAATCCCAGCAGAGCCCGCCCACGCTCAACCGGGCCAGGTCCCGCTGGTCCGGGGCTTCCCCGGCGAGCAACCGCGGCAGCAGGATGTCGAACACCGTCGCGGGGTGGTACAGGCCGCAGGCGGGAAGCCCGATGATGGGCAGATCTTCCTTGTAGGCCAGCATGCCCATGGCTCCGGGGAGAGCCGCGGCGCCATAGTAAATCCGGTCCACTCCGGCCTTGCGGATACCGAGGCGCGTAACATCGTCTGGGTCGACCGACATGCCTCCGGTAGTGATGATGATATCGTTGCCCAGGGCCATGAAACGCCGGGTGTGATCGGCGATGAGATCGGCATTGTCCGGCAGGATGACGGTTTCTTCCAATGAGGCGCCGTAGGCGGCGAGTTTCCGGCTGACGATGGCCTCAAACTTGTCTTCGATCAGCCCTTCGTAAACCTCGTTGCCGGTGATGATCAGGCGCGCGCGCCGCCGAACATACGGCTTGACGCTGAACAGGGGAGCGCTGCGGCGGGCCACGTCCAGGGCCTTATCGAGCTCCTCCCGGCCGACGATCAGAGGAATGGCCCGCGTGCCGGCGATCACCTGGTCCTGGGCGACCGGCACATTGTCATGCAGCGAGGCGCACATCACTTCCGGAACGAGGTTGAATTCGACCAGCGGCTCGACCTTGACCTTCAGCAGACCGGCGTAGACCGCCTTCAGTTGCAGCTTGCCCTCCCTGGGTTTGCGATCGAAACTTACCCCGGGGCCGGCCAGGGCGGAAGCCAGCTCCAGCACGGCATCGTCCTCGTGCACCTGGTCCTTGCCGAGGTTCAACACGTACAGGTGGCGTTTGCCGAGGCGCATGAGATGGCACAGGTCCTGATTCCGGATCTTGTGTCCCCGGCGGAAAGAGGGCCCCTTGAATTCGCCCGGCCGGATCTCGGTTACGTCGTGCGCGAGGTAGGTGCCCACGGCTTGCTCGATGGGGATTTTCACCAGGCTTTCATCAAATCGTTTCGAATCACGTGAGTTGCTCATTGGCCCTGCCCTTTCAGGAACCAGAACCGTGGGGTGACCGCCCCGCTTCCAGGTTCACGAGGCGTCTGCCGTCTTGCCGAGGTCAACCAGCTTGAGTGAGGCCCGCTCCCGAGTGACGCCAGCTATGCTCGATGGAATACGACCCGGACCCCAATTACAGGGATGGCCCGCTAAATTAAGTCGCGTCACGCTATAGCATAAGTCGACGTCCTCAGGCTGTCAAAATTGTAGCCGGTTCTGATCCTGCCTTGAATCGAATGCGGATGTCAAGACACCGCCCGATGGCCTGCAGGCAGCCTCAGAGGTTTAGGTCGTCAGGGTTCTGCTCAAGACCCAACCCACGCCGGATAAAAAAACCCCCGCTGCCGAATCGTTCCGGCAGCGGGGGCTGTCCGCTGGTTCAGGTTCTTCAGCCGTTACTTCGGGAACACTTCCTTGGGCGGGGTCGTATTCCCGGTTGCGTTCGGGTAGTCAGGATAGATATAGGCCTTCCGGTTGTGCTCGATCATGTCGCGGCCTTCTTCCATGAAGCTATTGTAACGTTTCTTGCACTCGTAGAAACCGTGCCACCACTCGTAATCAGGTGCCATCATGGCCGCCCCCATGCGCGCCCGACGGCCCTCGTGGTGCCACAGCTCGTAGAACTCAACTTCCATGTGTTCATCGAAGAATCTCTTCTTGTCGAGCAGCCCCTTGTCATAGAGTTCGTTGAGCATCTTCTGGGCCGGCAGGAAGTACACGTCGTTGTACTCCTGGATGACCTTATCCATCTTGACGAAGTGGCCGTTGGTCCAGGTCTTTCCATGGCACTGCATGCAGACGGCCTTCATTTTATCACGTTCGACCTGGGGGTCGATCTTGGCCGGGAAAGGCTTGAACTCGTTGGGCCGAATGGTGAGGGGCGCTTGAGTCTCCCAGGCCAGCCGCTCGGTCACGTCGTGGGTGGTCATCACCGTCCCGGCACCGGACATGTGGCAGACGGCGCAGGTCGGACCGCGGTAATCCACGCCCGCGGTCCATGTGCCGGGGGCTGCGTTCCAGTTGTAGTCTTTGCCGAAGCCTGTGTAGATGTCACCGTGCTTGGACTCCATGTAGATCTCGATCTGGGGGTGATCCGGCCCTAGGTGGCAGGAGCCGCAGGCCTCGGGCTTGCGCGCCTCCATCACCGCGAAACGATGCCGCGTGTGGCAGGAAGTACAGCTGCCCTTGCTGCCGTCGAAGTTGAAGCGGCCGACTCCCACGTTCGGCCAAGTCAGGGGGTCGGGTTTGCCGTCCTTCATCTTGAGCACCGTGCCGTGGCAGTGAAAGCAACCCGAGGCGCGTTCGAAGTCGCTGTTCATGCCTTTCTGCAGCCAGGGGTCGATCTTCCAGATAATCTCTATGGTGTTGGCATGCTTGCTCTGCCCGTACTGCCGGGCTTCGTCGGGGTGGCAGCGGGAGCAGTCCTTAGGCGTCACCACCGCGGCGATGGGCACCTTGTATTCCTTGGCCCCCCACTTGGTGTCCGTGCGCTCGTACTGCTTGAAGTGATCCTTGTCGACATCCGGGTCGGTTTCCTCCGCCCGATGGCAGTCCAGGCAGGTGATGTTGGCGCTGGCGTGCCGGCTGTTGGCCCAGTCGGTGAACAACCCCGGGTGTTCGCGCTTGTGGCATTCCAGGCAGGCCATGGCCTCGGGCGGCATGGCCCGCTCGATCCGAAACGCCTTTTCCTTGGCGAAGTTGGCAGCCGGAGCCTGCCCGGACGAAGTCTGGGCGCCGCTCAGGCTGCTGCCGACGCCGACGAGCACTGCCAGGGCCAGGATCAGCGCTGCACTTCCCAAAAGCCGTTTCATGCGAATACCCCCTTTCTAAGAAATGGTGATGGGCTTCACTGCATTTTCGTGACCGTCGGTAGGTTGCCGGGACCCCGATAGTATCCCGGGTACTGCTTGTACTGGTAGACATCGCGCTGGTTGTGAACCAGGTTGCGGTGGCAATCCACGCAGCGCTTTTCCTGGCCAGGAAGCGCATACAGGACGCTGCGGTGGGCGAGCATGGCGCCCCTCTTGTCGGGAATATGGAGAATGTTGCGATGACATTTCAAGCACTGGTCGTTCTTGAAGGAGGCATAAGCCTTTTCGCGGTTTTTCGGGTGATCGTACTCGCTCAGGATGAAGTGCAGCGCGACATCCTTGGCGCCGTGAACGGTCTTTTGAAAGAAGAAGTCAAAGGTATCATGGGGCGCGGGCAGGTGGCAGTCCATGCAGTCCGCGACGAACCCTTGGGCGTTGTTGACGTGTGTCGACGTTCGCCAGCTGTTGAATGCAAACTCGATCTCATGGCAGGAGGCACAGAACCGGGGAGTCGAAGTCCGCACCATGGTATAATAGGACATGCTGAAGAGCGGAAATGCAATCAGGATACCCAAGGCGATGAAGATGGCGGGCTTGAGCCATCGTTTCCAGGCAGGCGCCCGGGGGCGGGGGCTGGCTTCAGGTGTCATCACTCCTCCTTTTGGATGAATCTGGACACAGTAAAGCCGACTATGTGCCGCCGCTTCTACGGATCTGCAGGGTGAAGATTAGGTGCTACGGAGAGATGGACTTCCTCCTACCAAGTCTTCTCCTCCGCGTCAAGTCAAGATTTACTAGAACTTTGGACCACCGGAGGTCCAAGGTTTGGAACGCCGCCGTCGCAGGCTTAACAAAGGCGACAGCCTCTCGGGTTGTATGGTTTGTGTTCGCTTTGCCCTTTAGCACAGCTGTGGCGCCGGAATAATTGACTTAAGTCAAAGTTGACGGAATGGGCCTCAATCTTCTTCCGGGATATGGGCACCTAATGGACACCAGACCCCGGTGTCTCGATTGCGGCCTACATGGCATACAGATCCTTGCCGTCGATGACCCGCACACCTTCCCGTTTCAGAACGGCGCTGGCCGCAGGGATGTCGTCGAACCGGAAGATCAGCACCGCATTCTGGCCGCTCTGCCGCACAAAGGCGTACATGTACTCCACGTTGATGTTGTCTTTGGCGAGGGCCTTGAGAATGCGGTGCAGGCCGCCGGGCCGGTCTTTCACTTCCACGGCCACCACCTCGGTGACTCCCACCGTATAACCGTGATCCTTGAGCAGCCGCTGCGCCGTCTCGTTGTCGTTGACGATCAGCCTCAGGATGCCGAACTCGGAGGTGTCGGCCAGCGCGAGCGCGCGGATGTTGACCCGGCCCTCCTCGAAGATGCGCGTCACCTCCGCCAGGCGGCCGGGCTTGTTTTCCAGGAATATGGAGATCTGCTCGACGTTCATGTCTTCCTCCTTTAGTACGAAAATAGATACTAGCGGTAGGCCGCAGCCCGGATAAGCGGTTTCGGTACGCGGCTGAAACTCGCCGCCGACGGGGCCTAATCCCGGACCTGGCCGTCTTCTCTACTGCAGATTAGGCGCAGGCCTCAGAGCCGGGTCTCCGTTGCGATTTGGGCGCTGGGGTCCGGAACAAGGCCCCGTAGGCGGCTCAGACAGTCAGCCGCTGCTCTCAATCGCTCATCCGGGCTGCGGCGTCTTATTTTTATTCTTTAGAAAAGGCTTAAGACCCAAAAGGCCGTTTGAAACGCCAGGGCCGGGGGTCCACGCCTTACGCTCGGGCTCGGCATTTTCATCTGCTGTGGCGGCTGCCGAACGCCGCCATGGGCTTTTAGATGTTGCGTTTATCGATCATCCGCACGGCCTTGCCCTCGCTGCGCTGGATGCTCTTGGGCTCCACCAGCTTGACCCGTGTCGTTACCCCCAGGGTTTCACGAATGTTCTTCTCCAGTTCGCGCTCGACGGACTGCAGGTTCTTGATCTCGTCGGAAAACATGCCTTCGTTGACCTCGACCAGCACCGTCAGCCGGTCCAGGTTGTCGGCGCGCTCCACCACCAGTTGGTAATGGGGCTCGAAGGTGCGGGTCTCCATGATGACGCTTTCGATCTGGGACGGGAACACGTTGACCCCGCGGATGATGAGCATGTCGTCGCTGCGGCCCTGGATCCGGCCCATGCGCACCAGGGTGCGACCGCAGCGGCACGGCTCGGGCAGCAGCACCGAGAGATCCCGGGTGCGGTAGCGGATCACCGGGAAGGCTTCCTTGGTGATGGTGGTGAAGACCAGTTCGCCCGGGGTTCCGTAGGGCAGCGCCTCGCCGGTCTGGGGATGGATGATCTCGGGGATGAAATGGTCCTCGAAGATGTGCAGCCCGCTCTGGGCCTCGATGCACTCCCCGGCCACCCCGGGTCCCATCACCTCGCTCAGGCCGTAGATGTCCATGGCCTTGAGGTTGAGCTTGCGCTCGATTTCCTGTCGCATGCGTTCGGACCAGGGCTCGGCCCCGAAGATGCCCGCCTTGAACTTAAGGTCGCGGAAACTCACCCCCATCTCTTCGGCGGCTTCGGCCACGTGCAGGGCATAGGACGGGGTGCAGGTGAGCACCGTCGGGCCGAAGTCCTTCATGATCATCACCTGGCGCTTGGTGTTGCCGCCCGAAATGGGGATCACCGAAGCGCCCAGCTTCTCGGCGCCGTAGTGCACGCCGAGGCCCCCGGTAAACAGCCCGTATCCGTAGGCGTTGTGCACGATGTCGTCCTTGCGCGTGCCGGCCGCCACCAGGGTGCGCGCCATGAGCTCGGCCCAGGTCTGGATGTCCCGGCCGGTGTAGCCCACCACGGTGGGTTTGCCGGTGGTGCCGGAGGAGGCATGGATGCGGGTCACATTGTCCATGGGCACGGCGAACATACCGTAGGGGTAGTTGTCGCGCAGGTCGGTCTTGAAGGTGAAAGGCAGCCGGCGCAGATCCGCCAGGGTACGAATCTGTCCCGGGGTGACCCCGGTCTCATCGAACCGCCGGCGGTAAAAGGGCACGGTGTTGTAAACCCGTGCGACCGTGGCCTGCAGGCGCCGCAGCTGGATGGCCTCCAGGGCCTCGCGCGGCATGGTTTCGAATTCTTCATTGAAAATCATGCGTTGATCTTCACCTCCGGAGACATGCCTCCGTCTGGCGGCATGAGTTGGTGCGCCGGGGTATTGGCGTTGGCGGTTTCCATGCGAGCCCTCTCTTCGGCAGCAGACCATCGCCTTGACCCGGACACAAAAAAAGGCTTACTGATACACCAGACGATATCAGAATAAAAGCAGAAAACGACGTTGGCCGGAAGTTGAAAGACCGTATCCGTCCGCGAAAGGGTTTTCCCCCATGGGCGCCCCCGAATTTCTTACCGTCTACAACCGAGTGCTCGGGTTGCTGAGGCCGGTACGCGGCCTGGCCGTCACCCTGACCCTCGCCAATCTGGCCCTGGCGGCCGTGCCCTTTCTGGATCCCATCCTCTTCGGCAAGGCGATCGACCTGCTCACCCATGCCGCGGCACGGGGGGCCGAGGCGACCTTCCATGACGGCGTGCGGATCTTCGGGTTGTGGACCGCCGTGGGAGTGGGGGGCATCGGCGCGCGCATCCTGGTGTCGCTGCATGCCGACCGGCTGGCCCACCGTCAGCGGTTGAACGTTACCGCTCAGTTCTTTGAGCACGTCCTGCAGCTGCACCTCGCCTATCACCGCAGCTCCCACTCCGGCCGGCTGCTCAAGATCATGCTGCAGGGCGGGGACCAACTCTTCGGGCTGTGGCTGGGCATGTTCCGCGAGCACCTCTCTACGCTGGTCGCGCTGCTGGTGCTGCTGCCTATGACCTTTTTCCTCAACTGGCAACTGGCCCTGCTCATGGTCGTGCTGATTGCCGGCTCAGCCCTGCTCACCGCCTACGTCACGCGCCGCACGTTCAGCGCCCAGGGTGAGGTCGAAGCCTATCACACTGCGCTGGCTGAACGGGCCGGGGATGCCATCGGCAACGTGGTGCTCGTGCAGAGCTTTGTGCGACTGTCGGCCGAGATGCGCATGATGCGCGAGGTGATCGAGCGCCTGCTTTCGGCCCAGTTCCCGGTGCTCAACTGGTGGGCGGTCGTGAGCGTGCTGCAGGGAGCGGTGGCGACGATTACGGTCATCAGCATTTTCGCCCTGGGGGCTTGGCTCAACCTGCGGGGTGTGGCGACCGTGGGCGAGATCGTCACGTTCATGGGATTCGCCACGCATCTCATCAGTCGCATGGACCAGGTGGTGGGCTTCGTGAACGGCCTGTTCATGCAGGTCCACAGTCTGAAGGAATTTTTCGAAGTGCTGGACACCCAGTCGGCGGTCAGCGACAGCCCCGGCGCCCGGCCGATTGAAAATGTCCGGGGCCGGGTCGAGTTCGACCGGGTGTGTTTCAGTTACGGCCCCGAGCGCCGGGCTCTGGACAACGTCAGCTTCACGGCGGAGCCGGGCCGCACCGTAGCCCTGGTCGGCGAGACCGGCGCAGGCAAAAGCACGGCGATGGGCCTGCTGCACCGTCAGGACGACCCGCAGGCCGGCGCCATTCGCATCGACGGCGTCGACATCCGCGATGTGACGCTCGACTCGCTGCGGGCGAACATCGGGGTGGTTTTTCAGGAGAGCCTGCTGTTCTATCGCAGCATCGCCGATAACCTCAGAGTAGGAAAGCCCGATGCCAGCGATGCCGAGCTGGAGGAGGCGGCGCGCCAGGCCCGGGCGCACGAATTTATACTGAGGCAGCCGCGCGGATATCAGACCCGCATCGGCGAGCGCGGTTCCAACCTGAGCGGCGGCGAACGCCAGCGGCTGGCGATCGCCCGGGTCTTGCTCAAGAACCCGCCCATCCTCATACTGGACGAGGCGACCAGCGCGCTGGACGCCGCCACCGAGGCCCAGGTGCAGCAGGCCCTCAAGGCCCTGAAACGGGGGCGCACCACGTTCATCATTGCCCACCGGCTGGCTACCGTACGGGATGCTGACCTGATCCTGGTGTTCCAGGACGGCCATATTATCGAGCGCGGGAGCTTCGATGCACTGGTCTGCCAAGGCGGGTTCTTCGCCCAACTGGTGGCGACCCAGTTCCAGCACCCGACAGACGCCGAGGCCGGCAGCGCTCAGGGCGAGGCGACCCTATCCGCCCCATCCGACAGCATGTAAACCGATTCCGACGAATCCCCGCGCAATAAAAGCGGCAGCGCGAAAGCGCTGCCGCTTTTCTAATACTTCCTCTAAAATAAACGGCCATCCGCAAAGAGGTGGCTTTTTATTTTACGCGCTCCGCCTTGATGATCATGACCGTGTCGACCGGGACGTCCTGGTGGCCGCCACGGCTGCCGGTCTTGACCTTGGCGATGGCGTCCACCACGTCCATGCCCTCCACCACCCGGCCGAAGACGGCATAGCCCCAGCCCTGGATGGTCTTGCTCTTGAAGTCCAGAAAATCATTGTTGACTAAGTTGATGAAGAACTGGGCCGTGGCGCTGTCCGGCACCTGGGTTCGGGCCATGGCGATGGTTCCGCGCTGGTTCTTCAGCCCGTTGTCGGCCTCGTTCTTGATGGGCGGCTTGGTGGGCTTCTCCTTCATGCTCACGCTCATGCCGCCGCCCTGGATCATGAAGTTGGGGATGACCCGGTGGAAAATGGTGTTGTTATAGTGACCGGCATCCACGTAATCCAGGAAGTTCTGGACCGTCTTCGGCGCCTTGTCCGGGTACAGTTCGAGCACGATCTTGCCTTTGTCGGTCTCGAGGGCGACCTTGGGGGCGTCGCCTGCCGCGGCCGGTGTCACGGCGGCTAGGACGCTGAGTGCGGAAATCCATGCAATTTTCATCAGAGCCTCTCCTTTCGGCGTTTCGGTGCCCGGAACATAGCCGAAAACGGCCCAAAGTCAAGTGGACGACTTCGTAAAAAGGCCAATCTCTGCGTTGCGCTTCGCTCCGCTATCACTGCGACGTACTGTAAGTACGTCTCGTGCTGCGAAGCTCGCGCGCCTTGACCTTGGCCTTTTTACGAAGTCGTCGAAACGGAAGATTTTTTTATAAGATTATGATTTGACGCCGGGGAAAGGTTGTTGGTAGGATACGATCTGACGAAACAGGAAGCCTGCGATGAACGTACTTCTCATTTGCCCGGCATTTCCTCCAACCTTCTGGAGCTACAAGTACGCCGTCCCATTCATCCGCAAGAAAGCCGCGCTGCCGCCCCTGGGGTTGCTCACGGTCGCGGCCATGCTTCCGGATGCCTGGTCCAAGCGGCTGGTCGACCTCAATACAGATACCCTCACGGCGAGGGACCTGGCCTGGGCTGATATAGCTTTCATCAGCGCCATGGCCGTTCAGCGCCGCTCCACCGTCGATGTGATTAGGCGCTGCCGCCAGGCAGGGCTGACCGTCGTGGCCGGCGGCCCATTGTTTACAGCGGAGCCCGAGTCCTTCCCGGACGTGGACCACCTGGTGCTGAACGAAGCAGAGGTCACCCTGCCGCTCTTCCTGCGGGACCTGGAACGCCATAGCCTGCGGAGGGTCTACGCTTCGTCGGAATTCCCCGCGCTGAACAAAACCCCTGCACCCTTGTGGGACTTGACCGATATGAAACGTTACGCCAGCATGAGCCTGCAGTTCTCCCGCGGCTGCCCCTTCGACTGCGAGTTCTGCAACGTAACGGTTCTGTTCGGACACCGCCCCCGACAGAAAGGCGCCGACCAGGTCATCGCCGAGCTGGACCAGTTGTATCGGCGGGGATGGCGCGGCTCGGTTTTTTTCGTAGACGACAACTTTATAGGCAACCGGCGATATTTGCGCGAGACGCTTCTTCCGGCATTGATCGAGTGGCGCCGTGGCAAGAAAGGCATGCCGTTCAACACCGAGGTGTCCATCAACTTGGCCGATGAGCCCGGGTTAATGGAGCTGATGGTGGCAGCCGGGTTCGACTCCGTTTTTGTAGGGATCGAAACCCCGGATGAGGACAGCCTGAAGGAATGCCGCAAGAACCAAAACCGGAGCCGCGATCTCATGGCCAGCGTCGGGCGCATTCAACGCGCGGGGCTGCAGGTCCAGGGCGGCTTCATCGTTGGATTCGACAGCGACCCGGTTTCCATTTTCCAGCGGCAGATCGACTTCATCCAAAACAGCGGCATCGTCACGGCCATGGTCGGCCTGCTGCAGGCACCCGCAGGGACAAGGCTCTTCGAACGGCTGCGACGCGAGAACCGCCTGACCGGGCCGATTTCCGGGGACAACGCCGACGGCTCCACCAATATCATCCCCAAGATGGGCCTGAACGCCCTGCTCGAGGGCTACCGCACGATCCTCCACCAGATTTACTCCCCCCGGCATTACTACCAGCGCGTGATCAGGTTCCTGCGGGATTTCGAAGCCCCTCGATTCGAGACTCCCATGGACCTGCAGCGGTTTCTGGCCTTCTTCCGTTCCTGCCTGCGGCTGGGGATCATCGGCCGGGAACGCGTGCATTACTGGAAACTGATGGCCTGGACCCTGTTGCGTCGGCCCCGGCTGTTCTCGCTGGCGATGACCCTCGCCATCAAGGGCTACCATTTCCGCAAGATCTGCGAGCAGCACCTGCCGCAGACGGCAAGGCGGCAGACCGGCCAGTGCGCCTGACGGAAATCTCCGGGGTTATCAAACCCATTCTCGTTCGGAGTCCCCAATCCTTCTGCGACACTCGTTCCTCTCTGCTCCGGTTTCGAAGCAGCGCTGCATGGCAGTGTGGACGCCGCTTCCACAATAGAAGTGGATTTCTGGATCACGCGAGCACCAGGCGCCACCGGCTCGATCAACGAAGACGCAGTTGTCCACCTACCGGGATGCTAAGGCCCTTTCTGCTCCTTGATCCACTCCGCCGGTTGGTTTCGCGTATTGTCGAGGAACTTTACCTCGACCGGGTCGCCGGCCTTGCAGTCGGCCAGCGTGCCCTGGGAATTGTGCAAGTTGGCTTTGCTTTTGTCCAGGTAGATTCGAGTGTTCGGCACCACTCAAGGTCTTGGTAAAGTGCTTGCAGAGGTCGTCGCTGCTGGCAACGGTGTTGCGCAGCCCTAAAGTGTGGGGGACTCCTCGCATCGTGAACCGATTCGCCAGGTCGCCAAAGCCACCCAGGTTTTCTATGATCAACCCGAACCCCCGCATCGACCGGGGATTTTCAGCAGTTTGGTTTTTCCCGAGGACGTCAGACGTTGAACCGGAAGGTGATGATGTCGCCGTCCCGGACCTCGTAGGTTTTCCCTTCCAGCCGGAACGTGCCTCGGCGGCGTGCCTCGGCGGTCGAGCCGGCGGACATCAGGTCCTCGTATGAGATCACCTCGGCCCGGATGAAGCCCTTCTGCATGTCGCTGTGCACCGTGCCGGCGGCCTCAACCGCGGGAGTGCCCCGGCGGATGGTCCAGGCGCGGACCTCGTCCTCGCCCACCGTGAAAAAGGAGATCAGCCCCATGACCGCGTAGGACAGCCGAATCATGCGGCCCATGGCGGAGGTGCCGATCTGGTATTCCCTGAGAAACTCCGCGGCATCCGCCTCGCTCATGCGGGAGAGTTCCTGTTCGAGCTTCCCGCGCAGCACCAGGCATTTTTCCTGCGCGGCGATGTCTCCGATCTCGGGCAGTGCCGGGTCGCCGTCTTCGTTGTTGAAGAGGACCAGCATGGGTTTGGCGGTGAGTAGCGCAAAGCCCCTCAAGGCTTTGGCATCGGCCAGCTCGGGCTTGCGGCGCAGTGGGGCTTCGTTTTCCAGGAACTTGCGCGAATCCATGAGGAGGTGCAGCTCCTCGGGACTTGCCTTCTTACCGCGCCGCTGGTCCATCTCGATCCGCTCCAGGCGCTTTTCCACCTGCACGAGGTCCGAGAGCATGAGCTCTTGATCCACCGCGCGGAAGTCCGCGGCCGGGTTGCGGTCCGGGCCGTGATTGCGAACCACGTGGATCAGGGCATCGCAATCCTTCACAGCCAGCCAGGGGTTGGCCTCCCTTTTCTGGCTCCCCTGGCCCGCCAGGAAATAATCCACCTGGGCATAGATGGTCTTCTGGGGCTCGTACATCCGGCTCAGGCGATCCACGCGCTCATCCGGCACGCGCACGACGGCGAGCCGGTCCTCTCCGCGGGAGGCGGTTTCCCCTCCCTGGCGGGTCAGGGCCTCGAAGGTCGTGGACCGCCCGGAGAGGGGCAGCCCGATGATGCCGAGCTTCATGGGTCGGTGCCTTTCAGGAAACCGCCGGAAGGGATGGATTCAATTCAGTATGAACTCCTCTTGCCGGAGGCCAGATCTTTGATCGAGATCGTCCCCTGGGAGTCAAACGGCAGCAGTGAGGGCATCAGACCGCCGCCGGCGAGGTGCACCTTGCCCTTGAGCTTGTAGGTGAGGTCTTCCCGCTGCGGCAGCCCCAACAGGCTCTTGACGATATCCAGCACCGATGAGTAGACCGTGATGGGCAGCGTTTCCGACCCGAAGGCGGGCACCTTGACCGGGGTGTTGGATATGCCGTAGGCGAACGGCTTGTCGTTGATCTCGAGGTCGCAATCCACGCCCCGGATATCCAGGTCCACATCATTCGGGTTCATTACCCGCAGCTGCACCAGAAATGCCGTTTCCAGCCCCTTGCTTTCCTGCACCTGGATGTTGGCAAGGGAGATGCGGGGGGTTTCCAGCGGCTTGCCGATGCCGGCGCACCCGGCCAGCATCAACAAGGCCAGCAAGGCGGTCGCGGCGGAACCCCTGAGTCGGATGTGCATGGAGTCGTTCCTTACTTGAAGCTATCTCAAAAATAGCAGGTCACGCCCGAGGGCCAGGCGCAGGCCGATTCAAAAGCGCAGCATACACGGTAGGTTGTGAGCATTTCGAGAGGCCTGCAACGCCGCCATCGGGTGTCAGATGCATTTTTGAGATAGCTTCTAGCTATTGCATCTGCATATCTGCATGCTTGAAAAGCACCGTCCACGTGGGATTTGAAATGGCCAGTATTTCCCTAACGTGAACTATACC
>JBLMXM010000186.1:0-5555 GCA_050257775.1 Hyphomicrobiales bacterium
GGCGAAGTTGCGCCGTCTAACTCGGCGTTGGATCGCTCTCACAGAGAGTAGAGGTTCGGAAGGAGGACGCCTCTGGGCCGCCCGCCTGACCTGGACGGGAAACCGCGAGGGGACAGCAGCATGGCGGGAAAGCGCGGGGCACTGTGAAGGCGTTTATGGTGCCGCCGTGCAAGGCTCGTGTGATATGGCGAAGACCGGATTGTTTGAAGCCCAGTTCCCAGGGATGGAAATGTGCATCCTCCGACATACAACGCCCGGAGCGGAGCCACCAGTATCAGGCGAATCCCCTTTGCTTCGCCCCAACCCTTCCGGCTGGTGGACGGTGGGCAGCGAGCTCACTTAAGGGAACGGACAGGCCGCCTACGTCACGCTCGATACGTCCAGCGCAAGAGGAATTCGGGATCGCCTAAGGGGCGCGAGCCCTATGGCGACGGAGTGCCAGTAGTAGCCGTGGGAGTAGCGCCCCACCAAGGAGAGCGGGAAGGCCGCTCACAGGGCCAAGTGGCACAGGTGCCTAGATCAACAGAAGAAAGGCCAGGTATGCGTAATGCAGACAGCCGAAGCCTTGCTGGAGATCATCCACGAACGCGGTAAGAAAGGATTGCCACTGGAGAGGCTTTACCGGCACTTGTTCAATCCGGAGCTGTACCTGCGTGCTTACGGGAAGATCTACCGCAATGACGGTGCCATGACTCCCGGTGCCGGCACGGAAACTGCGGACGGCATGAGCCTGGGGAAGATCCGGGCGATCATCGAGGCGCTGCGTTACGAGCGCTATCAGTGGACCCCGGTGCGGCGCACCTACATCGAGAAGAAGAACTCGCTGAAGAAGCGCCCGCTGGGGTTGCCGACGTGGTCGGATAAGCTGCTGCAAGAAGTGATCCGCTCCCTGCTGGAAGCGTATTACGAGCCGCAGTTCTCTGACCGCTCCCATGGTTTCCGGCCAGGCCGCGGCTGTCACACCGCACTGGATGAGATCCAGCGGGAGTGGCGCGGGACAGTGTGGTTCATCGAGGGTGATGTCACCGACTGTTTCGGGTCCTTGGACCATTCGGTCATGAGATCGATACTGGCCGAGAAGATCTGCGACGGCCGGTTCCTCCGCCTGATCGACGGATTGCTTCAGGCTGGATATCTGGAGGACTGGCGCTACCACGAAACACTGAGCGGTGCGCCACAGGGCGGAATTCTGAGCCCGTTGCTTTCTAACATCTACCTGAACCGGCTGGACAGGTACGTCGAGACGACTCTTCTCCCCGCCTATAACCTGGGAGACCGGCGACGGCCCTATCTACCGTATATGCGGCTGCACAAGGCCGTCTGGAAGCTGGAGAAGAAAGGGATCCGGGAAGGAACCCGGCAGATGCGCCGGGAATTGCAGCAACTCCCTTCCCGTGACCCGGGCGACCCTGGCTACCGGCGGCTGCATTATGCTCGCTATGCGGACGACTGGCTGCTGGGCTACACCGGAACACGGCGGGAGGCCGAGGATATCAAGGGCAAGATCGGGAGGTTCCTGGGCGACCGCCTGAAACTGGAACTCTCCGAGCGAAAGACCCTGATCACTCACGGGCGGACCGAGCCGGCCCGCTTTCTCGGCTATGAAATCGTGGTTCATAACAACAACGCCAAGCACGACCGGAACGGTCACCGCTCTATCAACGGGCAGATCGGGCTGAAAGTGCCAATGGACGTCGCGCGAGCCAAGCGCAAGCCCTATACGCGACGCGGTAAACCGGCTGCTATCCTGGCCCGCGCTCACGACTCGGATTTCCAGATCGTGAGACGTTACCAGGAAGAATTCCGGGGCCTCGCGGAATATTACCAGCTTGCCTATAACCGGCATCGTCTCGGCCTGCTGCGGTGGGTCATGGAGCGGTCGCTGACCAAGACGCTGGGGCATAAGAACAAGATCAGCGTCAACAAGGTCTGGAACCGCTACCGCGCCACCTGGCAGACACCGGCAGGTCCCCGCCGGGGCCTGCAGGTCACGGTCGGGCGAGGCGAAGGGAAAAGACCGCTGGTTGCGCGGTGGGGCGGAGTTTCGCTGGCCCGCAGGACCACGAGGGTAATCCTCAAAGACGACCTCCCGGCTATCTGGAGGAAGCGCCCGGCAGAACTCATTAACCGGCTTATGACCGGGCAATGTGAGCTATGCCAGGCGCACACCGGCGTCGAAACGCATCACATCCGGCGCCTGAAAGACCTCCACACCGGGAACCGGGCCGAACAGCCCGACTGGGTCAGGCAGATGGCATCACGCCGCCGCAAGACCCTGATCGTCTGCCGCGACTGCCACAACGGAATCCATGACGGATCACCGGCACGGCCGGTTTCGCGGAAGAAGGCACTGGAGAGCGACGTGCGGTGAAAGTCGCATGCGTCGTTCGGCGGGGGGCCACCGGAAAAGGACCCGTTTACGCGGGCACCTCGCCGGTGGCCTACCCAGCGGCGGCAGCGGTTGCGAGAAGGGAAGGAGGCTGCAATGCCGCAAGACGCGCCGCCGAATGGCGGTGCCCAGGTTCCCGCGTGGGACCGGGTAGCGGGGATGCAGGCCAAGCTTCACCGTTGGGCGGCGGCCGGTCCCGGCCGCCGGTTTGATGACCTGTTCAACTTCGTGCACGACCCGGCGACGCTGCTTGTAGCGTTTGCCCGGGTCGCTGGCAACCAGGGCGCGAACACCCCCGGCGTGGACGGGATAACCACCGGCTACGTGAAAGAGGTCGTGACATGCTGGACCACTTCGCCTGGTGGCGGGTGACCCGCATGCTGACCGAACGGCACCGCTGGGGGGTGGAAGGACGTCCGCCGCCGGTTTATCACCGCCTCCGGGCGGTGGCTGCCGATCACGGCAGGCGAGACCGAGCTGCGGCCGATCGCGGCGATCCCGGTTACCCGGTACCGCTATCGCGGCAGCCAGATCCCCAGTCCCTGGACAGCTGAACCAGCCTGACGGCAGGAACCGTGGAGAGCCCGTTGCGTCGAGAGGCGCACGGCGGGTTCGGTGAGAGGTCCGGGGAAACGGGCCAGCGGCAACGCTGGAACCGCGCTCCAGGCCGACTCAGCGGGGAGCTGGCCGCCGCCGGCGTCACGGCGCATCTCGGGGAGCCGGCCGGCACCGCCGCCGCCCGCGGCCGCAAGCGGCACGCCAAGACCGATAAGACCGACTGCAGGCATCTGCGGCAGCTGCTGGCCGAGGGGCGGCTGCCGGAGTGCAGGATCCCGCCCGGCCACATCCTGGAATGCCGGGCGCTGCTGGAGACCTATCACGACCTGCGGGCCAGGCGCGCGGGTTCAAGCCCCTCTCGGACACGAACCCTTTGCGCATGGTGAGATGCCTCCAGCCTTGCGGTTGCCGCGCTGAGGCGCGCCGATCGCCGATTACATGTACAAGGTGATCGGCGATCCGTGGCTTCATCGTGATGTGGTCTCGTGGGCCAGGCCGCGCCGCGGATTGTGGTCCCTCACCTGCGGTGTCGCTGGCCGGGCCGCGCGGGCGCCGACGTTGCCCGGTCCGTATGGGTCATGTCTCCGGATCGTCTGCCTGTTGCGGTGCGTCAGCCTGGCCGGGCATTCTCGTCCGGTGACCGAAGATGAGGCCAAGACCGTAGCCGCGCTGGCGGCGCAGTGCCTGACGTGGGGCGGCTGGAGGCGCTGGGGCCTGATCATGCGCTACGGCCGGCTGTTCACGCCGGGCACGGACGCCGGCGGCGGCGCGGACCCGATGTTCCCCGCTTACGCCGGCCGGAACGCCTACCGGCGGGCCATGGACTCAGGCCTGCTGTACGCGGAGGGCTACGCCTGCCGTCCGATCGGCTTGCACATCCCGCTGAACTGGGCCTGGTGCCTTGACGGCGAGAGCGCCGTAGATCCGGGGTTCGATCCGCCGGGCAGCGCGTACTTCGGGGTGGCGCTGCGGCCCGGTTACGTGCGACGGGTCCATGAGGCGCAGCGCAACGGCGACGGGAGCGACGGGTTCATGTGGGCGTTCACTCATCACGAACGGGAAAATCCGCCGCTGGACCCGGCCGCCGACATCGTGCTGGACCTCGGCCGTGACATTCCGTCCTCGGTACGCGACTGGGCCCTGACTTCCGAGCGGCATCCGGGCGGCGCCGAGGAACCACCTGGCTGGGTCCTGGACGAATTGCTCCGGTTCGGCGGCCACCGTCCTCCTGAGCCGCCGCATCCGTACCTGCGGCTGCTCGGGCTGCCTGGCGGGCAGCGGGTGCCGGATACGGACGCCGCCCCTCAAGGGGCACGTGACATGGAGCCGTCCGAAGCGCCGCCCCCCACGTCGTATGCGTGGTACCAGGTCCGCCGCGCTGACTGGTTCGACTCCGGGACGGCGCTGCAATGCAGCGGCCAGACCGGGGGCGTCTTCACCGACAACGGAACCTTCCTCAGCAAGATCCGCGACGGTGACAGCCTGGAAACGCTCATCCGGATGGCCGATGAGCACCGTCCGCAGTGCGAGTGGGCGGCAAGCCCCGGCAACGAGCCTGAGCACCCGGAACCGACCGCGGAAAAGCATGCCGAGGTCCACCTGAAATGGGGCACGGGATCCCAGGTCGAGCGGAGTTTCGCCGTGCTGCACCGCCTCGACTACAACGTGTGGGACGCGTGGCTGCATCCGGCGCACCGGGAAGGGCAGACGGCGGGAGAAGAGCCGCCCGTGCGGCTGACCCGAAACGGCGTCAGCTACGAGATGGCGCTCACGGCGGTGTTCCGGGCTATGGGCGATGCGATGCCGGGGGAGTTCGCGGTCGTCTACCTGGGGGACCAGCCGAAACCGGATCCGTGTCCGCAGCCGTCCGGGCCGCCTGCCCGGCAGCGGTCCGAAGCGCCGCTCCCCATGTCGTACGCGCGTTACCTGATCCGCTGTGACCATCCCGACTCCGGTATTTGGCTGTCATGCAGCGGCCGGACCGGAGGCGTCAGCAGCGACAACGGAGCCTCTCTACGAGATCCAGGACGGCGACAACCTGGACACGCTGATCCGGATGGCCGATGAGCACCGTCCGCGGTGCGAGTGGGCGGTATGCCCTGACAACGAGCGTGAGCACCCGGAACTAACCGTGCAAAAGCGTGCCGAGGTCCGCCTGCAATGGACCAGGGGTTTCCTGGCTCATCATCATTTCGCCAAGCTGCACCGCCTCGACCGCAACGTCTGGGACGCGTGGCTGCAGCCCGTGCGGTTGCAAGCGAGGAAAGTGCAAGAAGAGCAGCCCGTGCTGCTGACCCCCAACGGCGTCAGCTACGAGATGGCGCTCACGGCCGTCTTCCGGGCCATGGGTGACGAGACGCCGAAGAAATTCGCGGTCGTCTACCTGCATGACTGGCCGGAACCGGATCCGCTCGGAGTTTAGCCTCGTCCACACCATCATTGGGCACCAACAAGCACGAACGTACTGGTCAGCGTGATTTCGCTGTCATGCCCAATTGGTAGGCTTTGGTGCTGTTTGCTGGCGTGGTCCTCAGAATGGGACGATGGTGGTGAGCAGGCCGGTCGGGTGTCCGCGGCCTGCGAGGGTACGGCAGAAGTCGACGGCGTC
>JBLMXM010000187.1:0-5314 GCA_050257775.1 Hyphomicrobiales bacterium
ATGTTGTGTTTACGTATAATGCCGGCCGGATTCAGGTGCGGATCGAGGACGATGGAGTCGGGTTTGATGTAGCGCGGTTTTTCAAGGTTGAGGGCCAGGGGTTCGGGCTTCATTCGATGCGCGATAGGGCTGAGGCGATCGGGGGCACATTCCAAATTCTTTCGGCGCCAGGGCGTGGAACTCGAGTAATTGCCGAGATCCCCTGCGAGAGCGCAAGCGCCGATCTGCGGTGGAGCGAGCATGGTAAACCACAGACGGGTGCCAGCCGCGAGTATCGAGGCCCCACGACGGTGACCGCCCGGTTCCATCAGAGTGACTATGAAAATCCTTTTAGTTGACGATCACACGCTCTTTCGTGAGTCTCTCCAAAACCTGTTGACCCTGCATGGTTATCAGGTGGTGGGGACAGCCGGCGACGGCTGGGAGGCATTGGAAAAAGCCCGTTGCCTGCATCCCGACCTTATTTTGATGGACATCGAAATGCCCGGCTGTGATGGCTTGACCGCCACACGCCTGATTAAAGCGGAGATGCCCAACACCAAGATCGTGATGCTGACCGTGGTCCAGCAGGATGAAAGTTTGTTTGAGAGCTTCAAGAGCGGCGCTTCAGGCTACCTGCTTAAAAGCTCGCGAGCAAGCCAGCTGCTGTTGCACCTCGGCCAGCTCGCCGAAGGGCAAGCCGCGCTTTCGCCGGGGCTCGCCGAAAAGATTCTCGAAGAGTTTGCGCGCATGGGAAGGCAGCTGGAATCGAATTCGGAGCAAGTTGAGCAGACGGCGGACCTGACGGCGCGGCAGCGTGAGATATTGACACTGATCGTACAGGGCATGACTTATGAGGAGATGGGCGAGACGCTCTGCCTGAGCGAGCGCACAATCCGTTATCATGTGGGAGAGATCATCCAACGACTGAATCTGGAGAATCGCTCCCAGGTGATCGCCTACGCGGCGCGCATGGGCTTGACCGGTAAACATATCAAGCGCACGGAATAGAGTAAGTGCGATTTACCTGTCATAAACGACAGTCCCGGCATTGCCGGGACTGTCGTTTATTGTTCCTGGGACTGACACTCCTACCATTGCCGGCGCGTCGCTGCGTTGCTAGCATGGTAAAGGAGACAAGATCCTTTAATGAAGCGAGGAGATTGTATGGCTGAACCCGCCGGAGTGAAAAAAGGGATAGGGGTACGTGTGCTTGCCCTCTGCGGTGAATCTGTGCTTATTGAGGGCATCGAAGCGAGCCTGCAGGACCGCGAGGGGGTGGAGATCGTACAGCTTGAACCCTGCCAGCCCGGCACAGTCCAGGTCCTCGGCGGGCTCAGCCCCGACATCATCATATTTGACCTGACCCCGATTCAATTAAGCTGCGCCTTCACCTTTCTGCGAACCTACCCCGACATCGTTTTGATCGGCCTCGATATCGACTGCGACCGGGCGCTGTTCCTGTCAGCGGAATGGCTCATGCTGCCAAGCGTGGCGGACTTGATGCAAGTGATTGAGGCGCGGCTCCAAGTGAGGAATGGCAGGCGACTGTGAGGAAAGGAGGATTGACTTTGACGCTCAAGACCATCAGCCCATCTTTTCGTGTCTTCAAAGGAAAGGAGAAAAAATGAAGACCAACAAGCGTAAACAAACCAGGTTTCTGGGGTGGCTGCTCCGCATAGTGGCAGTGATCGCTCTTGTGGCGCCACTGGTCGGACCGCCGCTGCTCACCTCGACCGCTCAAGCGGCGCCCGCCGCAGTTTTGGAGCAGGGTAGCATAACTGTCGCGGCTAGCCCGACGCTGACGGCGGTTGATCCCCTGGCATGGTCTATGTACGGTGATGTTTTACCCGCCCGCCCGTTCCTGTACTCAGTGGACGCGACCGGCATCACCATCACCCGCTTCAACGACAACGTGGTGGTGGGCACCTGGCCCTGGCCCACGGATATTATCTACACTGTCCTGCCCGACGGGTCGTTTACGGGGCTCACTCCGCCAGCGTGGGAGCCTGTCGCAATGATGGTGTCGTACCCCACGGACGCGGAAATCGCCAATCGGGTGAAAGAGATCCCCGACCTGACGCCCCCGTGGACGTTCGTGTACGTGGTGATGGCGCACTCGGGGTATGAGTGGAGCAGCGGCGGCGGTAGCCTGCGCGACACCCTCGTGCCCATGACGAGTGCCGACACCGAGTCGGCAATGCTGGTCCAGATCGACGTGAGCGACCCGTCGTTCTCCGTGTCCCGCGATCCCGTTGCTCCCGCCGGTCCGCACATTGCGGCCGCCATCCTCGGCCATGAGGCTGGTCAGCCGGTGTATGACCGCAAGACGGGCAACGTCTATGTCGGCAACATGCCGTCCTTGTCTCTGCCCACGACGCCCAATGCGGCGGTTGACCTCACCTCATTCGTGTCCGTGATCGGCCGGATTCCGCCTGAGGTCACGGCGGAGGAAGCCGAGATCCCCGGGATCAGCAAGCCCGTGATCCGCTGCGGCCCCCAGCATCCCGAGACCGGGATCCCGGTCGGCCGGCCGCAGGCCTATGCCTGTTACGACCCGTCAGGTGTGCACCCGATCGATGACAACGAGCACGTTGGCGCAGCCGGTGAGTTTGAATGGGAGTTCAGGAACCTGCCTGACTGGCTGACGGCGCACAATGGCGTCCTGGGGGGGGATGGCGTCATCCGCGAGTCGGATGGCATCCTGTACGGCACGCCGCCGGCTGTGGGTGAATGGTGGGCCGAGGCCAGGGTGCATAACCTCGACGACCCGTACGGCGTCTTCTCGGACTGGCACCCCATTCAGCTGACAGTGAATCCGACCGCCGAGTATCTGCCCATCAAGGCCCAGTTTGCTGCGGGGGTGCCGGTGGCCTACCAGCTCGAAGGAACCGGGTCATGTGCGCTCTCCGGAGCGCCGGCTTGGGTGGAGGTGGCCACGGTGCCCAACGGCTGCGTCGTGATGGGGACGGCGCCGCTCGACGGTGAGTATTACAACTTTACCATGCCCGGCTTTTCCGTGGCCGGCTACCCCGACCTCTCGCTGGAATTCAGCGGGAACGTGTTTGGGGAATACGGCTTCGTTCCGCTGCCCGCAGGCGTGGGTATCTCGGGGATGGCCTGGCACCAGGTGTCAAAGGAGGCCGACCCGTCGACCGAGACCCCCGTCCTGAGCCTGGAGTACATCGGTGTCGAGCCGACCACTGGGCAGCTCTGGCGCATCCTCGCCCCTCCGGGCCAGCCCCAGCCTCCCAATGAAAGGCCTCCAGAGACCGCGCTCACGCTCGACGTGGTCAGCGTGGAGGGAGATCCCCTCGGTTCGACACTCGGCCCGTTCGGGGAAGTGGCGGTCGAAGCTGATCGCGACATCTTCGTGGTCGCGGCCGGTGGGGTGATCAAGGTCAGCGGCGGCACGGCCAGCACCATCGCTCTGGGCTTTCAGCCGTCCTCGCTGAGCCTCGATTCCGACCTCAGGACGGCCATCCCCGGGGTCGAGCCTGGACAATCTGACCACGGCGCCCTGTGGGCCGCCGGTGCAGACAAGGCTGTGCTGATCGATACCGATCTTGGGAGGGTGGCCTACCCGTTCGACGTTCTCGGCGCGTCCTCCGTGTCGGCGGACTACAGCACGCAGTACGCCTATGTGGCCAACGGGACGGCGAGCATCCCCATCTTCGGGCCTTTCGCCCGGCCGCCGCTGGCGCCCAGGATCTGGAGCTCCGAGGAGATCACCTGGAACCGCGGCTTTGAAACTCTCGCAGACGGACCGTTCAAGTTAATGGCCACGGGAGATCTCCCCATGACGCTCGAACTGTTGGGTGAATTGCCTGATGGGATCAACTTTCTCGACAACGGCGACGGCACCGCGACGATATGGGGCGTACCCGCCCTCACCACCGGCGGCATCGGCGCCTGCGCTACTGAGGCTGAGGGAGACCCCGAGGGCGGGGACCCCTGTGGGGACTATGCGTTCACCGTCGTAGCAACGAACTCGCAGGGGGTCTACGCCCAGGCGCTCGGGATGAGCGTCAACATCCCTCCTACGATCGACAGCCCCAACACGGCCACCTTCTACACCGGCTCCGCCAGTTCGTTCACGATATTCGGGACTGGGTATCCGACACCCATCTTCTATACCTGGGATGAAGGGATACTCGAAGCAGCCGGCGTGCAGCTCATCGACAACGAAAACGGCACCGCCAGCCTGGTCGGCACGCCGACAACCCCGGGCACGTATACGTTCACACTTAAGGCAACCACCGGCTGCCCGGTCTATGCTGGTCCAACCTACAATGACCTTTTAGATCCCGATGCCACCCAGACGTTCACCCTGAACGTGATCGCGGGGCCGGGTGCGCCCACGATCACCAGCGGCGACACGGCCACCTGGGCAGCCGTCGGGGCACCCTTCTCTCCGGACCCGTTCACCGTGACGAGCATCGGCTCGCCCACGCCGGCCCTGTCTGTGAGCGGTACGCTGCCTCCTGGCGTGACCTTCATCGACAACGGCGACAGCACCGCGACGTTCGGGGCCGCCTGCCAGAGCACCTGGCCGGGGATGTCACCGGAATGCCTCGGGCTACTGGAAGAAGGGACCCAGGGCACCTACACGTTCGATATCATCGCATCGAACGGCGTTTCGCCCGATGCGACCCAGACTTTCACCCTGGTCTTGGAGCACGATACTTCGCTCCTGGGCGCCAACCCCACCACCCTGTCGTTGGCCACCGACGGCACTTATGTGCCAGAAGCACTCGTCAACCTGACGACAGGGGGCGATACGCTGCCCTACGCGCTGGTCACGACCGCCGACTGGCTCAAGGCGACTCCTGAAGGCGGCTGGATGCCGGGCAGCATCACCGTCTCGGCAGATGCGGCGGGACTGGCCCCCGGCACCTATACCGGCACCGTCATCGTAGGCTCGGCCGGCACGGAGGGTCCTTTCGCCACCATAGCGGTGACCCTGACGGTTACTGGCGTGCTTGACCCAGGCATGGTGGGCATCTTCCCCAGCGCGCTGAGCTTCGCCTACAACGTCAACGAAGGCACTCTGCCGCCGGCGCAAACTGTCTGGGTGATGAGCGGCGGTGAGGCATTGGACTACACGGTGTCGACGGGCAGGGCGAGATGGCTTTCGGCCCCGGCCAGCGGCACGTCGCCGGGCGGCTTCCGCGTATCGGTGGATCCGAAAGTGGGCGTCGGAATGCACGTCGCCAACCTAACGATTGATGCCGCCGGCGCGCTCAACGGCCCGCAAGTCATCCCGGTGACCCTCGTCAAGACCGCGGGAGACAAAGACCTGATCCAGGTCATGTTTGCTGTCGGTGGCGGGCCC
>JBLMXM010000188.1:0-11386 GCA_050257775.1 Hyphomicrobiales bacterium
ATGACGGCCCTTTTTTCCGTCTGGGTGCCCTTCGCCTTCCTGCGTGGGCGCAGGCAGAATCTGGCTGCCAGCGCTCTCATGCCGGAGGAAAAGGCGTACTCGCTGCGCGAAAGACTTTCCATCACCGCCAAGGTCCTGCCGCTGGTGATCGTGGTGGCCCTAGTTCTTTCCTCGCTGTACACCGGCTGGGCCACGCCCAGCGAGGCGGCGGCCGTGGGGGCCTTCCTGGTGCTCGTCGTGGCCATCATTTTTTACCGAATTTACCGGATCCGGGATTTGACGAATATCTTGATGCGCACCTGCCGGGAAAGCACCATGATCATGATGATCATCGCGACTTCCTTTCTGTTCGGCTCGGTGCTGACCCACCTTTACATAGCCCAGACCCTTGCCCAGCAAATCGTTGCGCTCGAGGTCAACCGATGGCTGATCATGGCGCTCATCAACGTGCTGCTGCTGGTGGCGGGGTGTTTTCTGCCGCCTGTGGCCATTATCGTCATCATCTGCCCCATCCTGCACCCCATCATCACAGGGCTGGGCTTCGACCCCATCTGGTTCGGCGTTGTCATTACCCTGAATCTGGAGGCCGGTCTGATCACGCCCCCCGTGGGGTTAAACCTTTACATCGTCCAAGGCATCGCGCCCGACATCCCGCTCACAAAGGTGCTGAGGGGATCGATTCCTTTCATCCTGCTTCTCTTTTTAGGAATCGTTATCCTGAGCATTTTTCCGCAGCTGGCCACCTGGCTGCCGGCCCGGATGATCGGCTGATTTCCTTTTGATCTTTTCCGGTGCAGGCGCTTGCGTCAAAGTTTTAAAAGAAGGAAACCATGATATGAGCAGATCTTTGGAGAATATTCGAGTAGTTGACCTCAGCCACGTGCTGGCGGCACCCACCTGCACGATGTTTCTGGCGGACCTCGGCGCCGAGGTCATTCACGTGGAACCGCTGCACGGGGACGACGCCCGGGAGTTCGGGCCTTTCGCCGGCAGCCCCGGGAAGAACAACTCCGGTTATTTCATCAGTCTGAACCGCAACAAGAAAAGCCTCGCCCTGGATTTGAAGCACGCCAAGGGCAAAAAAATCCTTACGGAGCTGATCAAGATTTCGGATGTGGTGGTCGAGAATTTCAGGCCGACGACGATGCGGAAACTGGGGTTCTGCTGGGAAGAACTGCAGAAAATTAATCCTCGGGTTATCTATGCGTCCATCAGCGGATTCGGCCAGGATTCGCTGCCGGGCTATGATGCCCGCCCCTCCTATGACATGGTGGCCCAGGGTTACAGCGGTCTGATGAGCATCACCGGCCCCGAGGGGGGCCCGCCGTGCCGTGTCGGCTCATCCGTGGGCGACATTTTCGCCGGTCACCAGGCCACGATTGCCATCCTGGCGGCCTTGTTGCACCGGGAGAAAACCGGCCGAGGGCAGCATTTCGACGGAGCGATGATCGACGGGCTTTTCACCGTGCTGGAAAACGCCGTGGTGCGCTACACCATTAGCGGCGAAGTCCCCGCTCCCCTTGGCAGCGCCCATCCCTCGATCGTTCCCTTCCAGTCCTTCCCGACCAAAGACGACTCCCACATGATTATCGCACTGGGGAACGACAACCTGTGGAAAAGCTTCTGCAATCTGATCGGACGGGAGGATCTGATCGATCACCCCAAGTTCGCCACCAATCCGTTGCGGACCAAGCATCGCAAAGAACTGGAGCAGATTCTGATCCCGGAATTCAAGAAGAAGACCCGAACGGAATGGCTGGAGCTGCTGGGAAAGGCCGGGCTGCCGCACTCGCCGGCCAACAACATTAAAGAGATTTGCGAAGACCCGCACATTGCCTATCGCAAGATGCTGGTGGAAATCGATCAGCCGCGCGTGGGGAAAATGCGGATCGTCGGCTCTCCTATCCGTCTCTCCGAAACCCCCGGCGAGGTCTATGCCCCGGCCCCGTTATTAGGCCAGCATTCGGAGGAAATCCTGGAAAAAATCCTGGGCTATAAAAAAGAGGAAATTGAATTGCTGAAAAAGGAAAATATTATCAACCGCTCGTTTTGATCGATCCATTGAGTCCCAGAAAAGTCGAGGTGGTCAAACACCTCGACTTTTTTTATGTCTTAAGATATGCAGTTAGTTTCATTTGGAAAAATCCGGTTACAGCAGGAGATAAAATCATGCTGGAGTGGATCATCTATCCCCCCCTGGGGGTGATCGTGGGGATAATCGCAGGCCTGCTGGGCATCGGCGGCGGGGTCGTCATCGTGCCGATCCTTGTATTCGTCTTTACGGCTCAAGGTTTTCCCGGCCAGCACATGATGCAAGTTGCCCTCGCGACGTCGCTCGGCAGCATCGTCTTTACGTCGGTATCCAGCTTTATGACCCACCATCGACATGGGGCCGTGCGGTGGGATGTCGTCAAGGGAATTACCCCGGGGATCCTGATCGGCACCTTCTCGGGGACCTGGCTCGCCGCGCAGCTTTCCACTCGAGCGCTCAAGATTTTCTTTGCCTGCTTCCTGTACTATGTGGCCGCGACCATGCTCAGCAATTTCAAGCCCAAACCGACCCGGCAGCTGCCGGGCCTGCTCGGCCTGAACGGCGTAGGACTTGCGATCGGTGTGATCTCAAGCCTGGTGGGCATCGGAGGCGGGGCGCTGTCCATACCGTTCATGATGTGGTGCAACGTCCCGGTACATCATGCCATCGGAACCTCGGCGGCCATCGGGTTTCCCATAGCCATCGCCGGAACTCTCGGGTACATCCTTAACGGTTTATCCACGGCAGACCTTCCCACGCCGCACATTGGCTATCTATACATACCGGCGCTCTTCGGGATCGCCTTCTTCAGCTTTTTTACGGCGCCTTACGGAGCCAGGCTGGCGCACAAGACGCCGGTCGTCACCCTTAAGCGCATCTATGCTGTTTTTCTCATTATCATTGCAACCCGGATCATCTGGGGAGCCCTGTAGTTTGTTTGGTCGGCATGCGGAAGCCTCGCAGCGAGCTATCGCGCCGCCTATTTTCAAGTTGTAGACAATGGTTATTTTATCTATAGTGATTCCCCGATGGACTCCCTCAGTACCCAGTTCTTCATCATTATCGGTTTGATCATCGCCAACGGCCTTTTCGCCATGGCAGAGATCGCCATTGTTTCCGCGCGTAAGGCACGGCTCCAGCAACGGGCCGAAGACGGCGATGCGAGAGCGAAGACAGCTCTTGAGCTGGCCAATTCTCCCAGCCAGTTCTTATCCACCATCCAGATCGGCATCACCCTGATCGGCATCCTGGCCGGCGCCTTCGGCGGGGCGACCGTCGCGGATAAACTGGCCCCCGAGCTCAACCGCATTCCCTGGATCGCGCCCCGGGGGAGCGTTGTGAGTCTGTCCCTCGTTGTCCTGGGCATCACCTTTCTCTCGTTGATCATCGGCGAGCTGGTCCCCAAGCAGATCGCCCTCCAGCACGCCGAGCGCATAGCGGCGGCACTCGCGCCGGCCATGCGGACCTTGGCCTGGATTGCCTCCCCCCTCGTTCGTCTGCTCAGCCTAGCCACCCAGTTGGTACTGCGGATCTTCGGCATCGAGCCTTCCAAGGAAACCTCCGTCACCGAAGAAGAGATCAAGCTGATGATCGAGCAGGGCACCCAGGAGGGAGTGTTTGAACCCACCGAGCAGGTCATGGTCGAGCGGGTCTTTCGCCTGGGCGACCGTACCGTGAATGCCATCATGACTCCCCGGCCCGATGTCGTCTGGCTCGATCTCAACGAGGCGGCCGAGGAGGTTCGGCGCAAAATCACTTCCAGCGCTCACACCCACTACCCCGTAGCAGAAGGCCAGATCGACCGCATCATCGGCATGGTCAATTCCAAGGATCTCCTCTCCCAGAACCTGGCCTGCCAGCCGATCGACCTGCGCTCAGTGGTACGGCCGGCCCTGTTCATCCCCGAAAGCATGTCGTCATTGGACGTGCTGGAACGATTCAAGAAGAAGCGCACGCACGTCGCCCTCGTGATCGACGAGCACGGAGGGTTCCAGGGACTCGTCACCACCAGCGACATCCTGGAGGCCATCGTCGGCGACATCCCCATGCCGGATGAACCCGCCGAGGAAGCCGAGATTATCCGGCGCGAAGACGGCTCCTGGTTGGTGGACGGAAAGGTGCTGGCGGACGAGCTCAAGGAGCTGCTGCAGGCGGACGAGCTGCCCTTTGAAGATGAAAACCTCTACCAGACCCTGGGGGGCCTGGTGATGGCCTTCCTCGACCGGATCCCCAAATCCGGAGATTATTTCGACTGGAACGGTTTCCGTTTCGAAGTAGTGGACATGGACGGCCATCGGGTGGACAAGGTCCTGATCAAACCCCTGGCGCAGGAATTGCCGCCCCCCCAACCGGAGGAATGAATCCCGCGCTTGTCAAGCCTTTCAGGCTGGGCTATAAAGTCGATCTGCTGCAGAGTCGAGCTTACCTATAACAAAAGGAGAGCGTCCATGGTGAAAAAGATCGTTTGGTTGGGTATCGCAGCGGTGGCATTCGCAACGGTCCTGGGCCTGACTCCCGGGTTTGCCCAGGATAAGGTTTACATTAACGGATTCGATGCCGACTATCCACCGTTCTCGTTCGTCGGCAAGGATGGCAAGCCCGCCGGCTTCGACATCGACGCCCTGGACTGGATCGCCAATGCGATGGGCTTCAAGGTCAAGCACCAGCCCACGGACTGGGCCGCCATCGTTCCCACTCTGCAGTCCAAGAAAATCGACGTCATCGCCTCGGGGATGAGCATCACCCCTGAACGTCAGGCCGCGGTCAACTTCACCGCTCCGTACTGGACGGTCGTGCAACTCCTGGTGGTGAAAAACGATTCGAAGCTCACCGACAAGCAGTGCCTCGAGCCCGGCCGCAAGATTGCCCTGCTGCGGGGCAGCGCCGAATCCAAATGGATGACTGAAAATCTGCTGAAGAAGGGTTACAGCTTCGAGCTGAAGGCCTACGATACAACCCCGCTCGCCATCGAGGACGTGGCCAACGGACGGGCGGACTGCGCTGCGGTCTCGAACACGGCGCTGAAAGATGCCCAGGACAAGGGCATGAAGGTCAAATCCATCGGCGGCTATGGACAACCGGACACGAACTATGGCTATGCCGTTCGCAAGGATGACCCTGAGTTCCTGAACAAGCTGAACGAAGGCTGGAAAAAGCTCAAGGCGTCGCCCAAATTCCAGGAACTCGTGAAAAAGTGGGAACTGAAATAGACGGCAGACTATAAAACGAGCCTGCAATCTATCGAAATCTTAAGAAGGGCTTGGTTTGACCGCTCGGAAGGCTGAAGGTCCGCTTCAGCCTTCCTTAATTTCCATCTCTTGAATTTCACATGCACAAGGGCCTAGCAGCGATCGTCGAGGGCCTGCCTTACGTGATGGGGGGCATTTGGGTCACGCTCGCCGTGGTCGGGGGGGCGCTTGCCATGGGGTTGGCCATCGGCCTCTGTCTCGCGGTGGCCCAGGTATACGGTGCTACCGGACTGCGGCGGGTGGTGGGCGTTTACGTCTGGTTCTTCCGAGGCATCCCGCTGCTGGTCCTTCTCTTCCTGATCTACTTCGGCATCCTCGGGTGGCTGGAGATCGATCTGTCGCCGTTTACGGTTGCCATCGTGGTCCTCGGGCTGATCAGCTCGGCCTACCAGTCCCAGATCCTGCGCGGGGCGATCCTTTCGGTGCCGGAGGGGCAGATGAAAGCCGCCCGGGCCATCGGCATGAGTGACGCCCGGGCTATCGCGTTCATCATCCTGCCCCAAGCCTTGCGGCTGGCACTCCCCGGCTGGTCCAACGAGTACACCGTCATCATGAAAGACTCGGCGGTCACCTATGCCTTGGGGGTGGCGGAACTCATGGCCCGCGCCAACCACACCGCCTCCCGCACCTATCAGCACCTGTGGCTCTACCTCATGGTCGGCTTCATTTACATGGTGCTGACCTGGCTGGGGACCAAGGCCCTGCACATCTTAGAGGAGCGGGTGGCGATCTCCGGGTACACCCGCTGACCCGGACCACAGAGGCCGAGGCGATGAACCGACCGAACCCGATTCTCAGGCTGGAAAACATCCACAAGAGCTACTCCGGCCAGGAGGTGCTCAGGGGGGTGTCGCTCGAACTGTGCCGGGGCGACATCAAGGTGATCATCGGCCCTTCCGGAGGCGGGAAGAGCACGCTGCTGCACTGTATCAACTTCCTGGTGGGCTTCGAGCAGGGCACGATATGGCTGCACGACCGGCAAATCGACCCGGCGGACAAACCCCGGCTGTATGCCTACCGCCAGAAAGTCGGAATGATTTTCCAGGAGTTCAATCTCTTCGACCATCTCACGGCGCTCGGCAACGTGCAGATCGGACTGGTGCGGGTCAAGAAAATCCCCAAGCAGGAGGCCCGGGACCGGGCTCTGGCCGAACTGGCCCGGGTGGGCTTGAGCGACCACGTCTCCAAATACCCGGCCGAGCTTTCCGGCGGGCAGAAGCAGCGCGTGTCCATCGCGCGAGCACTGGCCATGGACCCGGAGGTCATTCTGCTGGATGAACCCACATCGGCGCTCGACCCCGAGTTGATCGGCGAGGTCCACGCGGTCATCCGCGACCTTGCGGCCGGCGGCATGACCATGGCCCTCGTGACCCACGAGATCGGCTTTGCTGCTAGCCTGGCGACCGAGATCCTCTTCATGGAAAACGGTCTCATCCTGGAGCAGGGACCGCCCGGCACCATCCTCAACAACGCGGCGCTCGACCGCACGCGTGAGTTCTGCGCCAAGATCGCACGCCTGCATTCCGGCGGTCAGGAGACGGATTAGCCGGCATGGACCTGTCCTTCTACACCCAGGAAGTCGCTCCCGCCATGCTGCGAGGCCTTTGGGTCAGCATCGGCCTGATTCTGCCCTCGGCGGTGTTCGGGCTGGCTCTCGGCATCCTCGCCGGCACCCTCCGGATTTACGGCCGCCCCTTCTGGAAACGCGCGGCTGAAATGTATGGGCTATTCTTCCGGGGCTTTCCGCTGCTGGTCCAGCTCTACATCTGGTACTTCGGCCTGCCGCAGCTGGGGATTTACTTGAGCCCGTATGCTGCGGCCGTACTGGGGTTTTCGCTCTGCGGCGGGGCCTACCATGCCGAGTACGTGCGGGGGGCCTTGCGCTCCATCAAGCAGGGCCAGATGCAGGCGGCGCGGTCGCTGGGATTCAGCCGGTCGCGGGCCGTCTGGTCGATCTTGTTGCCCCAGGCCATCCGTCGCGCCCTGCCGGGCTGCGGCAACGAGCTCATCTACCTGATCAAGTATTCTTCGCTCGCCTACATGGTCACCTGCATCGAGCTGACCGGCGAAGCCAAGATCCTGGCGTCACTGTTCTTCAAGTATCTCGAGGTCTTTTTCGTTGTTGGCGCTATTTACCTGGCACTCGTGTCGCTCGCGACCTGGGGGCTCAACCGGCTGGAGGATTTCATCAGCATCCCCGGTTTTGAGCACGTCCGTCGCTAAGGAGCCCTCCGCGTCGCACCTGCGGCTTTCATATGGAATTGCTATTGAATTTCGCGTCCAGAAAGCCGATAATACAGCCAGGGTTGACAAGCTCCGTCGATGAACTCCTGAAAAGACACTGGGTATGATTGACCATCCCCCCATCGCAAAGAAGCGCAATCCTCTCAAAGCCCTGGTCGTCGCCGCCGCTCTGGTCGCCGCCGGCTTAGGCATGATCTTCCTGACCCGGAGCGAGGGGACCTCTCAACGCGAAAAACCGGAGCCGCTCATTTCGGTGGCGGTTGCCGCCGCCGTTCAAAAGACCGTGCCGGTGCAGCTTCAGGCCGTCGGCACCGTGGAAGCCTACGCCACGGTATCGATCAAATCGCGGATCGACGGCGAACTGCTAAAGGTCCATTTCCGCGAGGGACAGGACGTCAAAAAGGGCGATCTCCTGTTCACCATCGACCCGCGCCCCCATGAGGTAGCCCTCCGGGAAGCCCAGGCCAGACTCGAGCGCGATGTGGCGCTTGCCGGCAAGGCCGACTTGGACGCCAAGCGGTATGCGGAGTTGGTCGCCAAGAATTTTGTCAGCAGCGACAAGTACGAGCAGTTTCGCTCCAATGCCGAGGCCTTGCGGGCCACGGTCGCCGCCGACCGGGCCAGCGTTGAGCGCGCCCAGCTGCAAGTCGACTACTGCTACATCAAAGCCCCCATGACCGGCCGAACCGGCCGGCTGCTGGTGGACGAGGGCACCCAGATCAAGGCCAACGACGATAAGGGTGGCATGGTGGAAATCGCCCAAATCATGCCGATCAACGTCGGTTTTGCCGTTCCGCAGCAATACCTCTCCGAGATCAAGCAGCACATGGCCCAGGGGCCGTTAAGGGTGGAGGCATTCGTCTCCGAAAGCCCCCAAAACCCGGAAGCGGGGACATTGAGCTTTCTCGACAACAAGGTCAACAGTCAAACGGGCACTGTCATGCTCAAGGCCAGTTTTGCCAACACGGACCGGCGTCTCTGGCCCGGGCAGTTCGTCACAACAGTGTTGACGCTGACCTCCCGCCCGGATGCGATCGTCATCCCATCCCAGGCCCTCCAGGTGGGCCAGGACGGCCAGTTCGTGTACGTCGTCAGACCGGACATGACGGTGGAAACTCGGCCCGTCGTCGTTGGAATGAACCTCGGCAGCGAGGTCGTCATCGAAAAAGGCGTCGGCGCCGGCGAGAAAGTCGTTACCGAAGGCCAGCTGAGGCTGATGCCGGGGGCCAGGGTCAAAGTCTCCAACTCGTAATGGTCTATTGAGCATGAACATCTCCGAGCTCTTTATCCGCCGGCCGGTCATGACCACCCTGGTGATGCTGTCGGTACTGATCTTCGGCATCATGGCCTACACCAAGCTGCCGGTCAGCGATCTGCCCAACGTGGATTTCCCCACGATTCAGGTGACGGCCTCCCTGCCGGGCGCTAGCCCGAACACCATGGCGACCGCGGTGGCCACCCCGCTGGAGCGGGAGTTTTCGGCGATCGACGGGCTCGACTCGATGACCTCCACCAGCGCCATCGGCAGCACCCAGATCACGCTCCAGTTCACTCTCCGGCGCAACATCGATGCGGCCGCTCAGGACGTCCAGGTCGCGATCTCACGGGCGGCACGCAACCTGCCGGGTGACATGCCGACGCCGCCCTACTTCCGCAAGGTCAACCCGGCGGACTACCCCATCATGCGCATTGCGCTGACCTCTCCGACATTGCCGCTCTATACGCTGAACGAGTACGGCGAAACCATGATGGCTCAGCGGATCTCGATGCTCAGTGGAGTGGCACAGGTCCAGGTCTATGGCTCCCAGAAGTATGCGGTCCGCGTTCAACTCGACCCCAAGGAAATGGCGGCGCGCGGCATCGGCATCGACCAGGCGGCGCAGGCCGTGGCCCAGGCTAATGTCAACCTGCCGACCGGTACCCTATACGGCCCGAACCAGGCCTTCACCGTCCAAGCCAGCGGACAACTCCTCAGCGCCGAGCCATACCGCTCGGTAATTGTGACGTACCGCGATGGCCGACCGGTGCGCCTGGCGGATATCGGTTCGGTTTTCGACAGCGTCGAGAACAACAAGACCGCCGCCTGGTACATCAACCAGCGCTCGGTCGTGCTGGCGGTTCAACGCCAGCCGGGCACCAACACCGTTGAGGTGGCGGCTTCGATCAAGAAAATCCTGCCCACCTTTCAGGCCCAACTGCCGGGCTCGGTGTCCCTGCACGTCCTGTATGATGCCTCTAAGTCCATCGAGGAATCGGTCCAGGATGTGAAATTCACGCTCCTGCTGACCCTCGGCCTGGTGGTACTGGTCATTTTCCTGTTTTTACGCCGGCTCTCCTATACGCTCATCCCCAGCCTCGCCATGCCCATGTCCCTGATCGGGACCTTCATGGTGATGTACCTGCTGGGCTTCAACCTGGACAACCTATCGCTGATGGCCTTGATCCTCGCGGTGGGGTTCGTCGTCGACGATGCCATCGTCATGCTCGAGAACATCGTCAGGCACCTGGAGATGGGCGAGGGCTCCATCAAAGCGGCGCTGACCGGCTCGAAGGAAATCGGCTTCACCATCGTCTCAATGACCCTGTCGCTGGTCGCCGTGTTTCTCCCGGTGCTCTTCATGGGCGGCATCCTGGGCAGGCTCTTCAATGAGTTCGCCGTAACAATCGGTGCGGCCATCCTCATCTCCGGCGCGGTCTCCCTGACCCTGACCCCCATGCTGTGCAGCCGGTTTCTCCGACCGGACGAAGGCCAGCCATCAGGCCGGCTGTACGCTGCCTCGGAGCGCGTCTATGAGGCGATGCTCAATCTCTACAAGCACAGCCTGCGCTGGTTCCTGGAGCACCGCCGGCTGACCATGGTTTTTCTATCGGCGGTCATCCTCGTTACGGTCCTGCTTTTCCGGGTCATCCCCAAGGGGTTCATTCCGAGCGAAGACCGTTCGCAGATCGTGGCCTGGACCGAGGCGGCGGAGGGGATATCCTGGGATGCCATGAGGCGTCTGCAAATGGCCGCAGCTGAGGTAGTCCGGCAGGACCCGAACGTCGCCGCATTCATGTCCAGCGCCGGCGCCCGCACCGGCAGCATCACCGGCAGCAACACGGGCGTGCTGTTCATGCTGCTCAAGCCGCGCTCGGAGCGGACGCTTTCCGCCGACCAGGTGATCCAGCAGTTGCGCCCGAAACTCGCCCAGATTCCGGGCATCCGTGTGTATCTGCAAAATCCTCCGGCCATTCAAGTCGGCGGAAGAGTGACCAAGAGCCAGTACCAGTATACCCTGCAAGGGACCGACATCGACGAACTCTACCGAGTGGCTCCGGCCTTGGCTGCCAAAATTCAAACGCTGCCGGCCTTTCAGGATGTCACCACGGACCTGCAGCTTAAAAACCCCCAGGTGAACATCGAGATCGACCGCGACAAGGCCGCGTCGCTGGGGATCTCCGCAGAGCAAATCGAGGACGCGCTTTATAGCGCCTACGGCAGCCGCCAGATATCGACCATTTTCGCTTCCACCAACCAATTCCAGGTGATCGTGGAACTCAAACCGGAATACCAGCTGGACGCATCCGCCCTGGCGCTGTTATACGTGCGTTCGTCCAGCGGGGCGCTGGTGCCGCTCAACGTCGTAGCCAGGATCGCCCAGGGTTACGGCCCGCTCACCGTCAACCACAGCGGCCAGTTGCCGTCCGTCACGATCGCCTTCAACCTCAAGCCAGGCTTCGCCCTGGGAGAAGCGGTTTCGGCATTGAACCAGGCGGCGCAAACGCTGATCCCGGTCACCATCACCGCCAGCTTTCAGGGAACCGCCCAGGTCTTCCAATCGTCCATCCGCGACCTGGGCATGTTGCTCATTGTCGCCATCCT
>JBLMXM010000189.1:0-5476 GCA_050257775.1 Hyphomicrobiales bacterium
CTGTTGCAGAAGGCGAGATCGTGGCCCTGGTGGGAGCCAACGGCGCCGGCAAGACCACCTTATTGAAGGCGATCTCCGGGATCCTGCCCCATCAAGCTGGAACCGTGATTTACAACGGTCGGCATCTGGAAGGCTCCCTGCCCAAGGAGATCGTCAAAAGCGGCATCGTCCATGTTCCGGAAGGGCGCAAGCTTTTTCCGGAGATGACGGTGATGGAGAATCTCCTGATGGGCGGTTGCTTGGCCGGGCCGTCCGAACGGAGCCGGCGGCTGGACTGGGTTTTCCAGATCTTTCCGCTGCTCAAGGAGCGGCACCGCCAGGTGGCCGGCACGCTGTCCGGCGGCGAGCAGCAGATGCTGGCCATCGGTCGCGGCCTGATGGCCGGACCGAAGCTGCTCATGCTGGACGAACCGTCTTTGGGGCTTGCCCCGATCATGGTGGAGGAGCTGTTCCGGGTGATCGCCGAGATCAACACTTCCCAAGTCACCGTTCTCCTGGTCGAGCAGAACACTGAACACGCGCTGGCGATCGCCCACAAGGGGTTCGTGCTGGAGCTCGGCAAAGTGGTGCTGGCGGGGACGGGAAGCGAACTTCTGTCCAACTCGGATGTGCGCAAGGCCTACCTGGGCCTATAGAACCCATCTCAAAAAACTGGAAATAGTATAATTGTGCAACCAAGTTGTACCAGTTCGATGGCCAGAATCAACCCTCCAATCGAATAAGGAGTAATCGAACATGAAAAAGCGGATTCTGTCTATGAGTTTGACGTTGGCGATCGTCGCCCTGGGGGCCACGGTCCATGCCCAGCCCCTCACCATCAAATTCGGCCACTCCGGCACAAAGGTTCACCAGTATCACATCGGCGCCACCTTGCTGGCGGAGCAGGTCGAGAAGAACAGCGGCGGCAAGATGAAGATCGAAGTTTTCCCTGACGCCCAACTGGGCGGGGAGCGCGATCTCGCCGAAGGCACCCGCTTGGGAACGGTGGACATGGCGGTCGCGGCGGCCGGCAGCGTTCTCCCGCTTTGGGTTCCGGAGTTCCAAATCGTGGAAATGCCTTTCCTGTTCCGCGACCGGGCGCACGCCTACAAAGTGCTCGACGGCGTGCTCGGAGACGAGCTTAAAGGCCTGGCCGAAAAGAAGGGTTTGAAGGTTCTGGGGTTCTGGGAGGTGGGGTTCCGCAACATGACCAACAACAAGAAGCCCATCCAGGAGCCGGCCGACATGCAGGGGCTTAAGATCCGGGTTCAGCAATCCAAGGTCTACCTCGAGATGATGAAATCCCTCGGCGCCATCGGCACACCCATCGCCTTCACCGAGCTTTACTCCGCCCTGCAGCAGGGGGTCGTGGACGGCCAAGAGAACCCCATTGCCACCATCCGCTCCATGAACTACTTCGAGGTGCAGAAGAATCTTTCGCTCACCTACCACACCTACACTCCCGGTGCGGTCATGATCAGCCCGAAGCTCTGGGCCAGCCTCACCGCCGAGCAGAGGGCCGTGCTGCAGAAGAGCGTGAACGAGGCAGCCCAGTCGCAGCGCAAGGCGGTGGCGGACAAGGAGGCCGACGACCTGGCCTTCCTGAAGTCCAAGGGCATGGCGGTGGTCGAGAAGCCGAATACGGAGGCCTTCCGCCAGGCGACGCAACCGGTTTATGCGGCCATGGCGGATGTGGTCCCGCCAGCCATGGTGGCCAAGGTGCGGGAAGTCAAATAAACGCAAGCTGATGAAAAAAATCCTGTCCAACTTCTGGGAAATGATCCTCGCGGCCTGCGTCGTGGTCCTCTGTGCGGGGGTCTTCATGCAGGTGCTCTTGCGCTACGCCATCAAGGTGTCCTTCCCGGCCATTGAGGAGATCGTCAGCATCTCCTTCATCTATACCATCTTCCTGGGGGCCGCGGTGGGCATGAAGCGCATGGAGCATCTCAACATCGACTTCCTTCTCAAGCGGGTTCCTCCAAGCCTCCAGAAGGCTATCGGCCTGGTGGTAGCGACAGGAACGGCGCTTTTTCTTTTCTTCGTGGTCAAGGAAGGCATCGGTTTCGTGCGCGACTCCTACACCCAGACCACGACATACTTGAACCTGCCCATGAGTTACTCGTACGCGGCCATCCCGGCAAGCGGCCTCATCATGCTCTACTACCTTCTCAAGCGAACCCGTGACCTCATGCGGCCCCGGGGTGCCGCCATCGGGAGCGAGGGAGGCCACAACTAATGGGCGCCCTTGCCGTCGTCCTGATCGCTGCGTTTCTGGTCGGCATCCCCATCGCTTTCGCCCTGGGCCTCGCCTCCCTCGCGTTTCTGCTCAAGAGTGACATTCCGCTGGTGCTGATTGTACAGCGCATGTACACGGGCGTGGATTTCTTCCCTCTCGTCGCCGTACCGCTTTTCGTCTTCGCCGGGTTTCTGATGGAGACGGGCGGGATTTCGCGGCGCATCGTCCAACTGGCGCTTTCCATCGTAGGACCCATTCGAGGCTCACTTGGCATGGGAGCGGTGGTTTCCGAGATGATCTTCTCGGGCATATCGGGATCCTCGATCGCGGACGCCTCGGCTATGGGCGCCATCCTCATTCCCACCATGGGAAAGTCCGGCTACAACAATCGGGATTCCACCTCCATCGTGGCCGCAGCCACAGGTATGGGGATCCTGGTACCGCCCTGCATGGCCATGGTGGTTCTGGGCGGCATGGGCCAGATTTCCATCGGTGCACTCTTCGCAGCGGGATTCCTGCCGGCCGTTGTCATGGCCCTGGCCATCTGCCTGTTGATTTACTACCAGGCCCGGAGCGGCCGCTTGCCGGGCGACCGGCAAGCCTTCTCCGGGCGGCGGGTGTGGCTGGCGCTCAAGGCCGCCGTCATACCCCTGGGCATGCCCGTAATCATTTTCGGGGGTATACTGGGCGGCGTCACGACGGCAACAGAAGCCGCCGTGTTAGCCGTGGTGTACGGGTTCATCGTGTCGGTGCTCATCTACAAGGAGGTCAGCTACGCGCAAATCGGACAGATGCTCGTGAACACGGGGGTGGTGACCGGCGTGATCCTGATTCTGATCGGCACGGCTTCGATTTTCTCCTGGATCATGGCCAATCAGCAAGTCCCCCAAGCCATTACGCGCTTCATGCTCGTCATCGGCGAGCCTTGGCTGTTCATTCTGCTGGCGAGCATCGTGATCCTTATCGGCAGCGCGCTCTTGGACGGTCTTCCGGCCATCATCATCCTTTACCCGATCCTATTGCCCATAGCGATCAAGCTCGGCATCGACCCGCTGCATTTCACGGTGGTCCTCGTGGCCGCCGAGGGGATCGGCATCGTGCTGCCGCCGGTTGGGATCTGCCTCATCGTGATCTGCGGGGTGAGCAAGGTGTCCCTTTCCGAGGTCACGAAACCCCTGCTTCCCCACATTGCCGTCATGTTCCTGAGCCTTCTGGTGATCATGTACATCCCCTGGATCACGCTGGTTGTCCCCAAACTAGTCGGTCTTTACTGAAAGAGAGGTCTGCTGTGATCATCGATCTGGTGCTGGACGAAAAGGGCAGGCGCGCCCCTCTGCACTTCGCGTATACTCGCATGGTCAACGCCGGTTACACCGGCCGAAACCAGGCGGAGGTGCGCAGGCACATCCAGGAACTATCCCAGAAGGGCATCCCGGGCCCGCCCACCACACCGACGCTCTACCCGGTGATTGGCCGCGCGCTGGTCAAGGATGCGGTGATCGAGGCGTACAGCGGCGAAACCTGCGGGGAAGCCGAGTACGTGCTCCTGATCGATACCAAAAGCCGCATCTACGTGGGAGTGGGCAGCGACCACACGGACCGCAAGCTCGAGGAGTGGGACATCCCGCGGGCCAAGCAGATCTGCCCCAACGTCATCGGTGAAACGGTCTGGGCCTTGGAAGATGTGGCCGACCACTGGGATGGGCTCACCCTGCGCTGCCGGCAGGTGGCGGACGGCAAGGAGATCCTCTACCAGGAAGGCAAGCTGGCGCGGCTCATGGCGCCCGGGGAGTTGATGGCCTTTGTCCGCGCCAAGATCGGAACCCCGCTCGACGGCACCATCATTTTTTCGGGCACTCTGGCCTCCCTCACCGGCGGCTTCGTTTACGGCACCAAGCTCTGTGCCGAATTGGCGGATCCGAAACTGAACCGGCGCCTGGCTGTTGAATACGAGATCCATTCCCTCGACGGGTTCAAGTGAGACCTAGTCTGGACGATTCTATCCTGGAATTTTGCGGCAAGGTCCCGGAGCGCTCTACGTCCGGATAACCGCTTTCGGAGCGGCTGAAATTCGCCGCTGACGCGCTCTAAGCCCGGGCCTGTCCCGTCTCCGCAATAAACTGCTCGGTATGGGGCCCGGTCTAAAACCGCGTAGGCGGCTCGGACAGTCAGCCGCCTCCTCGATCGGCCACCCGGGGCGCAGAGCCCTCCGGGCCCCGGGGCAACCCGAGAACCCCGCTCAATATAGGTAAGGCTCGGTTTATTCTTCACACAATTTTCGCACCAATCGACGAAAGCGGAATGCCTGCCCAAATGACACCCCGCGACATCCTGCGCAAATACTACGGCTACCCCTCTTTCCGCGGCCACCAGGAGGAGATCATCGAGCGGGTCATCCGCGGGGAGGACGTGTTCGTCCTGATGCCGACCGGAAGCGGGAAATCCATCTGCTACCAGATCCCGGCGGTTTTGCGCAGGGGCGTCGGGCTGGTCATCTCTCCCCTGATCGCATTGATGCAGGACCAGGTGTTGGCCCTGCGCCAGAACGGCCTGCGGGCCGAATATCTGAATTCGAGCCTCTCCGCCGACGAGGCTGGCCGGGTCGAAGCGCGGGTGGGGTCGGGCGCAACCGACCTGCTCTACGTCGCCCCGGAGCGGCTGCTGGCCGAGGGCTTCCAGAGGTTCCTGCAGTGCATCCCCATTGCCCTTTTCGCCATCGACGAGGCGCACTGCGTCTCCCAGTGGGGTCACGATTTCCGGCCGGAATACCTTCAGATCGCGGAGGTGACGAAGCGATTTGCCGGCGTTCCCAGGATCGCCCTGACGGCCACCGCCGACGCCTACACCCGCCGGGACATCTTGGAGAGACTCCAACTGGCTCAAGCGGCCCAATTCGTGTCAAGCTTCGACCGGCCCAACATCCGCTACCGGGTGCAGCCGAGAGACAACGGAAAGCGCCAGCTGCATGCCTTTATCATGAACGAGCACACGGGAGAGTCCGGAATCGTTTACGTCCGCACGCGCAAGCGCGCCGACGAGGTCGCTACCTGGCTGGTCGGCCAGGGGATCGAAGCCGCCTCCTACCATGCCGGGCTGGAGCAGAGCATGCGCCTGGAGCGGCAACGGCGGTTTCTAAGAGACCCGGCCGCCGTCATCGTAGCGACCATCGCCTTCGGCATGGGGATCGACAAGCCGGATGTGAGATTCGTCGCCCACTTGGATCTTCCGACCAGCATGGAAGCCTACTATCAGGAGACGGGC
>JBLMXM010000190.1:0-6085 GCA_050257775.1 Hyphomicrobiales bacterium
GGGCGATATACCTCCACCGCCGGGTTCGTTTCCGCGATTCCCATGACGGTGGGGATCCCCAGCCGTTCCGCCGTGGACTTGCACACCGCCCCGCACGCCATTCCGTAGCGGCCGGCATTGAAGCACGGGCCTGCCACCAACAGGTCCGGCCGGTATTCGGCTACCCGTTCGGCGGCCGCAGCGGCGTTTTCATCCAGGTGCTCGGCCATGGCATTGTCGCCGCAGATCACCGTCGCCAGTATTTCTCCGCGGCTGCCCAATTGGTCTCTCAGGGCCAGGCCGGGGCCCACCGCTCCGGCTTTCACCTGCAAGCCCGTATGGGCCTTGTCTTCGCCGCCGATCTGGCCGAAGAACTGGTTGAGATAATGCACGACTCTCAAAGGTCTGCCGGGCATGGCCTGTCTGGGGCGCACCGGTGCTGCGTCCGTGCGGCACGACAGGCTGTTGAACCCCAGCTGATTGGTGGAAGAATGGAGGCGGGTCAGCGGAAGCACGATGGCCCCCGTGACGGAGCCCTCCATTCCCGGGAAGGGCTCATGCCCGACAAATCGCTCGACCGGCGGCAGGGACAGGGGGTAGTCGTTGTTGCCGGTGCTGACGATGTAGCCGGCTTCGGGAGTGGTTTCGGCCAGGGACGGCGTGGTTCCCCCGGAGCCGGCGAACTCGTTGAGGATCAGCACGGTCTTGACCCCATTGCGCTCTGATTTCGCGCACAGCATCATGACATCCGTCAGGGTGTTGGCGCCGCCTTCCTGGTTGATCACGGCACCGGATACACCCAGCGCGCGGAACAGATCGAACACCTCCTGAACCACCTGCTGCTTGTCCTCCAGGCGGCTCATCTCGTTGCACAGGATGACTCCGGCGAAATCGAAGCTCTTGCCGTGCCGGCTGAACATCTCCCGGATCAGCGGGTTGTTCTGATGGATCCAGGTGCAGGTCTTGTTGCACGGCATGACGAAGTTTCCGCTGACCAGGGCCCCGTCCAGAACTTTGAGCGGAGAGATGACGACCGGCCGTGCGTCGTCCATCGGTTGGCCGCAGAGATAGGTTCGGCGCAGGTTGCCCTGCGACTGAACGAAATACACGAGCGCCGCTTTGGGCAGGTGCGTTGCGGGCAGGGGCCACTCCAATGAGTCCGAACGCTCGGGCTTCCGGCCCACCGCCAGGCGCGCCAGAAACTCCGCGACTCTCAGCTGGGATTCCCTGACGGCCCGGTCGGCATCGAGGGGATCGAGGTCCCCGGGGATCGTCAAGTGCAGCACCAGGTTCAACGTGGAGGCAAACGGGCAGAAGGGGGCGGCCGCCTTTTGCATGTCGATCAGCCCTTCCTGGGCCCCGCGAATCCGTGCCACCGCTATAACCGCTGTGCCCTTGAGGGCATGGGTTCGACCCTGGAGGCTCGCAGATCCGGGTTTTCCGAAAAACCCGGGAAACGCCGTTTCCGCCGGGTCTTCCTTGGCCCGGGGCTCGACGATATCGAGAACCGGCCCGAATCGAATGCTTTCCCCGGGCTTTGCCACTGCAAGCTCCGCCAGCCGGATCTCCGGCGATATCAGGGACTCGATTGAGCGGCGGTCGATGAACAGAACCCCGCTATCCAGTCTGTTCGAATCGGAGAAGCGGATATCGGAAATGACGTGATTGAGCATCTCCAGCCGCAAAGAAGCCTCACTCTCCTGGCAATGCGCATGCCTGCATCGACAGATACCTCTCGGCGGCCAGGGCTGCCAGGGCGCCGTCGCCCACCGCCGTTGAAATCTGCTTGCCCATTTTCCGCCGGACATCGCCTGCCGCAAAAATACCGGGGACCGAGGATTGCATGTTTTCGTCCGTGATGATCCAGCCGTCTTCATCTTTCTCGATGATTTCCGGCAGGAAACCCGTGTTTGGAGTGTGGCCCACGTAAATGAATGCTCCGCTGACCTTTAGATCCCATTCCTTGGAGCCGTCTGCGTTGGCGAGACGTACCGATTCCAGCACTTCGTCACCCTGGAATTCTTTGACGATTGCACCCATGCACGTGCTGACATTGCCGCAGCCACGGACCAGGCATTGGCAGGCTTCGCTGCCTCTGAACGTTTCCCGCCGGTGAACGATGAAAACGCGGCGGCAGATCCGCGACAGGTAGGCTGCCTCCACCAGGGCTGAATCTCCGCCGCCGACAACGACGACGTTCATGCCTTCGAAAAAATTACCGTCGCAAACGGCACAGTACGATATGCCGGCACCGGAGAATTTCTTTTCGCCGGGCGCATTCAGACGGCGCGGCATCGCCCCGGTTGCTACAATGACGACCCTGCTTTCATAGTGTTCCTTGGCGGTGCTCACCTGATGAGCGCCCTGGCCGCAGGTTAAACGGGCTGAACCCGCACGGGATGAGATCCGGCAGCCGTAGCGCTCTGCCTGGCGTTGAAACAGACCGGCCAATTCAAGGCCGGTGATGCCGTCCGGGAAGCCGGGGTAGTTGAAAATCTGTTCGGTTAAGAGGATCTGGCCGCCGGGAGTCTTGGTATCCAGAACGATCGTTTTCAAACCGGCTCGGGCGCCGTAGAGACCTGCAGTCAAGCCCGCCGGTCCCGCACCCATGACGATCATATCTGTCGTCTGGATCATCGCCTGAGGTAGCTCCCCGGGGAGAAGGTCGGTGTTCCAGAAACTATATAGCTATATATTATTTTGCATGTCAAGAAAAACCGGCAGCTGTATGGAAAAGGGGCACGACACTAGAACTGGATTCAAAACCTCAGATCAGGTCCAAGGGCAAGGCGCCAGCCGATTCGAAAGCGGAGCATACATGCCAGTATGTGAGCATTTCGGATCGGCTGGCAACGCCGCCATTGGGCCTTAGTTGGGGTTTTGAACCAGTTCTAGGACCAGTGCTCGGGGATGAATGCCGAATCGGATATGTGAAGCCTGCATTCGTTCGGGGGGATGTACACTTCCTGGTAATAGGTTGGCTGCTGCCGCGACGACATGGCCACTATCGTCAGGAACAGACCGGATGTCCGCGCCGGTACCTTGAGGGCCTGACAGGCTTCTTTGGGGAACGCGATCATCTGGACCGTGTGATTCATGTATCGAATCGCCAGATTGTATTCCTGCCGCAGGATCGTCTTAAAGTTGACCGACTCGAGTTCTTTCTTTGATTTGTCCATGAACCCCTTGAATCTGTCGGCCGCCAGGAAAAACTGGCTGTAAATCGAGAAGAGATTTTCGACCCGAATGACCCGGTTGATCTGAAGGATGCGATTACTGTCGGGGCTGATGAGACGGGCCCATGAGGCCCGGCTCGAAATCACCTTTTTTGCCAAGATCTTCGGGTAGACCGCCAGGAAGTCCTCTTCACCCTTCCGGGAGAACCGAAAGTGCCACGGATCGTACATTTGGCGCCGGTCGTAGGAAACAAACGTCCCGCTTCCCTGGCGGCGCTCGACGATGCCCTCCTTGACGAGGGCCCGCAACGCTTTCTGAACCGTGCCCAGGCTGAACGGGGTCGTCGCGGCCAGCACGATTTCCGGCGGCAATTTGTCTCCGGGCTGCCAGTACCCGTCTTCGATGGCAGACCGCAAGGCTTCGCGCAGCCGGGCATACTTGGGAAGACCGGCCACAGAGGACTGGCCGTACCTGGAAAAAAAATCACTCTTCACGACGCCATCCTTTTGCCGGCAATGAAGGATAAAGGGCCTTTCTTTTCAGCCGCAGTGCCTGCGGTGAGAGTCCCTCTATTTGGCACAACCCCCATGACCGGGTCAAGTGATTGCAAATGGATGCGAATCGGAATATGAGCTATCTTCTGATATCTCAGGCGGGAGCAGGGCACCCGAATGGAGCCTCTGGTGGACATGTGAAAACTGATCCGGTCTGTTGACCCGGGAGTCGGAAGGGAGAATGGACATCCTCGCTGTAGTTGCCCTGGGAGCCCTGTGCGGGGGGTTTGTCAGCGGCCTGGCCGGGTTCGGCACCGGCCTGGTCGCCCTGGGTTTCTGGCTCCATGTGGTGAACCCGGTCGTCGCGGCGGCCCTGGTGGTCATTTGCTCGGTCGTCAACCAGGCCCAATCCTTGTATTTTCTCCGTCGTGCCGTTGCATGGCATCGGTTCTGGCCTTTTCTGATCGGGGGCGTCCTCGGCATTCCGATCGGGGTCGCTGCGCTGCGGTTCATCGACCCCAAGACCCTCAAGGTGTTCCTGGGCGGACTGCTGATGGCGTATACCGGAGCTACGCTCGGGTTCCGGCGCTTTCCGACCACCTCGTGGGGAGGGAGGTTCGCGGACGGGTTGATCGGCTTCGGCGGCGGCGCATTGGGCGGGGTCGCCGGGCTTTCGGGCCCGTTGCCCACGATCTGGTGCGGCGTGCGCGGGTGGAGTGCGGATGCCCAGCGCGGGGTGTATCAGACGTTTAACCTGACCATCCTCGCGGCCGTGCTCTGCACCTATCTCCTGCAGGGTCTCCTGACCCGGGAGGTGTGGGGATTGACGATCATCTGCTTGCCGGCAACCATGATAGGGGTCTACCTGGGTATCCGCATGTATGGCCGGGTGAACGAGAGGCAGTTTCGACTCCTGGTCTTGTGGCTGCTGCTTGTCTCGGGCGTCGTGTTGACCGTGTCCAACCTCCGGTAGAACCGGTTTCAGCCTTCCTTCTTTTCTTCTTTCTTTTCTTCCGCCTTGAAGTAATCCGCCGGGTTTTTCATGATGCGCTTGGCCTGGTCCTCGGACAGCAGGAAGGGAGAATCGCTGCCGGATGAAACCGCCGGGCGCTTCTGGTCGTCTTTTTCGCCGGGCGCAAACAGGGTAAGCGTGTATTCCTTGGGTCCTTTCAGAACGATCGAGTAGACGGGCGCACCGAGGCCGGCCTTGTCGCGGTCGTCGATGAACTGCTCGCACCGCAGGCTGGAGAGCTCGGCCAGGAGCCCCTGCACGGCCGCGCTGTTCGCCGCCTGCCCGTCGGCGCCCTGCCAGGCGGGCGGTGCGGGCTGGCCGGCGGCAGGGGCCTCCTCCTTTGCCGGGCTGCGGGTCAGTTTCGCGGAGGCCGGGCCTTCGGTGATCTGGATCCCCTGGATATCCTCCCGGTTGAAGGCGAGCACGGTCTTATCCCGCAGGTCGTCGACCGCGGCGCGGAAGCGGAAGCTGATGTTGTCCTGCGCATGAAACACCCGGTCGTCTCCGGCGATGCGGACGAAGGTGTGCCGGAAAGTGGGCGCCGCCTTGCCGATATCGATGTCGCGTCGGAGCTGATCGCCCTGCCAGGCCTTGACGTTGACCTTGTGCTCGTCGTCGAGCTCGTACAGGGCATAGTTCTTGGATTCCGCCACGAGGGCCGTCAAGGTGAGGCCGGTGAGCGTGTCCAGCATCTCCTGCGCCGTCTTGGGATCCACCGGCCAGCCGCGAGGGTCGATCACCCAGCGGCCGTCCTGGCGGACCAGCACGACCGTTTCCCCGGGCCGCGTCATCTGGATCCGGGTGATGTCGGACGCGGCCAGGGCCGGAAGCTTCGGCAGCGTGTAGAGCGTCCGGTCCGAATTGTGCAGGTAAAGGTAGACGGCCAGCGCCGCGATGATGACCCCGAGAATGAGATATTCCTTCTTGATCTTCATGGGGTGGTGAATCTCCTGGATAAAGGGTTCGAGGGGTCCAGGGTTCAGGGGGTCTATTGGAACATTTCCTGGATCCTTTTCTTGCGCGCCGAGCGGCGGAACCACACCCCGACGCCGAAAAGGGCCACCAGCAGCGGCAGCCCGGCGATGGTGAACGTCTTGATGAAGGTCTTGGTGCCGGCGCCCGTGTCGGCGAGGGGGTTGAGTTTCTGCTCCTTGGCCCGCATCATGGCGATCCCTTCGCGGCCGTTGAGATAGTCGATGACGTTGAGGGCAAAGACCGTGTTGGGCCCGCGGCCCGACTCGTCGATGACCATGTTGCTCAGCATCTCCGAGGAGGCCAGCAGGAAGATCCGGCCGGGTCGGCCCTTGGCGATGAACTGGCCCTGGCGCTCGATCTTGGATGTGTCGATGGTGGGCGGCGCCGCGGGGGGCGGCTGTTCCGGCTCGCCCTCCTTCTTCGGGCTCACTTCCCGGACGGGCAGAGG
>JBLMXM010000191.1:0-19900 GCA_050257775.1 Hyphomicrobiales bacterium
CCATTGGCCGGCCTTTCGGGCGCCTTCGCCGGATTCTTCCCGGTGTCGATCGGGCTCTTCCTGATCCTATTCCTTGGAAAAGCACACGTCTTCCCGTGGATTCACGAAGACCTGCACGGCAAGGAAGTCTGGCTGAACATCCCGTTTCTGTTTACCCGCGACGTGGTGGGGCTTCTGGTTCTATACGGCATCGGGTACGCATTTCTCGGCTGTGCGCTCAAGTTGAGGCTCGACCCCAGCCGACCGAAAGCCGGTCTGCGCCGCTTCATCGGCGGCGCCGCCCCGCGCGACGACAGTGAAACGGAGCGCATCAAGAGCCGGATGAGCCGCTGGGCCGGCCTGTACATCTTTGCGTTTGCCCTCGTCCTCAGCCTGATCGGCTTCGACCTCGTCATGAGCATGGATCCCCACTGGGTTTCAACCCTCTTCGGAGCCTACCATTTCATTAAGACGTTCTACATCGGCTTGGGGACCTTGATCATACTCGCCGCGATCGTTTACCTGCACCAAGGAAAAGGCTCAGCCCTGGCCCCGAGCCATTTCCACGATATCGGCAAGCTCTTCTTCGCGTTCTGCCTGATGTGGGCGGATTTCTTTTATGTCCAGCTGGTCGTGATCTGGTACGGCAACCTCCCGGAGGAGACCCACTACGTGATTCTGCGTACCGTGCTGACGCCCTGGCAGCCGCTGGCTTGGACGGTGTTCGTGATGTGTTTCATTCTTCCCTTCCTCATTCTCCTCAACAAGAACCTCAAGACCAACCCGAGGTTCATGGTGGGGCTTTGCGGGATGGTCATCGTAGGAATGTGGCTGGAGCACATGCTGCTGCTGGGACCTGCGTTGAGCCACGGAACCACGGAGGTGCCCTTGGGCGTCAGCGACGGGCTCATGTTTGCCGGTTTTCTGGGGTTGATGATGCTGGCGGTGGCCTTCACGCTCAAAATATTCCCGGAGCTGATCCCCGGGTCGAAGGAAACGGCGCGTACCGGATCGAGATAGAGAAAGGTGCGAAATTTGAACCGAAATCGGGCAGCCGTCCTCATCACCGCAGCCAGCGGTTTATTCGTCGCCGCCTTCCTGTATCTGTATTATGTGCAGCCCGAAGAGATCGGGCCGCAGCAGCCGATTCCCTTCAGTCATAATGTCCATAACGGGATCAAAGAAATCCAGTGCCAGTTCTGCCACCCCTACGTGGCTTACTCGAATTTTCCGGGCATTCCTCCGGTAGAGAAATGCCTGTATTGCCACAACTATATCATCGTGAAATTCCCCTGGATCCAGAAAGAGCACGATTATTTCAACACCCGCACGCCGACTCCCTGGGTCAAGGTGAATTATATCCCCGAGCATGTCTTTTTCAACCACCAGCGCCACATCAACAGCAAGGTGGCCTGCGAGGAGTGCCACGGGGAGGTTAAGAACCTGCAGCGGCTGCCCTATAAGGACTGGCGCATGGGCATTTGCGTGGAGTGCCATCGGGCCAAAAAGGTTAATGTGGATTGCTGGCTGGCATGCCACAATTAAGACCGTAAAAGCGAGTTCCGCGTGATGAGTAACGAGCAACGAGTTAAGGAAGAGAGCACCCCCACCAGCAATCAGACGGCCAAGGCCTTCACCCTGACCTCGGCGTTCTGGTTCGCGGTCGCGACCACCTTCGGCCTGCTGGCCGCCACCTACCTGATCGCCCCGGATTTCATGGCGAACATCGAATTCATTCATTTCGGCCGGCTGAGGCCGATGCATGTCAACACGGTCTTGTTCGGATTCGTGACCCCCGGGTTGATTGCGGCTGCCTTTTACTACCTCCCGCGGCTGCTGAAGACCCGGCTTTACAGTGAAAGGCTGGGAGTCTTCTCGGCGGTGTTTTGGAATATCACGGTGGCGGCCGGCTTGGCCGGAATTTCTCTCGGCCACAGCCAGGCGCGCGAATATGCCGAGTTTCCGTGGACCGTCGACATCATGGTCGTCATCAGTTTCGCCCTGGTGATTGTGAACTTCCTGATGACGGTCCGTCGGCGACAGGAGCCGATCCTCTATGTTTCCGTCTGGTATGTCGTCGCCGCCCTGGTGCTCACCGCCTGCACCTACTGCATCGGCAACGTGATCTGGAAGCCCGACACCGGCGCCCTGCTCGGGATTCCGGATGCCATCATCCTGTGGTTCTACGGCCACAACATCTTCGGCTTGCTGCTCACTCCCCTGGGGCTCGGCGTGGCCTACTATGCACTGCCCCTTGCCACGCGCAATCCCCTATACAGCCACACGCTTTCCCTGCTCGGGTTCTGGTCGCTGATCGTCGTCTACACCCACATCGGAACCCATCACCTGCTGCAGGTGCCGGTGCCCACCTGGCTGAAAACCATCGCCATCGTCGACAGCGTGGCCATGGTGATCCCGGTCATGGTCTTCCTGATCAACATCTGGTACACGGTCAAAGGCAAGCTCGGCGAAATCCATGCCGATATCGGCGCCAAGTTCATTTTCACCGGCACCATTTTTTACTTTTTCGTGAACATCCAGGGTTCGATGATGGCCTTGCCGGACGTCCAGCGCGTGACCCACTTCAACAACTGGGTGGTCGGCCACGCCCACATCGGAGTTCTCGCTTTCGCCGGTGTGACTGCGCTGGGGGGGTTGTATTTCATTCTGCCCCGCATCACCGGCCGCCCCCTGTACAGTCAATTCCTCGCGGACCTCCAGTACTGGCTCGTGTTGATCGGCGTCACCGGCTTTGCCGTCGTGCTCACCATCGTGGGTCTGATCCAAGGCCAGGCCTGGTACAACGGCGAGACGCTCTACCGCACCCTGCCGGAGATCCAGCCGTATTATGTGACCCGGGCCGCGCTGGGCGCGATGATCGTCGCCGGGGCTTACATCGGGCTGTACAACATGGTTCGATCGCTTTATTTCAATCGCGGAGCGGCTTCATGAAAATGACCCCTGCCGTCATCCTGGTCGGCGTTCTGGCGCTGCTGACGGGCATTACGCTGATCATGGTGTATTGGCCGTATGCCCGACAGGACGCGACCCCCTCGGAGATCTTCCGCGCGCGCACAGCCGTAGAGGAGGCGGGGCGCAAGATTTACCTGGAGAACGGCTGTGTCTACTGCCACACCCAGTCGGTGCGGGCCTTCGACTGGGGCGAAGGATCGGAGCGCATCGCCCAGGCCGGCGACTACGTGGCCGACGAGCCCATTCAGTTGGGCTCCCAGCGCACGGGCGTCGACCTGTCTCAGGAGGGCGGCGAGCACCCTGACGACTGGCACCACGCCCATTTCATCAACCCGCGCTATACGCGGCCGAGCTCCGTCATGCCTCCCTTCGAATGGCTGGGCATGGAGCGCATCCGCGCGCTGACCCAATACGTCCAGAGCCTGGGGATGAAGATGGCGGACACCCGCATGGACCGCCAGCACTACTGGAAACAGGAGTCCACCAAAGGCTACGAAACGGGTCCGGATGGCAACGTCCGCTGGCTTCTCGAGCATGTCCCGGAGGGGTGGCACATGGTGCCCGATCCCTACCCGACGTCCCCGTCGAGCCTGCAGCGCGGGCACAAGATCTACCAGTATTTCTGCATCGGATGCCACGGCCCGGTCGGCGACGGCATGGGACCGGCGCAGCCCTGGATCTATCCGCCGCCGCTCAACTTCACCATTCTCAAGGGGCGCGGGATCTCCGGCGGCATCCTCTACTACCAGATCATGAACGGCATCACCGGAACGGCCATGCCCTACTTCAAACGCGACCTGGAATCCCAGAAGATCTGGGAGGTCGGAAACTACGTCGCCTATTACTTCATCAACCAGAGCGATGCCAACCAGGAACCGAGGGGCATCGACGCGGCCTGGGAACCGTAAATGCGAGTTCCGAATTATGAGTGACGAGTAATAAATCAAGGATGGGATTCGTTAAGGCCGAGTGATGAGTGACGAGTTAGTTAAGGATGGGATTCGTAATTAAGCATAAAATGGGCGCATCGGAGCCGACTCAGGCGCCCGCATGGATGCTGGGGCTGTGCTGGCTCGCGGTCTTTCAGACGGCGGGATGCGCCTCGCAGCCGCCCCTGAGCGAGGCTCCTGCGAGTGCGCCGCAGGCCATCACGGATTTCTGGGCCACCGAAACCCCCGAAGCGGTAACGATCATAGTGAAAAGCGACCGGCCCCTGACGTGCACGACGACCAAACAGGATAACCCGCAGGGCCTCTTGCTTCGTTTCCCGGAAACCGTCCTGGACGGGCTGAATTCAGCATATTTCCCGCCGCCAAATACCGCGGTTCGCTCGATCCGGGCCACGGAGACTGCCGGCAATGGTCGGGAGGTGCAGGTTCTCCTTGAGCTGTTGCAGGATCTCCCCTACGAAGTTCTCTCGGAAGCGGAAGGCCTCAGAATCACCTTCCGGAAATTGGCCGCCGCCGTCCCTGTCAGCGTCAAGCCCGCCGCGCTGAAGGACAAACCTAAGCCGGCCAAGGCAGCCCCGGCACCAGCCACCATGGTGATCCGGGAGGTACGTGCGGAGACTCGATCCGAAGTAGTGGTCATCCGGGTGATCGCAGACGGCCCCGTGAAGGAGGTGAAGGCATTCACGATCGACGAAAAACCGGCGAAAATCGTCTTTGACCTTATCGGAATCCGGAGTGCCTTCCGCGGAGAGCAGCGCATCCCGGTTCAAAGCCTCTGGGTCAGCCAGATCCGGCATGCCGAACACCCGGACAAGGTCCGCCTGGTTGCCGAGACCAGCAAGGCTCATCTCAACGATTTTGCCGTGAAGACAGTCCCTGAGGGGTTGGTCATCGCGGTCGGCAAGTCTGCAGCTGCAGCCCGGCAGATGGTCGCAGAGACCACTGGCGAACCGGCGTCAAGAAAGGAAAAATAGGGGGAACCGTGTACTTTCCGTATTTCGTCGCATATATGGCCGTGGGATTTACGGTCAGCCTGGCCTTGTTTTTCTGGGCCCTGAACCGGGGGCAATTTCGCGACCAGCAGCGGGCGCGATTTCTGCCGCTGGAAGCCGGTCGGGCGGCTGCCCCGGCCAAGCTGAGCCGCAAGGGGGTCATCGAAACCTGGACGTTGTTCGTGCTGGCCTGCTGCGGTCTGGCCAGCAGCCTGGCCGTGGTTATCTTTACCCTGACCCACGCCCGATAGGTGCTTATGCGCATATTCGATGTTCTGAACCAACAGCACTTCGTGATGTATCTGTTTCCGGCCTTGGCCTTCATCGTGATCTTTGCCGCCGCCCTGGGATACATTCACATACGGCGCAAGGATTCCGAAGAACGTGCCGGTCGCGTCATCGAGGAGTACGCCGGAGGCATCCAGGGCCGCAATGCACCGTTTCCGCTGATGCTGGCGCTGACCATCGCCGGCACGGTGGTGTGGTGCCTGCTTTACATCATATCTACCGGACTTTTAAAGGTGAAGATCTGACCATGCATGCGGGACCTTCAGCATCGTCGATCAAGTCTTGGTTGCTGGTGGCCGCCCTGGTGGGCATCGTCGTTTTCCAAGGATGGCTGGCCTACACGGTGATCGGCGATCTCGGCATGCCGGACTGGGACTACCGGCCGATCCCGGATGTCTACGGCGAGTCGCCCTATGCGATGTACCCTCCGGTTCCCTACTCCCAGCATGTGCGCGAGCCGCAGGGCGAAGATGCGTATCCGCTGAGGATTTTGCGTTTCCAGGGGGCGGAATGAAGAAATTGGTGATCTTTATCATCGTCATTGCGGCGTTTCACCTGGTAGCATATTTCGCAGTGATATACTACGACGACAACTTCAAATACGGCCGCATGCGCGAGACCCCCGGCGTCAGGCCCCATGAAGAACCCCTTCCGTTGATGGAGGCCGGGATCGTGCCGGTATTTGGCGGCGACGCCGTGTACCAAGCGACTCCGGCGGATCTCCTGGTACCGCCGGCAGCGCTGGCCGGCGCCGAGGCCGGCGCCCGGGGCAAGGCCGTCTATTTCACCTTCTGTGCGCAGTGCCACGGTCCCCAGATGGACGGAAACGGGACGGTGGGGCAAAGCTTCCAACCGCTGCCGACCGACCTGCGGAGCGCGGCGGTCCAAGCCAAGCCGTCCGGCGCGCTCTTCCGGTCCATCAGCTACGGCACCCCGGACGGCCGGCAACCGCCCCTGGACACTACCATCACGGTGAATGACCGCTGGTGCGTGATCGCATTCATCAAGTCGCTGGGACTGCGCCAGTGAACTGATCCGTCTGCTATGCCGAAAGCCAGGGCATCCGCCTTCCCATCCAACGCCGCCAAGGAAGCCTGCTATCTTTGCGGCCTGGCGCTGAACAGGGGCCGCATAGAATCGGTTGTTGGAGACACGAGATATCATTTTTGCTGTACCGGCTGCCGCCAGGTCTTCGCCATCCTGCTACAGGCCGCCGGCACGGCCGACCCGGCCGCCTTCCGCAAGACCGATCTTTTCCGAAAGTGCCGGGAAAGCGGCATCATCCCCCGTTCCGCAGACGACCCGCCCCCTGCTGCGGCATCTACCGAGACCGCTTTCAGCGATACGCCCCAGTCCCCGCCGCAAGGGCTCACGCTGAGGCTGAAAATCGAGAACATGTGGTGCCCGGCCTGTGCCTGGCTGATCGAAACGGCCCTTGGCCGGACACCAGGCGTCTTGTCTGCGACGTGCAGCTTCGCCACCGACCAGCTGCGGGTTCACTATGACCCGGTCACTGCGGATCCGAACTGGATTACTGCGGTGATCAAACGGTTCGGGTATTCCGCGAGCCTGCCGGGCGAAAATGCGGATCACGGCCTGCGGCGGCGGGAGTGGATCCGCTTCGGCATCTCCGCGTTCCTGTCCATGAACGTCATGATGCTGTCGTTTGCGCTCTACTTCGGCTTCTTCACCGATCTGCCGGCCGAGTCCGTGGCCAGCATCTCCTGGCCCATGGCGATCATGTCCGCGGCGGTGATGGGCTATGGCGGGATGCCTTTCTTCCGCCGAGCCTGGCGCGGTCTCAGCCAGGCAGCCTTCAGCATGGAGTCCCTGATCACGGTCGGCGCCCTGAGCGCATTCGGCTTCAGTACCTTCAACCTGTTCGGTGGCAGCATCCAACTCTACTACGACACCGCCTGCATGCTGATCACGCTGGTGATCCTGGGAAAGATGCTCGAGCGGCGCGCCAAAGACCGCGTGTTGGAGGGGCTGTCAGGGCTTCTCTCGCTTATCCCCTCTAAGGTCCGGGTCGTCGCCACCGGCTTCCCCGAGGGCCGCTATGTGGCCGCAGACCGGCTGGCAGCGGGCGATCTGTTCCGGGTGGAGGAAGAGGAAATCGTCGCTGCTGACGGCGTCGTCGTCAGTGGAAGCGGTACCTGCGACGAGTCCTCCATTACCGGCGAGCCGCGGCCGGTGGTCATAAGAACCGGGGATCGAATCCGAAGCGGCAGCCGCGTCCGCCACGGAGGCATCACGGTTTGCGCAGACAAGGTTGGCCCGGAATCCACCCTGGGGCAGATGATTGCAATCGTCCAGAACACTCTGGCCCTCAAGACTCCCGGAGACGGCCGCAGCGAAAGAATCCTGCAGTGGTTCGTCCCGGCCATCCTGGCGATGGCGGCGGCCACGGGGGCCGTGCTCCGCCTGCGCGGGCTGGGTGTCGAGGAGGCCGCACTCCGGGCCATCACTGTTGCCGTGATTGCCTGCCCCTGCGCCCTGGGCATTGCCGTCCCCCTGGCTCGGGTGGCCGGCGTGGCCCTGGCAGCCGGGAAAGGCATGCTCATCCGCAATTTTTCAGCCTTCGAAAGGGCCGAAACCATCGACACCCTGGTGCTAGACAAAACCGGTACCGTGACCCGGGGCGACTGGCTGCTTCAGGACATCATCCCGTTCGGCAGCTTCACCCGCAACCAAGCACTTGGGTTGGCTTCCGGACTCGAACAGGGGGCTTCACACCCGATCGCCCTCGAGCTGCTGCGGGAAGCCCAGGAGCGGCGTATCCGGCCGGAGCGTACGGCAGTGGTGCAATCCGAGGAAAACGGGATCAGTGCCTTGTGGAAAGGACTCGAGGCCAAGATCGGCGCCGCCCGATTTCTAGCAGAGGAGTTCGGCGGACAGGAACCGCTGATCAGACCGATCCTGGCCCGGCAGGCCGGCAGCTCCTTTGTTTATCTGGGCGCCGGCGGCCAGCCGGCGGCGGTTTTTGTCTTCGGGGATCAGCTGCGCAAGGGGGTCGAACCGGTGGTGGCCGAGTTGCAACGCCGGGGCTTGCGTCTCACTCTGGTTTCCGGAGACGGCCAGGAGACGACTCAGGCTATCGGCCGCCGGCTGGGCATCCCGGAATCCCTCGGCGACCGGCTGCCCCCGGACAAGGCCAGGTTTGTATCAGACCTCCAGCGGCGCGGACGGAAGGTGCTCATGGTCGGCGACGGAATCAACGATGCCCCGGCCCTGGCCCAGGCTGATCTGTCTCTGGCTGTGTTCGCCGGAGGAAGCCTGGCCAAGGAGGTGGCCGACGCCACCCTGATGCGGGCCGAAACCTCCCAGATCACTGAATTCCTGGATTTCAGCCGCGCCGTCAACCGCACGATCCGCCAAAATCTGATCCTGACCTTCCTCTATAACGCCGTCAGCATCCCGGTGGCCATGAGCGGGTTGCTTTCGCCGCTGGTGGCCGTCTGCGCCATGCTCGCGAGCAGCCTGAGCGTCATCGGCAACACGTACCGGCTGGTTCGAAGGCACTCCTAGCCGTCATCTCACGTCGGATACGCTATTACTCCGCCAATTAGATATGCCTATTCCCAGCGTGTCACGATCAGGCGGAGCACGAGTTGGCATAGTCAATTGCAGGTCTAATAATAACCCTAACTCGGATCAAGTCGGACATCGAGCTTCTGTAACATGGTCCATCCTTCAGATATTTTCGAGATCAGGCCTTGAAAACGAGGAACGATCCATTGAAGCTCGGGCTCAGACATATCGGAGGGACTCGCCGTTCCCCCTATGAGGAGACAGCCGCCGAGAGATCGTCGAGCATAGAACCGATCATCCTGGGCTCGCTCATTTTATGCTTTATCTTCTTCCGCCCGTTCTTTGCAGATGCCGGGCAACCTATGAGGATGATCGGGCCTGAAGATATCGGGGGAGCATGGGGGGAAGTAATCAACCGTTTCCATGCCAGGCATCCCGACATCAGGATCGATTACATCTCAGGCCCCTGGTCGACGGACGAACGCCAGAATATGTATATCCGTTCGTTTCTGGGGGGAGATGCCGTCGAGCTCGTCTATATGGATGTGATCTGGACAGCGAAGTTTGCCGCGCGAGGCTGGCTCTTGCCTCTGGACCGGTGGTTTACTGCTGAAAAGCGTCAGGCGTTTCTTCGGGGGGACATTGAAGCCGGTTTCTACGGAGGCCATTTCTACCGGGTTCCCGTCCGAACCGACGTGGGGATGCTGTATTACCGAAAAGACCTCGTGCCGGACCCTCCCCGGACATGGGAGCAATTTGAGGCGACCTGCCGCGAATACTCCGCCCCTCCTGAGCGGTACTGCATCGTGTTCCAGGGGATGCAGTATGAGGGCCTCGTGTGCAACTATCTCGAATATCTCTGGGGGGCGGGTGGTGCTCTCTTCGGCAAGGATCAGCATGTTCTTCTGGACGGGCAGGAAAACATTGCGGCTCTGAGGTTTATGAAGAAGGTGATCGATGCGGGCTGGGCCCCGCGGAGCGTCATCACCTTTCAGGAGCAGCAGGCCCTTGAGTTCTTCGAACAGGGAAGGGCCCTGATGATGCGCAACTGGCCCTATGCCTGGAGCATTCTCAAGCATTCGCCTCTCGAGGGGAAAGTGGGGGTTGTTCCCTTTATCCACCGGGCCGGCCGGGAGCCGGCCGGTACCCTGGGAGGCTGGGGGCTGGGGATTGCACGCGCCGCGAAAGATCCGGAAGCGGCATGGAAGTTCATCGAATTTGCAACTTCCCCCGAGGCTGAGAAGATCCTGCACTTTCGAAGAGGCGCGGTCCCCACCCGAAGATCGCTTTTCCAGGATGAGGAGATTTTGAAAGAGAGCCCGTATTACCGGGATCTCTATGAAGTGCTTCTAAAGGCGCGGCCGAGACCCATCCACCCCGAGTATCCCCGCATCAGCTCCATCCTGCAAAAGCACGTCAGCGCCGTCCTCGTTGGGATCGAACGCCCCCAGGAGGCGGCCCTCCAGATGGACCAGTCCATCGAAAGCCTGCTCGAGGGCAAGAGGCATAGCTGGCCCAGGCGTCTTTTTCTGGATTACGACCTCAAAAAGACCTTGAAAAACACCCTCATTTTCACCGCATTCTCCGTGCCCTTCGAATTCCTCCTGGGCTTCTGCTTCGCCCTCTTGATCAATCTGCCGTTCAGGGGGAGGTCTCTGAGCCGGCTCTCCGTGCTGGTCCCCTGGGCCCTTCCGACTGCCGTGATGGCCATGGCCTGGCAGTGGATGTTCAACAACCCTTTCGGTGTGATCAACGACCTCCTGGTGAGACTGGGGCTTCTGCGGGAACCCCTGGACTGGCTTTCCACACCGGCCGGGGCCATGTTCGCCGCCGTCTTCGCCGATGTCTGGAAAACGACCCCCTTTGTCGCCATCATTCTCCTGGCCGGGCTTCAGACCATTCCGGGGGAACTCCGGGAAAGCCTTTCCATCGACGGCGGAGGCAGAATCTCGATGTTCTTTCATCTGCTCTTGCCCCTGCTCATGCCGTTTATCCGGGTCGCGCTGATCTTCAGGATCATCCATGCGGCCGGGATATTCGACCTGATGTGGGTTCTGACCAAGGGGGGACCGGCGGACACCACGAGAACATTGAGTCTTTACATTTACGATCTGGCCTTCCGGTACGATGAGCTGGGGTATGCCCTCTTTCTCACCTTTCTCTTCTTGATCGGCCTGATCCTCCTCAGCCTGCTGATCGTCCGGGCGACAAGCTTCAGATACGAAAGGATATGAAGGTGAAGAAAGCTCTCTTCGGCATGGTGATCGCTTTCATGTTTCTGTATTGTCTTTTCCCCTTTCTCTGGACGCTTATGACCGCCCTGAAGCCCGCGGACGAGGTCTTCCGGCTTCCGGTGCAATACCTTCCCGAAGCCATGTCGCTTGAAAATCTGAGCGATGTCTTCGCCAAGCGGCCTTTCGGACGATACGTTTTGAACAGCTTTATCGTAGCGGCAGGGGCGACAGTCCTCACCTTGTGGGTCGCTTCGATCATCGCCTTCCGTCTGAGAGCCATGGACCTTCGGCGCGCGATGCGGATCCAGAGGTGGTTTCTCGTGGGCGCCATCCTTCCGCCCGCCCTCCTGGTCATCCCCGTCTTCATCGTGATGCAACAACTGGCCCTGGTGAACACCTACCTGGGTCTCATCGTCACCTATACTGGCCTCAATCTTCCCTTTGCCGTGTGGATGCTCCATGCTGCCTTCAGGCGGCTGCCCCGTGAACTGGATGAGGCGGCCGTCCTGGACGGCTTCTCTGCGGCAGGCATTCTCTATCGGCTCATTCTCCCCCTGAGCCGCCCCTCTCTGGCCGTGACGGCCGTGCTGGTCTTTATTTTCTGCTGGAATGAGTTCATTTTGGCACTCACCTTAATGCCCTCGCAGGCCAAATACACCGTTCCGGTGGGAATCGCCCTTCTCAGCGGGGCTTCGGTCTATGAGATCCCCTGGGGCGAGATCAATGCGGCTGTCGCGCTGACCACGGTCCCCATCATCCTGGTTATCGCGGCGCTCCAGCGCTGGATTATCGCGGGGCTGACCCAGGGGGCCGTCAAGGGATAGAGTCATGGCAGACGTCGAACTGAAGGGGATCAGCAAGGTTTTTCTCGACGGGGCGGTTGCCGCCCTCAAGGACATCCATCTCAAGATTCCCGACGGCGTCTTTGCGGCCATCCTCGGCCCCTCGGGATGCGGCAAGACGACTCTGCTCCGGATCGTGGCCGGATTGGAGCGGCCGGATTCGGGCGAAATCCTCATCGGGGGTCGGGTGGCAAACGCCATTCGCCCGCCTGAACGAAACGTAGCCATGGTCTTTCAGAATTACGCGCTCTACCCCCACAAGCGGGCCTTTGACAACATCGCCACCGGGCTCAAGTTGAGAGGGTACTCCAAGGAAGAGATCAGGGAGAAAGTGGATGAAGTCTCCAGCATCCTGAGGATCAAAGCCCTCATGGACCGGTATCCGAAGCAGCTTTCCGGAGGTCAGCAGCAACGGGTGGCCCTGGCCAGGGCCCTGGTAAGGGAGCCTGAGGTCTTTCTGCTGGATGAGCCCCTGAGCAACCTGGATGCCCAGGTCAGAGATTCCACGCGATCCGAGCTCAAAAGACTTTTCCGTGAAATCAACGCGACGGTCCTCTATGTGACGCACGATCAAACCGAGGCGATGATGATGTCGGATCTGCTGGTCGTGATGGACGGCGGAGCGATCCGACAAGCCGGGGAGCCCTTGCAGATCTACAAAGACCCGACGCACCGGTTCGTGGCGGAATTTCTGGGAGCGCACCGCATCAACACGGTGAAAGGCCGGATGGAAAACGGAAAGTTCAGGTCCGATGACGGCGCGATCCTTCTCGATACGACCATTGGAACAACCGGAGACGTTCTGATGGAAATCCGGCCCGAGCATATCGCCTGCGAAAGCCGTGAAGGCATCACCCTGAAGGGAGAAACAGTGCTGGTCGAACCCATGGGGCCTGCAAATCTCGTTTCAGTAAAGGTAGGAGAAAACGAGTTGAAGATATTCTTGGCGAGCCTCCCCCGGGTGGGAGAATTCCTGCATCTCTCCTTCTCCCCGCGCGACGCCTATTTTTTCGATGCCCAAACCGGCCGGCGCATAGATGCTGCCCCGGAAGGATAGTATCGCATGCAATGGCTAGCCTGGGCCGGCCGGGTCGGCTTCATCGGGTAATCGGGCCGCAGCCAGTATCTCCTCAGGCAAAAAACGCCGCGCCACAACTCTGTATGCCGGCTTGTACGAACGCTGGTATTCTCTGGAGTGGTGCACGGCCGGAAATCCTCTGGCGCGTTGCTCGGCCATGTATCCTCTAACCTGATCGGTTGCAAAGGGAAGGTATCCTTCGCCGGCAACCTGAGTCGCAACCTTTGCGAAATCGTCAAGCCGGACGCTGGAAGAGGTGATCTCTGCCGCCGTGCGGATGAAAGCCCGAACCAGGTCGCCTTGCTCCAGCCGAAGAGCTGCAAAGGGCCGGAGGTGGACTCTCACAACCTCCCCGTCGGAGGAGATGGGATCGATCAGGGACTCGCGGGGGCCGGCATCGAGGTGTGCAAGCTCATGCATCAGCCAATCGCCGACCTCGGCTGGGTCGGTCAAAGCATGCTCAGCGCCCATGGCGGCTTGGTGCAAGAGCTTGTAGAGATCCTCTACTGCCCAAAGGGGATAGCGGCGAGCGTGGCCGATTAGCACTGATCGCATGTAGTCAAGTCCCGGCGGCGTACCATGGAGACGGGCGCGATCTGAACTCGAATCACGAGTTCTTGTCCATTGCGATCATCACTGGCGGCCACTCGGCATCGCCGGCCTCGGCGCTTGGGGATAGCTGCAGGCGCTGTAAGGGACAGGAGGCAGCCGCACGGGCAGCCGCCTCCGTCAGCGTGAAGGGCTTACTTGAGGTGCTGGTTGAGGATCTTGGTCATCTCGAACATCGACACCTGCGCCTTTCCGAAGATGCCCCTCAGCTTCTCGTCGGCATTGATCATGCGCTTGTTGATGGCGTCCTGCAGCTTGTACTTCTTGATGTATGCCCACATTTTTTTCACCACCTCGGTGCGCGGCAGCGGCTTGGCACCCACCACGGCGGCCAGCATGGCGCTCGGCGTCATCGCCTTCATGAAGGCAGCATTGGGGGTGCGCTTCACCTTAGGCTTGGCGGCTTTTTTGGCGGGGGCTTTCTTGGCAGCCTTTTTTACGGCGGACTTCTTGGCAGCAGGTTTCTTCTTTGTGGCCATACTCTGATCTCCTCTCTTGGGGTTGCACGTTAACCGCTTCCGGGGACACTCCTCTAAAAATAATATCACCACGTCGACGATTCTAAAGATGCGCCGGATGGTATCAATTTGCCGAACGCTTATAAATAAGACACGAATAGCCTGATAGACAAGGCCTTCATGGAAATGGCCGGCAGATCAGAAAGATCAGGAACGGACAGCTTATAGGCCATCCCCGCTGCGAGCGGCGCGAATGGCTTATTCAATCAAAGACTTCGAGATCTGTCAACAGCAGGCATATGGGAACCGCCCGTATTCTTGCTATCATAGGAAAGGCGTCGTCCTCGGCGTGGATGATTTCTATGCAAAGGGGATTTGGTCACAGCAGGAGGACGGTGATGCGCCCAAAGCCCTGCTCCTATGAACGGCTTTCAGCCCGGGGGCCGGGATCCCTTGTGCAGCCCTCTAAAGGGCTTATGTTTGAGTCGAGGCCAGCGCCTTTCCTTCCGGCCTCGTGAAGGCAGGGTTCTTCGTTTTCAGTACCGCGCATGGTCGAGGCAGGAACCTTAATTTGATACGATGATGCATTAACCGGCGCCCGGTCGGCGTGAGCGCTGGCGCGGGCCCGCCGTGATTGGAGGATTCAGCCATGAACGCATTCTACGGCCGCGAACACCCGGAAGGTTCGGAGTTCATAGCCGACAAAAACCTTTTTCGCTCACGCTGCTACATTAACGGCGAATGGGTGGCGGCGGGCGATGGGGAAGTCATCCCGATCGTCAACCCGTCCACGGGCAAACGCATCGGCAGCGTCCCCCGACTGGGCTCGGACGGCGCCCAACGCGCCATCGAGGCCGCCCATGCCGCTTTCCCGTCTTGGCGAGCCAAGACCGCGAAGGAACGGTCCGCAGCCCTGCGCCGCTGGCACGATCTGATGATGAACGCCCAGGAAGACCTGGCCCGGCTGATGACCGCTGAACAGGGCAAGCCGCTTGCGGAGGCCCGTGGCGAAATCGCCTATGCGGCTTCGTTCGTGGAATGGTTCGCGGAAGAGGCCAAGCGGGTCTACGGCGATGTCATCCCGCCGCATCAGGCAGACAAGCGCCTGCTGGTGTTCAAGGAGCCCATCGGGGTCTGTGCCGCGATCACGCCCTGGAATTTCCCGTCGGCCATGATCACCCGCAAGACTGCCCCGGCCCTTGCCGCCGGCTGCACGGTGGTGCTCAAGCCGGCGTCGGCGACGCCCTTCTCTGCGTTGGCGCTGGCCGAACTGGCCGATCGCGCCGGAATCCCCAAAGGGGTTTTCAACGTGGTCACTGGAGACGCGCGGCCGATCGGCGCCGAACTGGCCTCACACCCGAAGGTGCGCAAGCTGACCTTCACCGGCTCGACCGAAACCGGCAAGCTCCTCATGCAGCAGTGCGCCGGAACCGTGAAGAAGCTCTCCCTCGAGCTCGGCGGCAATGCACCCTTCATCGTGTTCGAGGACGCCGACCTGGATGCAGCCGCCGAGGGCGCCCTGCAGTCCAAGTACCGCAACACCGGGCAGACCTGCGTCTGCGCCAACCGGCTGCTGGTGCAGGAAAAGGTGTACGATGCCTTTGCCGCCAAGCTGACTGAACGTGTGGCTCAGTTGCGGGTCGGAGACGGAATGGAGCCGGGCGTGACCACCGGCCCGCTCATCAACGCCGCGGCGCTCGCCAAAGTCGAAGACCACGTCGCCGACGCGGTCAGCCAAGGCGCGCGGGTGCTGATCGGCGGGAAGCGTCATCCCAAGGGCGGGCTGTTTTTTCAACCCACCGTGCTGGCCGAAGTGAAACCTTCCATGAAAATCACCCGGGAGGAAACCTTCGGCCCGGTTGCGCCGCTGTACCGGTTCAGGAGTGACGCGGAAGCCGTGGCCCTGGCAAACGACACTCCCTACGGCCTTGCCGCCTATTTCTACTCCCGCGATGTCCGCCGGATCTTCCGGGCGGCCGAAGCTCTCGAATACGGCATCATCGGCATCAACTCGGGAATAATTTCCACCGAAATCGCGCCGTTCGGTGGGATGAAGGAATCCGGTCTCGGCCGGGAAGGCGGAAAGTACGGGATCGATGAGTTTCTTGAAATCAAATATCTTTGCCTGGGAGGCATGCCGTAACCGCGCAATCGTTATTGCATAGCCGGCTTCTTGGCCTCGGCTGCATTCCGCTGAATTCAGATAACCTTTCGGCGGTGGAGCTAAAGCCGTCAACCCCGGTTGCACCTTGTGCAGCGCCCGACTAAAACGGGCCAGCAACCGCCATCTTGAGTCTCGCATAATTTCTGCAAATCCCTGCCTGCAAATTTATTCTGAGCAATTAAAATAGGTTGGCGAGTCTCCGTGCCGACTTTCATCCAGCACCAGCCGGATCCACGGCCTGCATGTTTAACGCACATGCCCGCCTGGAACGCGGTTTGCTCTACCAAGGAGTCAACAACCCTCGCGCTGGACAACGTCTATGAAGATTTACCCGAGCACCCTCAAGCAGGTTCCCGAAGCGGCAGATGACCGCATCCCGGCCGGACAGGCTCCGCCACAGCAGAACGCCTGGGTCCCTCGACTCGTCCCCGGGGCTCCGCTGAGCAGGGCCAGGATCATGCAGGCACTCTGGCGCCTCCTCAAGGCTCCCTTGGCCGTACAAGCCGAGATCGCCGACTCCGTCAGCGTCCTCCGCTGCGAGGCCTATCGCCGGAACATTGAAAATTATGTGGGCACGGTCAAGGTGCCGGTCGGGATTGTCGGCCCTGTGAGGGTCAACGGCCGGTTTGCGCGGGGGGATTATATGGTTCCGCTGGCCACCACCGAGGCGGCGTTGGTTGCATCCTACAACCGCGGGGCCAAGATCTTGCGAGACGCCGGGGTCAGCTCCGCGCGGATTCTCGACCAGGGAGTCAGCCGGGTGCCGGGATTTGTGTTCGCGTCCATGCAGGATGCCGTCGACTTTGCCGGCTGGGTCAAGTCACAGACCAGGGCCATCCGCCGGGCGGCCGAGTCCACGACCCGCTTCGGCCGGCTGATCCGCATGACCTGCATCCCCGAGGGCCGCTACGCGTTCCTCAAGCTCGAATTCGACACCCAGGATGCGTCCGGCCAGAACATGGTGACCATCGCGGCCCAGGCCGTATGTGAGCACATCCGGGCCTGCAGCCCGGTCCGGCCCTTGTCCGTTTACATCGAATCCAATCTTTCCGGGGACAAGAAGGCCAGCCGAGAGGCACTGAATTCGGTCCGCGGCCGCAAGGTCGCCGCCGAAGCGACCCTGCCTGAAGCAATGGTCCGCGCCGGCCTGCACACGACCCCGGCAGAGATGGTGCGCTATTACCGCATGGCCGTCACCGCCTGCTCCCTGGCCGGCACGCTCGGCACTCAGGGCCATTTCGCCAACGGACTGGCCGCGCTTTACCTGGCCTGCGGCCAGGACGCTGCCTGCGTGGCCGAATCGGCCATCGGCCATACCTGCTTTGAGGTGTTGCCGGGCGGGGATCTCTACTGCTCGGTCAGCCTGCCGGGCCTCATGGTGGCGACCGTCGGGGGCGGCACCGGGCTCCCCAGCCAGAAAGCCTGCCTGGACATCCTGGGGCTTCACGGTCCAGGCAAGGCCCCGGCTCTGGCAGAGGTGGCCGCCGTGCTGTGCCTGGCCGGTGAAATCTCGATTGTCGGCGCCATCTGTGCCGGTGAGTTCACCCGGGCCCACCAACAGATGGCCCGTGCATTCTGAAGCCGGTGGAAGGAGGAATCCGATGACTACGAACCGCTGGTGGGTTTATCAGCGCGAGCGTTTCCCGATTTTCCGGCATGGCCTGCTGATCGCAGCCGTTTGTTTCGGGACGCTGGTGTTCTCCATGCCGGACGGTGAAAGGGCCGGCAGGTCGACTCTCATCCGCTTTGCAATCGCTTTCGTCACGGTTTTTCTTTTCTTTCTGCAGCTGCGGATCGCCGACGAATTCAAGGATTACGAGGATGACCGCCGCTGCCGCCCCCACCGGCCGGTGCCCCGCGGCCTGGTGACGCTGGGAGAGCTGAAGGTGGTCGGCGCGGCTGGTGCGGCTGTCCAGCTCGGGCTGGCGCTGCTGGTGAGTCCCCGTCTGCTGCTGCCGCTCACTGCGGTCTGGGCCTACATGCTGCTGATGACCTGGGAGTTTTTCGCGGCCGCGTGGCTCAAGCGCCATGCCGTGATCTACCTCTGCTCCCACACCCTCATCCTTCCGCTGATCTATTCTTACGTGTCGGCCTGCGGGTGGTTCACCCAAAGCATGTCCCCGCCTCGGGGGCTTGGCTGGCTGCTGGGCTTCGGGTTCTTCAGCGGCCTGGTGGTCGAAATCGGTCGGAAAGTCTGGGCGCCAAGGGATGAAATTGCCGGGGTTCAAACCTACAGCGGCCTGTGGGGCTACAAAACGGCAACCGTAGTGTGGGCGACGGTGGCGCTGGCGGCGGCGGTTTTCATGCTGCTGGCGGCCGCTCCGGGCGGTTCCATCGCCCCCCTGCTCGTCCTGATCGCGGCCCTGGGCGCGGCGGGTTTCCCCTGTGCACGCCGGTTCATCCAGCAGGCGCAGACCGGCGATGCGGCACGGATCGAACGCATGTCCGGGATCTGGACCCTGGCGACCCACATGGGGCTGGGGCTGGTGCTGCTGATCAACCGCTGAGCCGCCGGACTTTGCGCCCGGCGCAAGGAGGCTCCAATGAAATACATTGTGCGATCGTTTGATTCGGATAAAGCCGACCGCCTGGGCGGCAAGGCCCGCGCGCTGCTGAGGCTCACCCGGGCCGGCTTTCCGGTGCCGGAATGCGTTGTGCTGACTTCTCAAGCCTTCCGTGACAGCCTCACCCCGGTTCAGCGCACGGCCCTCGAATCCGAAACCGACCCGACCAGCCTGCGATCATCTCTGGGCGATCTCACGCCGAGCTGCCCCGTGCGCCGTGAACTGGCGGCTGCCCTGCTCGGGCTGGACCGCAGCGGCTCCATGTTGGCCGTGCGCTCCTCGGCCCTGGATGAGGATGGACCGGAGCAATCCTTCGCCGGCCAATTGAAGAGCTTTCTCGGCGTCCGTCCCTACGATGTCGAGCGGTGCGTGGCCGAAGTCTGGAAATCCGGCTTCAGTGCGTCCGTTTGCACCTATCGCTCGCAACATGGGCTGCCCCTGCCGCCACCCGCTCCCGCCGTCATCGTCCAGCAAATGGTCGATCCGGATGCCAGCGGGGTCGCCTTCAGCGCCGACCCGGTAACGGGCGACCGCTCGATCGCCGTCATCGCCTCCAATTACGGACTGGCCACCTCGGTGGTCTCGGGGGAAGCCGACAGCGACCTGCATCACGTCGACCGCACCGGCCGCATCGTCAAGCGGCGGATCGCGGTTAAAACCCGCGTCGACCGGCTATCGGCCGAAGCCGCCGAAGGCGTGTCCCCGGTCTTCGTTTCGCCCAAACAGGCCCGCCGGGCCGCCCTGACGAACGCCCAGGTGCAGCAGGTCGCTGCGGCCGTACGCCGGATCGAAAAACTTTTCGGCACGCCCCAGGATGTGGAGTGGGCTCTGGCGGGCGGGCGGCTGTACATCCTTCAGGCTCGGCCCATCACCGCGCTCTGCCGCGCCGACAGCGATGCGGATGCGCGCCAGATCTGGGACAACAGCAATATCGTGGAAAGCTATGGCGGCGTGACGACTCCGCTCACGTTCAGCTTCGCGCGGCGCGCCTACGAGGGAGTCTACCGGCAGTTCTGCCGGACTATGGGCGTACCCCGCGCCGCCATGGAAGCCAACGACTCCATTTTTATCCGCATGATCGGCCAAATCCGCGGCCGGATCTACTACAATCTGCTCAACTGGTACCGGCTGATCGCGATGCTGCCCGGTTACACCTTCAATCGCCGCTTCATGGAACAGATGATGGGCGTCAAAGAGCGGGCGGAACTGGACTCGATCTCACCGGTCAGGCCCTCTTT
>JBLMXM010000192.1:0-5414 GCA_050257775.1 Hyphomicrobiales bacterium
CGATTAATGTTTTAGGTGGGCGCCTCCGCCCGGATAGCTGGTTCATCAGTTCAAAGCGCATAAGGCACTTGGCTGAGGCCCGCCGCCTCGTCCAGCCCGAACATCAGGTTCATGTTCTGGATCGCCTGGCCGGCAGCACCCTTGCCCAGGTTGTCGATGGCCGACAAGAGGATCAGGCGACGGTTGCGCTCGTCGAGCACAAACCCGATATCGCAGTAATTGGTGCCCCGCACGTGGAGGGTGTCGGGCGGCGCTCCCGGCGGCCGCAGCCGGACAAAGGGCCGGCCTCGGTAAAAAGACGTCAGACAGTCCTGCACCATCGGGGCGGTCAGCGTGCCGGCGGGGCGGGCATAAATGGTGGTCAGCATACCGCGGCTCATCGGCACCAAGTGGGGCACGAAGGTGAGCATGACCGGCCGGCCCGCTTCACGGCTCAGCACCGCCTCCATCTCGGGGTTGTGCCGGTGCGCTGCCACCTTGTATGCCTTGAACGATTCGGCCACCTCGCAGAAGTGTACCGTCAGCGAGGGCGACCGGCCCGCACCGCTTACCCCGGACTTCGAATCGGCCACGATGCTCTCCAGGTCCAGGAGCCCCGCCTGGACCAGAGGCACCAGGGGCAGCAGCACGCTGGTGGGGTAACAGCCCGGGTTGCCCACCAGCCGGGCGGCCTGAATCTCCCGCGTATAGACCTCGCTTAGGCCGTATACGGTCTTGCCCAACAGTTCCTTGGCCGTGTGCGGCTGATAAACCTTCTCGTAGACCCCGGCGTCGCTGAACCGGAAATCCGCCGACAGGTCGATCACCTTGCGGCCGCGCTTGAGGATCTCAGGGGCGATTTTCATCGGCAGCTTGTGGGGCAGCGCCGTGAAGATCACGTCGGCGGCTTCGCAGATGCGATCGTCGTTCAGCTCTTGACAAACCAGGTCGACGCGCCCTGCCATCGCCGGGAACACCCGGTCGAAGCGTTGACCGGCAAACTGCCGCGAGGTGATCATGGTGAGCTCTGTGCCGGGGTGTCCGGTCAGGATGCGGATGAGTTCGGCGCCGGCATACCCCGTTCCGCCTGCAACCGCGGCTCGGATCATTGAGGCCCTCCTGGATGCAATCGAAATGCAGGTATGGCAGGCTTACTTAGCAGAGGAAGGTGCGAAGTTCAAGCATTACCCCTACATTATTGTCGAGGCAAAAATGATGAACTGACCAAAAGGCCCCCGATTCGACGACTTCCGACTTCGTAAGAAGGCCAAGATCAAGGCGCGCGAGTCCCCGCCGAGTGAGGCGTACGTTCAGTACGCCGCAGCGAGCGCGGAACGAAGCGCAACGCCGAGATTGGCCTTCTTACGAAGTCGTCAGCCGCGCGCGCCTTCCAGGGCCATCACCCACCCCGACGGGGAATCATTGAGCCGCAGAGGGGAGATCACTGCGCGGAGCATCCGGCCACCGAAGCCGACGAAGAATGCACTGGTGCCGGCATCCGCGTTGCGCGCCGTGGATTTCAGGGCGGAAATCAGCTCGCCGGAACGGCTCGGCGGAAAGGCGTCCAGCACGGGTTGGTTGAGGATCTCAACCATTGACTTTTCCATCACGCTTAGCGCGGAGGCGTTGGCATTGATAATGCGGGTGTCCTTGTCGATGATGATGATCCCGACGCCCAGGGAATCGATGACCACGCGATAGAACTCGAGGGATACCAGCAGCTCCATGGCGTCCCGGCGCGGGAAGACCCCGCCGGTCTGGAGGATCTTCTTTTCGGCGGGCGGCTGACCCGGCCGGCTCTCGATTCCGGTGATGAACTCGTTCAGCCGGACCTCCAGCTTGTCGATGGGGCCCTTGGCAATGTAGTAATCCGCACCGATGGCATCCAGCTCGTCCATCTGCTCGATAAGGGTCCCGGAAAGGGCCACGATTGGGAAGCGGTGGCTGTTGAATTTGCTGCGCACCACTTCAAAAAACCTCCGGCCGTTGACCTTGGGCATCACCAGGTCGGCGAAGAGAATGTCGTAGGGGCCCTCATCCAGGCCTGCAATGCCTTGCTTTCCGTCATAGGCCTTGTGTACCTGGTAGCCTCGTTTTTCCAGAAGTCCGGCAAGAAACTCGACGAAGAAAAAATCGCTGTCTACTACTAATGCTTTCCGGGGCATATAACACCTCCGGCGGGTGCGTAAGAAACCCGATTTCGGCGTTGGGCTTCGTCCCGCAAACGCCGCAGCGTACCAGATGTACGCCTCGCGTCGCGGGACTCGCACGCCTTGAACTCGGGCTTCTTACGCACCCGCCATTTTCTGTTCCTCTGTATTTGGTATATTCCGTCGGCAATTAAATACGCCAACTTCCGGCACTTTGCGCACAGGCGCAGTGGGGTGCCCGCCGCGGCGAGCCGCAACCATAGGCTCATCGATCCTGCGTCGGCAGCCAGCCCGCTCCATACGTCTCCGGACAGCCCCGGAGAACGGGCCTCCACGGAGTCGCTGGCCGTCTCTGCCTGCTGTCGGTACCCTCTAGACGGCTGGGGGGCGTGGCAGAGTCCACTAAAAAATTGGTTGTGGCTCGCCGCGGCGGGCACCCCACTCCGCCTGGACCCGAATATGGCTTGGCATATTTAGTTGCCGGTCCAATAATAAAATCCCCGGCTTCAGCCGGTGATTTTAATCGACGCACACCCGGCGTACCTCCCGAATGGTGGTGATGCCGTCGATGATCTTGCGGATGCCGTCCTGCTTCAGGGTGCTCATGCCATCTGAGACGGCCTGCTTGGCCAGATCAAAGGAGGTCGCATTCTTTTTGATCAAGATCTTGATGTCGGTAGTCGCCTCCATCAGTTCATGAATCCCGATACGGCCTTTGAACCCCGACCCGTTGCATTTTTCACACCCCGCGGAGCGCTGGAGGTTGAAGGCGGGGCTGTAAGTGTAGCCGGACCGGTCAAAGCTTTCCTGGCCGAAGTCCATCCGCAGATCCGAGAATTCCTCCTCGGCGGGATGGTAGCTCTCGATACAATTCGCGCACAGGCGCCGGACCAGTCGCTGACCCAATACCCCCAGAAAAGCATCGGAGATGTTCAGCGGGTTCATGCCCATCTCGAGCAGCCGGGTGAGGGTTTCGGGGGCGTTGTTCGTGTGCAGAGTGGAGAGCACCAAGTGGCCGGTCAGGGCCGCCTGCAGGGCAATGGTGGCGGTCTCCTTGTCGCGCATCTCGCCGATCATGATGATGTCGGGATCCAGTCGCAGAAATCCTCGCATGATCCTTGCGAAATCAAGCCCGATTTTCGGTCGCACCTGCACCTGCCTCAGGCCCGCTTGAGTGATCTCGACCGGATCTTCAGCCGTCCAGATCTTCACCCCCGGCTGGTTGATATGTCCCAGAATGGCATGCAACGTCGTGGTCTTGCCGGAGCCGGTGGGGCCCACACAAAGGATCATGCCGTAGGGCCGCGCGATCAGTTTCTTGAGCACCGTGAGGTTGCGTTCGCTCAGGCCGATCTCGTCCAGTTTCAGCGAGCTGGTGCGGGTCAGGATGCGCAACACCGCATCCTCGAATTTGCCGGTCGTCGGCATGGTGGACAGACGCAACTCGAACTCCTGGATACCCTTGCGCCGGACCTTGATCTTGCCGTCCTGCGGCAGCCGCTTCTCGGCGATGTCGAGCTCGGCCATGATCTTCAACCGCGAGATGATGGCCGGCGCCATGGCATTGGGGACCTGGATGTATTCATGGCAGACGCCGTCGGTGCGGAGGCGGATGCTGGTCTTGCGCGTGATGACCGAAGGCTCGATATGGACATCGGAGGCATTGTTGCGGAAGGCAGTCACCAGGATCTGGTCGACGAATTTAACCACCTGGCTTGAGGACTCGTCCAAGGCGCTACGATCGTCGTGGACCTCCTCCTCTTCTTCAAAGCTGACATCGGGAATGATGTGATCCAGGTCCTCCACCGCCGCTTCGCTGAGTTTTTCAGCCCGCGGATCGAAGAAGTGCTGGATATACTTCTCAACATCCTCCTTGAGCCCGACGGTGATGATGATCTTCTGGTTGCCCATCAGGGCGCGGATATGGTCGGTCTTTCGTAGGTCCTTCGGGTCGTCCACCAGAATCTCGATGCCGGCTTTGTCCCACCGCAGGGGAACCCAGACATAGTACAAGAGGAAGGACTTTTTCATGTTCTTGATCAACTCGAAGGGGACCGGCGTCTCCGGGTCGAAGGTGCGGAAGGAACAGCCGTAAAACAGCGAAAGCGATTTGCCCAGTTCCTGGATGTTGATCTTGAAGCGGTCCACCAGCACATAATCGACGCTCTTGTTGATCTTCTTGGAAATGGCGAGCGCCTCCTGCAGCTGGTTGGTGCTGGCGATCTTGTTGCGCAACAGGTAGTCGTAGCGCGAGTTGTTGGACAGCTTCCCCTTGAGGGCGTTGAGGCGGCCGGCGATTTCGGTGTCGGAGGCATCCATCTCGGAAGCCGCCTTGTAGAGCTCGAAGGCCAGGTCGTTCAACTCCCGCTTCTCCATCTGCTGGCCGAGCCAGAAATCGATTCGGGCCGTTTCCTTGTCGCCCAGGCTCAATTTGTAAACGATCTTGGTGGCCTGCTGGACGACCTCCGTTGCATCTTTGATCTCGAGCAGGCAGGTGAGATAATCGCAGGCGATCTTGGCCGGCGAGTAATCCGATTTGGAGAAGTCGCAACCGGTATGATCCAGCTGAAGCAGCTTTTCGTATTCGGCGGCTGCCTCCTCCATGAGGCCGAGTTCCTTGAGAGCGGCGGCTCCGTCGAGCAAGGTGGGAATGTCCGCCTGCGTGGAGAGGGTTTTCTTGAAGATGGAGATATCTTCGGCCGAGATTCCCTTCCGATCTGACTCCTGCTGGTCTTGGATCTCTTTTTTGAGCCGGCCGACCTTCTGCGAAAGCACCTGCCGGACCTGCGGAGAGAGGCTCTTGCTGGAGGAGATGACCTGCTCGTAGAGGTTGAGGGCCTCCTCGTACATCCCCATGCCGTAGCAGGTTTCCGCTTCCTTGATCTTGAGATCGATATCCGGCCGGCTGAACGTCTGCGTCTGGCTCATCGCGCTGTGTTCCGTCTCCGCAAAAAAAATGGTATCCCCGGGGGCGGCTTTTCCGCTTGGGATTTGAAGTGCTACGCAGCAGGCAATAATTTATTAATCCTATCGGCCCTTTGGAAATAAACTTTAGAACTTTGAAAACCGCCGGGCGGTTTTCAAAATATGAGAATATTGCTATGATAATTAGGAGGATGGAAATCCAGGCAGGGTAGGCATGATTCTGCGGGTTGAGAGTTCACGCGGGTTTTTTTCTTCAAGCGACCCCCTGAACCCTGAACCCTTTGACCACTATCGGGGAAAAGGGGAAAAACCGCACGGTCGATAAGCCCCTAAATAAAGAATGAGGTAGTTGCCATGCCC
>JBLMXM010000193.1:0-12556 GCA_050257775.1 Hyphomicrobiales bacterium
GCGCGGCTGCTGGTGCTCGGGCTCGTGGGGACCGCCTTCTGGTGCGGGCTATTCGGCATCTCCTGGCGGGTGCTGCGCTACTTTCACGGGATTGAAGACATCGGCGATCTTCTGGCCTACAAGCTGCTCTCGATGATCCTGATCGTGTCCTTCGCCCTGTTGCTGTTCAGCAGCATCCTGACCTGCCTGTCCAAGCTGTATCTGTCGCGCGATCTGATCCTGGTCCACGCCATGCCGGTGGCAGGCCACCGCATCTTCATCGCCCGCTGGCTCGACAGCACGGCCGACAGCTCCTGGATGGTGATCGTCTTCACCATGCCAGTATTCCTGGCCTACGGCATCGTCTTCAGCGCGGGCGCCGTTTACTACATCAACACCCTGCTCGCCCTGGCGGTCCTGGCCGCCGTCGCCTCGGCGCTCAGCGCGATGCTCGTGATGATCGGGGTAACGGTGGTGCCTGCCACACGCATGCGCAGCATCGTCATCCTCCTGGGGATCCTGCTGTTTGTCGTGCTCTACCTGGCCATACGCCTGATGAGGCCGGAGCAGTTGGTCGACCCGGAAGTGTTCGACTCGGTGCTGGTCTACATCTCCTCGCTGCAGGCGCCAGCCGCGCCGTTTCTTCCGAGCACCTGGGCCTATGACTGCATTCAGACCGCGCTCACCGGCCAGGCCCGAACCAGCGCCTTTCACCTGTTGCTGGCGGCCAGCTTTGCCGCCGCCATGGCGTGCTTTCTGGTTCTGACCGCCGATGTCATTTATTTTAAGGGGTTTTCCAAGACCCAGACAGCCGCCAGCCGGGTCATCCGGAACAGCGGCCTCAGCGACCGGTTGTTTCGGTTTCTGCCCGGGCCGGTGCGCTCATTCACGGTGAAGGAGATCAAGACCTTTCTTCGCGACCAGGCCCAGTGGACGCAATTGTTTCTGATCGCCGCCCTGCTGGTGATCTACATTTACAACTTCGATGCTCTGCCGCTTGAGAAATCACCCATCCAGACGGTCTATCTCCAAAACCTGTTCTCGTTCCTGAACATGGGGCTGGCGCTCTTCGTGCTGACGGCGGTAACCGCCCGCTTCGCCTATCCGGCCGTAAGCCTGGAGCGGGAAGCGTTCTGGCTGGTGAAGGCCGCGCCGCTGTCCCTGCGGGCCTTTCTGCTCATCAAGTTCTTCATCTATTATGTGCCTCTGCTGGTCCTGACCGAGATCCTTATCGTCGTCACCAACCTCCTGCTCAAGGTTACGCCGTTCATGATGGCCCTCTCGACAGTTACGGTGTTCTTTCTGGTGCCGGGAATCGTCGCTATGGGAATCGGCCTGGGGGCCGCCTATCCGGATTTCAAGGCGGAAAATCCGACCCAGACGGTCACCAGCTTCGGGGGACTTGTCTTCATGATCGCCTGCGCGGGCTACATCGGGCTGGTGATCCTGCTTCAGGCCGGTCCGGTGTACCGGCTGTTTATGGCTGACCTGCATGGAAGATCCCTTTCGGCGGCGGTCTGGCTGTGGATCGTCGCTGCCTTCGGCGCGGCCTTCGCCCTGAGCATTCTGGCCATTATCCTGCCCCTGCGCTTCGGTGAGAAACGCCTCTCCCAAGTGCACTTTTAGTTTACGTTAAGATTTACATTGACATTTACATTTTATGCGCTAAAATATGAGCAAGCCTATGATAAATGCTTTTGATGCCCTCGTGTGACGGCTTCGCAGGAAACTCAAGTTCAAGGCGTGCGAGCCCCGCGGAACGAGGCGTACTCATAGTACGCCGCAGTGACTGCGGGGCGAAGCGCAACGCCGAAATTGGGCTTCCTGCGAAGCCGTCGGGGAGATGAACGCCATGCCGACCCCGCTGACTCCGACGCAGCAGCGCCTTCTGGATTACCTGCGACGCAAGATCGCGGCCGACGGCCGCGTGCCCAGCCTGCGCGAAGCCTCCGTGGACATGCAGGTGAGCCACGCGGCCGTCGCCCGGACCCTCCGGGTGCTGGAATCCAAGGGACTCCTGAAGCGCGAAGGGCGCTACGGCCGCACGGTGCACCTGTTGAACCGCGCCCGCGAGGTGGATGCCCTGCAGCGCGGCCGCGACGTGCCGATCGTGGGACGCATCACGGCGGGGCTGCCGATGTACGCCCAGGCCCAGTGGGACGGGTCGGTCACGGTGGACGCCGAAGTCTTCCGCGGCCAGAACCTGTTCGCTCTGCGCGTGCGGGGAGACTCCATGCGGAGGGCCGGAATTCTGGACGGAGACCTGGTGATCTGTGAGCCGCGCCAGTACGCGCGCAACGGCGAGATCGTGGCGGCCCTGATCGGCGGCGAGGAGGCCACGGTCAAGCGGTTTTTCCTGCACGCCGACCACATCGAGCTGCGGCCGGAAAACCCCGCGTACGCCTCCCTGCGCTACGACTTCGGCGAGGTTTTGGTTCAGGGCAAGGTGATCGGGCTCCAACGCGGACCGGAAGGGATCAACGACCGCCCGCATGGCGGGCGACCTGGATTTTCGGCCACAGGCCGAAAAGACAAGAGCACGCCAGTGCTTAAACGTTGAACCTGCAACCGCGTGCAAAGCACGCGGCTTGTATGGCAGGAATAAAGTGACTTTGAGCTTACAGCGATGAGTGCATCATCCCCGAATGGCTCCATCCTCGTGGGCACCAGCGGCTACTCGTACGCCGAGTGGGCGCAGGCCGGCTTCTACCCACCGGGTACCAAGGCCGCTCACATGTTGGCCCTCTACGCGCAGCAGTTCGCCGTCACCGAGCTCAACTTCACCTGGTACCAGATGCCCAAGCCGCAGGCCATCGAACGCATGGCCCGTCTGGCACCGCCGGCCTTCCGTTTCACCGCCAAGCTGACCCGCACCCTCACCCACGAGGTCGACGCCGGCGAGTGGCGCGGCCAGGCCGCCCGGTACCGGGAGGGGATCGCGCCGCTCGTGCAGTCGGGGCAGCTCCGGGCTCTGCTGCTGCAGTTCCCGCCCGGCTTTGTCCGCGATCCCGCCAGCCGCCGGTACCTCGCCGCGCTCCTGGACGCACTTCAGGGCCTGCCCCTGGCGGTGGAGTTCCGCCACGCCTCGTGGGCCTCGGACCGGGTGTTCGCCGAACTGGAGCGCCGCCGAGCCACCCTGGTGGCGGTGGACGAGCCGGAGCTGCCGGGTCTTTTCCCGAAGCTCGACGTGGTCACCAACCCGGAGCTCTTCTACATTCGGTTCCACGGCCGCAACGCCCGGGGCTGGCGCTCGGGCGACATGCAGAAGCAGTTCGACTACGATTACCGGGACGACGAACTGCGGGAGTGGGTGGAGGGACTTATTCCGCGCATGGCGGCGCGGGCTGCAACCGGCATGATCTTCTTCAACAACCACGTCCGCGCCCAGGCCCCCCGCAATGCCGCACAGCTGATCCGGCTGCTCGCGGCGGCTTCATAATAAGCCCGATTTCGGCGTTGCGCTTCGTCCCACGCTCGCTGCGGCGTACGATCCGTACGCCTCACTCGGCGGGAACTCGCGCGCCTTGAACTCGGGCTTATTACGAAGCCGCCTAATTTTCTGTGGGAGCGTCATCTCATAGCCGCCGTAACCTTCGGCGAAGACTGGCTGGTGCGATCCCCATGCCATTGCGTGCAGCCGGCTACCTTCTACTCAAAACTTAACACCATCTTTAAACCATGGATCGCGCCATCATTCATGTGAACGTCGCCGACTTTGCCGTGGCGGTAGAACGGGCCATCGACCGCCGGCTCGCCGGACGGCCGGTGGTCATCGCCCCGGAAGGCGCCGCGCGAGCAGCCGTCTACGACATGAGCGAGGAAGCCTACCGGGCCGGGGTTCGCAAGGGCATGCTCCTCGGCCGTGCGGCGCGCCTTTGCCGGAGCGCCCGCATCCTGCCGCCCCGCCCCGAACGCTACGAGCAGGCCATGCGGGCCCTGCTCGAGCAGGCCCTGCCGTACTCACCGCTGATCGAGGCCGGCGAGGTTGACGGCCATCTCTTCATCGACGCGACCGGCACCGGACGCCTGTTCGGGCCGCCCATGGACATCGCCTGGCGCCTGCGACGGCAGGTGCGCGCCCATCTCGGCCTCGCGCCGGTCTGGTCGGTGGCCGCCAACAAGCTGGTGGCCAAGGTGGCGACCCGCCTGGTCAAGCCCGACGGCGAGTACTTCGTCGCCGCCGGCGAGGAGGAGCCGTTTCTCGCGCCCCTGCCCCTCGCCCTGCTCCCGGGCATCGAACGCGAAGACCTCCTGCGGCTGCGGGAGTTCAACCTGACACGGGCCGGCGAGGTCACCGCTCTGCGCCTGGAGGAGCTGCGGGTGCGGTTCGGGAACCGGGCGATGCTGCTCTACGAGGTCGTGCGCGGAATCGATCCGTCGCCGGTGCTCGCCGTCGGGGAAAAGCCGCCGAAGGTGACGACGGAGCAGGTATTCGGGACCGACACCAACGATGCCGAGGCGCTCCAAGCGGCGCTATACCGGCTGGCGGAGCAGGCCGGCGCCGAGTTGCGCCGTCGCCGGCGCGCGGCGCAGCGGGTCGCCGTCCTGCTGGACTACTCGGACGGGGCGCACTGCGCCCGCCAGGCCGCCGCCCGTCCCGCCACGGCCAACGATATCGCGCTGTTCGAGATCGCCGGCCGCGCATACGCCCGGGCCTGGGTGCGGCGCCTGCGGGTGCGGCGCCTGCGGCTGATCTGCGACCGGCTGGTGTTCCCACCGGCCCAGCTCGAACTCTTTCCCGCCGAACGCCGCCGGCTCGACCAGCGCGACCAACTCATTCCCGCCCTCGATGCCGTCCGCCGCCGCTTCGGCGGCAACGCGCTGCAGGTGGGACGAACGTTGACAGCATAAACAACGAAAAATGGGATGGCCATGGTTTCTCTCGTCGTTCACTCCCATTACTCTCTCATGTGGGGTACGGCTTCGCCCCGGCAGCTCTGCCGCGCCGCCCGGCAGCTGGGGTATGATCGCCTGGCGCTGACCGACACCGACAACCTCTACGGGCTGTGGCCGTTTCTGGCCGCCTGCCGCCGGGAAGGGATCACCCCGAGCGTGGGCGCGGAGCTCACCGAACCCGGCAGCAACCGCCGTGCCGTGTGCCTGGTGGAAACCGACGAGGGCTACCGCAACCTCTGCCGCCTGCTGACGCGGCGGCACCTGCAGACCGAGACGTTCAACCTGGAAAATGATCTCGCTGAGCGCGCCGACGGGCTGGCGGTGCTGACCGTCGATCCCAGGCTGCTCGCCGCCTGGCATGCGGCCGGGGTTTTTGTGGCGGCCGCCATGCCGCGCCGGCCTCTATCGGCCGGCCACCCCCTGCGAATGGCGGCCGGCCGCCTCGGCGTGCCGACGGTCGCCGTTTGCGACAGCTATTTCATCCGGCCCGATGAGTGGCCCATCCACCGCATCCTGCGGGCCATCGACGGCAACACCTGTCTCTCCCGTCTGGCGCCGGAGACCCTCGCCGCGCCGGATGCCTGGCTCGCCGCTCCCGGCGAATACGGCCGCCGCTTCGCCGTGTGCCCGGAACCTCTGGATGCCGCCGCCGCGCTCACGGAGCGCCTCACGTTCACCGGTCCGGTTTTCGGCACGGTGCTCCCGCCCCTGGCGGACCCCGATGAAGGCTCCGCCGCGCAACGCCTGCGCGCGGACGCCTATGCCGGCGCGCGGCGGCGCTACGGCGCGGAGCTCTCCGAGGCCGTAGTGGAACGGCTGGAGCGCGAGCTCGCCCTCATTGCACAGATGGGCTTCGCCGCCTATTTTCTGATCGTGCGCGACATCATCGGCCTGAGCCCACGCACGTGCGGCCGCGGCTCGGGGGCCGCTTCGCTCGTCGCCTACTGCCTCGGCATCACCAACGTCTGCCCCCTCAGCCACAACCTGTATTTCGAGCGTTTCCTCAACCCGGGCCGTAAAGATCCGCCCGACATCGACGTCGACTTTGCCTGGGACGAGCGCGATGCCGTACTGGAGGCCGTGCTGGCGCAGCACCACGGCTACGCCGCCATGGTGGCGAACCACGTCCTGTTCCAACCGCGCATGGCCGTGCGCGAAGTGGCCAAGGTCTACGGCCTGACCGAGGCCGAGATCGGCCGGGTCTCCAAGCGTCTGCCCTGGTACTGGCGCGCCGAGGAAACCCATGCCGACTTCCTGGCCGAGCTGAAACGACAGCCCGAAACCCGGGCGCTGGAGTTCCCGCCGCCCTGGCCGGAAATCCTCGACTATGCCCGGCGCATCATCGGCACCCCGCGCCATCTCTCGGTGCACCCCGGCGGAGTGGTGATCACGCCCCGGCCGATCGACGAATACGTGCCCGTGGAACGCGCCGCCAAGGGAGTGCCGATCATCCAATGGGAGAAAGACGCCGCCGAGGATTCCGGGCTCGTCAAGATCGACCTGCTCGGCAACCGCAGCCTGGGGGTGATCCGCGACGCCCTTGCCAACCTGCGCGCGAACGGGGCCGCCCTGGACGAATCCCGCTGGCAGCCGGAGGACGACCTGACCACCCAGCAGGCCGTGGCTCAGGGCCGCACCATGGGCTGCTTCTACATCGAGAGCCCGGCCATGCGCCTGCTGCAGCAGAAAGCCAGGGTGGGCGACTTCGAACACCTCGTCATCCACAGCAGCATCATCCGGCCGGCCGCAAACGATTACATCCGCGAATATATCCGCCGCCTGCACGGTGGGCCGTGGGAGCCGATCCACCCCCTGCTCACCGAGGTGCTGGCGGAGACCTTCGGCATCATGGTCTACCAGGAGGACGTGTCGCGGGCGGCCGTGGCGCTGGCCGGATTCTCCCATGCCGAGGCCGACGGCCTGCGCAAGGTGCTCTCCAAGAAGGACCGGGAGCTTCAGCTGCGGGACTACGCCCGGCGCTTCCGGGAGGGCGCCCGGGCCCACGGCGTGCCGGAAGAGCAGATCAGCGCCATCTGGGACATGATGATGAGCTTCGACGGGTACTCCTTCTGCAAGCCCCACAGCGCCTCCTACGCGCGGGTGTCCTATCAGGCGGCCTATCTCAAGGTCCACCACCCGGCCGAGTTCATGGCGGCGGTCATCAGCAACCAGGGCGGCTTCTACAGCGCCTTCGCCTACGTCTCCGAAGCCCGGCGCCTGGGGCTTGCGGTCCTTCCACCCGATGTGAACGCGAGCGACGAGCGCTGGAACGGAGAGAACGCCGCCCTCCGGGTCGGCCTCCTTTCCATCAAAGGCCTGGCAGCCGACACTCAGGAGCGCATCGTGGCCTGCCGCCGGGACCGGCCCTACCGTGGCTTGGGGGATTTCCTGGAGCGGGTGCGGCCGGACGAGGCTGAGACCCGCGCGCTCGTCCACTGCGGGGCGCTCGACCGCCTCGCGCCGGGCGCGAGCCGCGCCGAGCTGCTGTGGGAGGCGACCGGCCGGTTGAAATCCCTTTCCGCAGCCGGGAAAACAGCCCGAAACCTTCCGCTGTTTGGCTCCGCCGACGACGCCCCGCGCTCTTTCCGGCTGCCCGCCGATGACTCCCGCGAACGCCTGCGCCGGGAGTTCGCCGTTCTCGGTTTCCTCTGCGACCGACACCCGATGGAACTCTACGCTGACGCGGTGCATCGGGCGGGTGCAGTCAAGGCGATCGATGTCCCGCGTCGGGCCGGACAGCGCGTGCGCTTTGCCGGCTGGCTCATCACCGGCAAAGTGGTGGAAACCAAAATGGGGGAGCCGATGGAGTTTCTCACCTTCGAGGACGAGACCGGCATCGTCGAAACCACCTTCTTCCCGGAAGCCTACTACCGCTTCTGCCATCTCCTCGACCGCGAGCGGCCGTATCTGCTCTTCGGCAAGGTCGAGGAAGACTGGGGCGCCGTCACACTCACCGTGGAGCGGGCCACAGCCCTATCAGGATGCTGAAAAGCGGCGTCTCGGGCCGTGATCCGGCGTTGCGCGGCTCTTGTAAATGCTCACATATCCGTCAATATGCTGCGCTTTCCAAATCGCCGCGCGCCTGGGCTGACGGCCTGATACTTGCTTTTCAACACCCTGAGGGCGCTGAAAAGCGGCGTCTCAGGCCGTGACCCGGCGTTGCGCGGCTCTTGTAAATGCTTAGCTTTTGCACGACTCCGGCAATCAGGCATGCCAATCCATCGCCAAGCACAGGCGAAGCGGGGTGCCCGCCGCCTGTTGGTGAGGTGTTGGAATGTGGATTTTTGATTTGTCGGTCTGCTGAAACGACCCCAACGGGAGGCGGAATATGCCGATCTTCGAATATACCTGCGAGAAATGTGATTACCGTTTCGACCGGCTGGTGCTGCGAGCCGATAGCCACGTCAAGTGCCCCCTATGCCAGAGCCAGGTAAAAAAACTCTTTTCAAGCTTCGCCGTCGGGCACGCCCAAGCCTCGGTTTCCAGCCCGCAGGAATCCGTCGGGCCCAAGCTGTGCCGGAATTGCTGACCGCAGCTCTGGTCATTGCCGCCTGGTTTTCGCCCTGCCCAAACACTCTCTGACCGGCAGCGACCGCGGACCGGTCGGAAGGATAGCAAACGGCACGCCATGGATCCGTGTTCGGCCGAAGGCAGGCCTCCCGCTTGCCTTGACCGCGAGGCCGACCTCGTGCGGGCTCCCGTTCGCACATATCACTCAGAAGCCCACCCCTCAGCCATATCCCAAATTACAAAGCCATAAGATTTTTAAGAGTACCTAAAATAATTTTATAGCGCCTCACGGCTTTTCACGCCGCGAAGATTCGATGCGCCCGGGCCGTAGATTATGACAAACCCAACGGCCTGGGTGTTTTTTCAACGAATCCGGATTGATAGCTTAGCAATCCGAATCGAATCGGCCGGGGCGCATGTGGCATCATGGGCATGGCACAAAAATAGCAGTGCCGGAAGCAGGAACCATTGCGGAGAATAAAAAGACATGCGCAACCAATCGGGATACTCATTAATCGAGCTGCTGACGGTGATCGGCATCCTGGCCATCCTGGCCGCCTTCGCCCTACCGGACCTACTCGGCTGGCGCAACAAGGCCCAGCTCAGCCGGGCTGCACGGGACGTGTATTCCGGTTTCCAGAAGGCCAAGCTCGAAGCCATCCGGAGAACCGCGTTCTGCACCGTTTCCTTCGATGCCACCACGTACAAGGTATTCGTCGATTCGAATCAGAACCTGGTCTGGGATGCCGGCGAGCAGATCCTTCTTTCGGGCAAATGGTCCGGATATCCGGGGGTGAGCCTGGATACCTCCCAGGCCGGGTGCGAGGCAGACGGTCTTTCGTTCGCCAATCCGAGCGACAGCATCGCCTTTGCTTCGGACGGACTCCCCCGAAACAATGCCGGCGGACTGGGTTCGGGCAAGGTTTGTCTGAAAAATAAATCCGGTAAGCAAAAGACCATCAGCGTGAGCTCGGTGGGCAATATCCGGATCGATTAACCCGGCCTGTGCAAGAGGAAACGACTCCAATGAGGATCAGACACAATAAAGGCGGCTTCACCCTGGTGGAATTAATGGTGGCCATGGCCATTGCAACGATTGTGCTGGCATCCATTTATGCGGCTTTCAACGCGCAGATGAGACGCTACACGACCGAGCAGCAGGTGGTTGAAATGCAGCAGAACATCCGGGCGGCCATGTACCTTTTGAAACGGGACATACGCGTGGCCGGGTACAGTCCGGTCGATCCTCCGGTCTCTGCGGGTTTTGTCGCCGACTTCGTGAGCTTCGGTGCGCCCCATGACGGCTGCGGCGCTGTCACCGATGCCACCGATATCGCCTTCACCATGGACACCAATGAAAACGGAGCCATCGACAGCGGCAACAGCTTCGAGCTCATTGCCTACCGGCACGATCCGCTCAACATGTGGCTGGAACGCTACGATGCCGCTACGGGCACCTGGCAGAGAGTGGCCGAGAAAATCCAAAGCATCACGTTTACCTATCGCCGCGCCGACGACTCGGTCATTGCCACACCCGTAACCGGTTCAAATCTGCAGGACATCCGGTACGTAAACATCACGATTCAAGCCACGTCGGGCCAACGCACGATGCAGCTCAGCGACAAGGTCAAGTGTCGAAACATAGGCATCTGAATTGAGGGAGACATGATCCTGAAACCATCCGCAGCGATTGAAAACGGCACCTCCGGGGGCAGTCCAGGCTACACCCTGATCGAAATGCTCATGGCCATCGCCATTTTTTCCATCGGTATCTTGGCCGTGTTCAGCATGCAGATTTCAGCCATCAATGGTGATGCGGCGGCCCGAATGCGTACCGAAGCGACTATCATGGCATCGGAGTTGGCCGAAGAGGAAATGTCGCTGATTTACAACAACGTGGTTCCCGAAGGGCCGACTAAAGTGGGAGTCTATACCTGGAAGATCGACGTTCAAAATGATTCCCCGATGAGGAGCACCAAAACCATTAACGTGACCGTCTGCTGGCGGGACAACAATGCTGCTCCGGATAGCTGCACGCCCGCTTTCGGACTTAAGTCCGTAACGCTGGACGTGGTCCGAGCGGATATCTGAAAAACCGGGGCACGGCGCCGGGGCTGAGGCGCAAGCCCAAGAGGATTCCCACGCATGCATACCATCAGAGAAATCGTAAGGAAGGATGACGGCTCGGTTATTGTGTGGGCGCTGCTGGTTCTGGTGCTGCTCACGATTCTCGGAATCTCAGCGGTCAGCACCAGCAATTCCGAGTTAAACATCGCCGCCAATGCCCAGCTGCACCAAATAGCTTTCTTCACCGCGGAGAGCGGGTGGCACGTGATGGTGGATTGGCTGGACGATCAGTATCCCCTTCCGACCGCCAATCTGGGATCGGGCGACTTCGGTACCTCCGATGGCATCGACAACAACGGCAACGGGGTCGTCGATGAGGCCGATGAGATTGGTCCGGCCTTTACCGCGGCCAACTATGCGAGTCCGGGGGCGGTCCCTTTATCAACCAGTCACAGGTACCGGACCTATTCGGTCAAATCCCAGTTCAGCGGCGCCGGCTATCAGGCCGGCTGGGACCCGACCAAGTTCCTGCGATACGACTACCAAGTAACCTCGACCGGCACTGTCCCGGCGCGTGATGGGAACGCTCTGTCCCGGATCACCATAAGGGCGGGCAAAATGCAAGAAAAGTAGAGGTGCGCTATGATGCCATGTGATAAAAGCAGCGACCGCAGCAAGGAGGCAGCACGAGCGAAAGGGCCATCGAGCCTGCGCGCGAAGCGGCTGATGTGGATTCCCATCCTGGCAGCCCTGGCGATGTTGCTCCTGCCCGGTTATTCCGAAGCCGCCAATATCACCAAGACATGGGGGGAATGCAGCGACTGCAACTCCAAGTCGGTTACCGAGGACAGTTACATCGACAGCAGCACGAGTGCGAACAATTTTGGCGCCTACGATACGGTCTACGTGGGCCGCAAAGGCACCGCAACCGGTGATGACCGGACGTACCGGGGCCTGATTAAATTCAACTTTTCCAATATCCCGATTTCAAACGCCAGCCAAATCATCTCGGCAAAATTATGGGTTTATATCGCCGGGAACGAGGGAAGCGGCAATATTGTTGACGCACACCGCGTGCTGAAGAGCTGGAATCAAGGCAACAAGAACAATAGCACCGGGCAAACCGGCGAAGTCACCTGGCGGTGTCAAACTGTTCCCACCCAATGGTCGGCATGGGGTTGCGACGGTTCGGGTACGGATCGCGAAGCTGCCGTGGCGGCTTCCACGAGTATCAATTTCAACAACACCTGGTTCTCCTTCGATGTCACCAGCTCCGTTCAGTGGATGTTCACAAACAACCAGTACTTCGGTTGGCTCTTGAAGCGGAACACGGAACCGGATGCCAAGAACCGGTTATGGTTTTACAGCAGCACCTATGGCGATGCGTCCAGGCGTCCGTTTTTGGAAATCACCTATTCGGATTCGGCCCAGCTCAGGGTCGAACCCAATTCGCTCAGTATGGTGAGCGCCGAAACCAAGACCGCAACGATCAGCGGCGGGGCTCCGGGCTACACCGTTACCTCCAGCAACCCCTCGGTGGCCACCGCCGGCATCAACGGCAGCAGCATCACCGTAACCGCCGTGGGCCAGGGCAGCGCCACGATCACGATCCGGGACAGCAACAACGCCAGCGTGACCCTAGCGGTCACCGTGACAGCGCCGCTGGCGGCAGCTCCGGCCAACCTGAGCCTTTATCCGACTCAAACCGCCACGGTGACCGTCAGCGGCGGAAGCCCCGGGTACACGGTCTCCTCGGGCAACCCGGCAATCGCCCAGGCCTCCATCGCCGGCAGCACCGTCACGATTACGGCCGTGGGCGCCGGCGCCATCACGGTGACCGTCACTGATGCGGCCAACCATCATGCCTATGTGGTGGCCAACGTGGGCGCCACCATCACCCCCGGCCTGGGGACCTGCCCGTCTCCGCCCTTTGCGTCGGCCCCCATGGGGCCCAACGTGATGATCATGTTCGACACCTCGGGTTCCATGAGCGATGACGAAGGAGACGGCATATCGCGCTTCGATGAGGCCAAGGCAGCGGTGATCGCGACCCTGGAAGCGAACCCCAACGTCCGCTTCGGGCTGACGCGCATGGACGGGACCG